>JBLNBU010000064.1:0-8564 GCA_050260215.1 Actinomycetota bacterium
AGTGCCAGCTGGCGCCGGGGCGCGTGATCGACGACGCGGCGGTCATGGACGGGCTGGCCGCCGCCATTGCGGCGACCGAAGCGGCCCTGGCCGAATACCGCCGCCAGCTTCAGCCGCAGGACACCCCCGTCCCGCCCAGCCCGCAATAGCCGCCGGGGTTCTTGGCCAAGTACTGCTGGTGGTCGGGCTCGGCCCAGTAGAATGGGCCCAGGGTGACGATCTCGGTGGTGATCGCCCCCATCCCGGCCGCGTCGAGCCGCCGCTGGTACTCCCGGCGCGAGGCCTCGGCCAGGCGCCGCTGGCCGTCGTCGGCAACGAAAAGGACGGAGCGGTACTGGGTGCCGACGTCGTTGCCCTGCCGCATCCCCTGGGTGGGATCGTGGCCCTCCCAGAAGGCGCGCAGCAGCGTTTCATAGGACAGCTTCGCCGGGTCGAAGACCACCAGCACCGCCTCGGCATGGCCGGTGCGCGCGCTGCACACCTCGCCGTAGGTGGGATTGGGCGTGAAGCCGCCGGCGTAGCCGACCGCGGTCGAATACACCCCGTCCAGGCGCCAGAACAGCCGTTCGGCCCCCCAGAAGCAGCCCATGGCGAAGGCGGCGGTGGCAAGGCCCGGCGGGAATGGCGGGGCCAGCGGCGTGCCCAGCACCACGTGGCGGGCGGGCACCGGCATGGCCGCCTCGCGGCCGGGCAGCGCCTCGGCGGCGGTTACCATCACCGTCTTGCTGGGTCCCCACAGGCTCATCGGCACCTCCCGCTTTCCACCCATATGGTAGCGCAGCCCCATCCGCCTAGTCCCGCTCTTCCCCTGCCTGTCATAAATGGTGCACACTTCCCGTCCGTTGGATGGACGGTTCGCAGGGGACGATGGTCGAGGTCTTGCTGGTGGAGGACGACGAGGGCGACGCCAATCTGGTGTTGTACACTCTCCAATCGATCCCCGGGTGCCGCGCCGCCCGCGAGGTGCGCCTGTCTGGCGCGCTGGCAGCCCTTCGCCGCGAAGCCTTCGACGTGGTCCTGCTCGACCTCGGCCTGCCCGACGAGGTCGGCCTGCCGGTGCTGCGCCGGGTGCTGGACACCGCCGCCGACGTCGCCGTGATCGTGCTGACCGGCCTGGACGACGAGCAGGTGGCCATCGCCTCGCTGCGCGAAGGTGCCGAGGACTACCTGGTCAAGGGCAAGACCAGCGGCGAGCTGCTGAACCAGGCCATCCGCTATGCCATCGAGCGCAAGCGCCAGGCGCGCGAGCGCTCGGCCCTGGAACGCCGCCTGGCCCATACCCAGCGCCTGGAATCCCTGGGCCGCTTCGCCGGCGGCATCGCCCACGAGATCAACAACCGGCTGATGCCCATCGTCAGCGGCGCCGACTTCCTGCTCGGCACCTTCCCCGACGACGACCGCCGCCGGCAGATGCTGGAACTGATCCTGCAGGCCGCCAACAGCGCCGGCGACCTGGTCAAGAGCCTGCTGATGTTCGCCCGCCACCAGCCGGTCGAGGACAAGCAGCGCCTGGACCTGGCCGGCCTGATCGAGGAAACCCTGCTGCTGGTCCGCCCGGCCATGCCCAACCGGGTGACCATCGCCACCGAGCTGGCCGAGGACCTGCCGCCCATGTCGGGCAGCCCGACCCAGATGCAGAGCCTGGTGATGAACCTGGTGTCCAACGCGGTCGACGCCATGGCCGACGGCCGCCAGGGCCGCGTCCGGCTGGTGCTGGACGGCGTCGCCGAGGCCAATGCCACCCTTCTGCGCTTCAAGGTCATCGACGACGGCATCGGCATGGACGAGGCCACCCAGGCCCGCGTGTTCGAGCCCTTCTTCACCACCAAGCCGGTCAACCGCGGCACCGGACTGGGACTGTCCGTCGTGCACGGCATCGTCTCGGACCACGGCGGCCGCATAACGGTTGCCAGCCGGCCCGGCGGCGGCACCGTCGTCGAGGTCCTTTTGCCCGCCCTTCCGTCAACCAAAGACGCACCATGGCAAGCATCCTGATCGTCGAGGACGACCCGCTCGTCCGCAATTCGCTGCGCTTCATCATCGAGGCCGGCGGCCACGTGGTCACCGAGGCCGAGGACGGTTCGGTGGCGCTCAAGGCGCCGCTGGCCGACTACGACCTGGTCATCACCGACATCCTGATGCCCGAGGTGTCGGGCATCGAAGTCATCCGGGCGCTGCGGGCCCTGCCGGCGCCGCCGCCGATCATCGCCATGTCGGGGGGCAACCGCCTGGATGGCGACGACCCGCTGGAGGTGGCGCTGGCCAGCGGCGCCCTGGTGGCGATGCGCAAGCCGTTCTCGGCCAAGGACCTGATGGCCGCGGTGTCGCGCTGCCTGGCCCCATCGTGAGGTCATACCTTTTATAAGGTTTACTTAATATTCAGATTCTGCAATATAGGGCCATTACCGTATGGCGGCGTCCCCCCGCCGGCCATGCCAAAGGCCACGCGAGGCCCCCTTTCCCCCCCAAACGCCTCGCGTGGCCGCCTTCCCTCTTCCCATGCGCCGCCGATGTGATAGCGTTGCGTCCCGCCGCCCTTTCCCATTGCCGCTGATGTCACGCCGTATCCTCGCTCCTTTGCTTGCCATTGCCGTGCTTGCCGGCTGCGCCCAGGTGACGCAGTTCCGCGGCCAGCGCAATTCCGCCAGCTGCCAGGGCTGGTTCGGCTGGTTCGCCGACTGGGACGACTGCGTCGAGGCAGCCGACAGCTACTGCAACCGGCGCGGCTACTCGGTCATCGCCGACCATCGCAAGGACGAGCATCCGCGCAACGTGCTGGATTTCCGCTGCACCTACCCCGCGATGAAGTGACGCTTGGGGCGGCCGCGGTGCCGCACCATCTCTCCCGTCAAGCCCCTTCTCCTTCCGGGACGCCCTGCCCATGACCACCACCATCCGCCGCTGCGATTACGCCCCGCCCGCCTTCCTGGTCGACAGCGTCGAGCTTGCCTTCGACATCCAGGACGACTTCGTCGAAGTGCACTCGCAGATCAGGCTGGCCCGCAATCCGGCCGGCCCCGGCGGTCCGCTTGGCCTGGACGGCCAGGAACTGGACACCCGCGCGATCACCCTGGACGGCGGCCCGGTCGACTGGCGCATCGAGGGCGAGCGCCTGATCGTCGACGCCGTGCCCGAGGGCAGCTTCACCCTGCAGGCCACCGTGCGCATCGACCCGTGGTCCAACACCGCGCTGGAAGGCTTGTACAAGTCCGGCGACATGCTGTGCACCCAGTGCGAGGCCGAAGGGTTCCGCCGCATCACCTGGTATCCCGACCGTCCCGACGTCATGGCCCGCTTCCGCGTGGCCATCACCGCCGACAAGGCCCGTTTTCCGGTGCTGTTGTCCAACGGCAACCTGGTCGAGCAGGCCCTGCTGGACGCGGGCCGCCATCGGGCGGTGTGGGAGGACCCGTTCCCCAAGCCGTGCTACCTGTTCGCCCTGGTCGCCGGCGACCTGGCCCTGGTCGAGGACCGCTTCCGCACCCGTTCGGGACGCGAGGTGGCGCTCCGGTTCTGGGTCGAGCACGGCAACCACACCCAGGTCGGCCACGCCATGGCGTCGCTGCAGAAGGCCATGGCCTGGGACGAGCAGGTGTTCGGGCTGGAATACGACCTCGACGTCTACAACGTGGTGGCCGTGTCGCACTTCAACATGGGGGCGATGGAGAACAAGAGCCTCAACATCTTCAACAGCAAGTACGTGCTGGCCAAGCCGGAGACCGCCACCGACGGCGACTTCCTGGGCATCGAGTCGGTGATCGCCCACGAGTACTTCCACAACTGGACGGGCAACCGCGTCACCTGCCGCGACTGGTTCCAGCTGACGCTCAAGGAAGGCCTGACGGTATTTCGCGACCAGGAGTTCTCGGCCGACATGAACTCGCGGGGCCTGCAGCGCATCGAGGACGGCCGCGCGCTGCGCTCGGCCCAGTTCCCCGAGGACAACGGGCCGATGACGCACCCCATCCGCCCCGACAGCTACGTCGAGATCAACAACTTCTACACCTCGACCGTCTACGAGAAGGGCGCCGAGGTCATCCGCATGATCCACACCCTGCTGGGGCCCGAGGGCTTCCGCAAGGGCATGGACCTGTATTTCGCCCGCCACGACGGCCAGGCGGTCACCTGCGACGACTTCGTCGCCGCCATGGCCGACGCCTCGGGCGTCGACCTGGCGCGCTTCCAGCGCTGGTATTCGCGCGCTGGCACGCCCAAGGTCACCGCCTCGTGGTCCCACGACCCCGCCAGCCGGCGGCTGACCCTGTCGCTGGCCCAGCATTCGGGCGGCGAGCCGCTGCACATCCCCGTCCGCCTGGGCCTGGTCGGCGCCGGTGGCGCCGACGTGGCGCTGCGCCTGGCCGGCGAGAACGCGGCCCAGGGCACCACCCGCGTCGTCGACCTGACCGAGGCCCGCCAGGATTTCGTCTTCGAGGACGTGGCCGAGCCGGCGATCCCGTCGCTTTTCCGCGGCTTCTCGGCCCCGGTGATCGTCGAGGCGCCCTATTCCGACACCGATCGCGCCTTCCTGCTGGGCCACGACAGCGATCCGTTCAACCGCTGGGACGCCGGGCAGGAGCTGGCGGCCAAGGTGCTGCTGGACATGGTCGCCCAGCACGCCGGCGGTGCCGAGCCGGTGGCCGACGCGGCCTTCGTCGACGCCTGGGGCCGGGTGCTGGCCGACCGCACCGACGTGGCCTTCGCCGCCGAGGCGCTGACCCTGCCCGGTTTCTCGGTGCTGGGCGAACGCATGGCCACCGTCGACGTCGACGGCATCCACGCCGCGCGCAAGGCCCTGCTGCGCGGCCTGGCCCTGCGCTGGCGCAACCAGCTGGTGGCCGTGCGCGACGAGCTGGCCGAGGACGACTGGTCGCTGTCGCCCGGCTCCATCGGCAAGCGCCGGCTGCGCAATCTGGCGCTGGGCGTGCTGGCCGAGTTGGGGGGCGACGAGGTGCAGGCCATGGCCGAGCGCCAGTTCCGCGACGCGCGGTGCATGACCGACCAGCTGTCGGCCCTGGCGGCCCTGGTCGCCATCGGCCCCGCCGCCGCCCAGCCCGCCCTGGACGCCTTCTACACCCAGTGGCGGGGCGAGAAACTGGTGGTCAACAAATGGCTGGGCCTGCAGGCCATGGCCGACTGGCCCGATGCCGCCGCCCGGGTGCGCGCGCTCATGGACCATCCCGCCTTCGACGCCTCCGAGCCCAACAAGATCTACGCCCTGATTGGTGGTTTCGCCGCCAACCCGCCGCGCTTCCACGCCAGGGACGGATCGGGCTACGCGCTGATGGGCGAGCAGGTGCTGGCGCTGGATTCCGCCAATCCCCAGGTGGCGGCCCGCATGGTGCGCGCGCTGATGCGCTGGAAGCGCTATGACGCCCACCGCCAGGCTTTGATGCGCGCCGAACTGGAACGCATCCGCGCCAAGCCCGGCCTGTCGCGCGACGTCGGCGAGATCGTCGGCAAGGCCCTGGGCTGAGGCCTCGCACGTAATCGTATGCAGTCTTGTGACGCATTACCGTCACAAGCTGCATACTTCCACGTACAACTGATCACAAGCCGTCACTTCCCGTAATCATACGCAGGCCAATACACTACCCTGACGTGCGCTGTTGGCATATCGCACATCCACGCGGTACGCCGCCGATTGGGGCGCGCGCGCAATGACAGGGAGTGTACGGAAGATGGGCAATCAGCACTACACGGGCGGCACCAAGATCAAGGTCGCCGACCTGGACGACGGCGACATCATGCTGAAGTTCTCGGACGATTCGGTCCTCAACACCTTCATCCACGCCGGCCAGGGCGTCTTCACCGACTCCAAGGCCAGCGCCATCACCCATGCGGGCATCTACGCCCAGGGCTACATCATCGAGGTCAACGGCGAGGGCCTGAACTGCGATCCGCTCGACGACAAGGACCACAAGGACCTGCATTACCTGGTGATGCGCGCGGTCGACCCCAACGTCGCCCACAACATCGGCGGCCTGGCCTGGCAGACCTACAACCGCTCGGGCAAGGCGCTCGAGGAGGGCAAGAAGCTCACCTATTCCAAGTCGGGCGCCTTCGCCTCGCTGTTCCGCAAGGGCAACGCGTCGGAGAAGGAGCTTATCGACAGCATCGAGAAGGAGATGGGCCTGCTCTACCTGCGCCAGGGCGCGTCGCAGTTCTGCTCGGAGTTCGTCTCCATCTGCATCCAGTATGCGCTGAAGAACTGCGAGGTGAAGCTGGACGGCAGCCTGGGCAAGCTGGCCAAGACGGCCCAGTCGCTGACCCCGGCCAACCTGACCCAGGCCCTGCTGGACAGCAAGAAGCACTTCAAGTTCTGGGGCGTGCTGCCCGGCGGCTCCGAGCGGCAGTAACGGGTAGCGCGGGCGCGGCCCGTGGCCGCGCCCGTCAGCCTGCCTTCCTGAGCGGCATCGGCACCACCGCGCCGCCGCCAATGGCGGCGGGCTCGGCCAGCGGCACCACCACCGGATCGTCGCAGGCCTGGGCCGGAGCGCCCTGCCAGGCGGTGTGGGCCGGCAGTTCCTCGCCCTTCATGACGATGGTCAGCGGCCCGACGCGGGCGAAGTCGCCGACGCGGGTGTCGTAAAGCACGGTGGCGCACGACCCCACGGTGACGCCGTCGCCGATCTCGACCCGGCCGACCTTCATCACCCGGTCCTCGTAGAGGTGGGTCTGCAGCGCCGCTGCAGCGTTGATGGCGGCATAGCTGCCGACGCGGACGCAGTCGAACTCGGTGATGTCGGTGGTGTCCATGTAGACGCCGGCACCGAAGCGGGTGCCGAACAATCTCAGCGCCCACGGCAGGAACGGGGTGCCGCGCAGATGGTCGAGCAGAACCTTGCCGGCCATGCCCCAGTACATCACCGCCACCGCCTCGGTGCGCAACGCCCACCACGACCACATGGGCTTCACCGTGGGCTTGTAGACACCCATCATCAGCCACTTCACCGCTGCCGAGGTCAGCATCAGCGCCGTCGAGATCGCCACCGAGGCGCCCAGGAACTGGATGGTCACCAGCACGTAGTCGCGGGCCAGCACCGCCGGCGACAGCACCTCGACCGCCAGGGTGCCGAAGGTGATGAACAGCATGGTGGGCAGCGACACGGCGAACGCCTCGAACACGGCGCGCCAGACGCGGCGCCAGCGCGGCGGCTCGAAGGTCCAGTTGGCACCGACGTCGCCGAACTGCTGGCGCACCGGCAGCTTGATCGGCGGGCTGCCGAACCAGATGCCGCCGCCCGCCATCTCGGCGTTCTCGGGCGGCTTGGACTTGATGCCGATCAGCGAATCGTCGGGAATGTCGGTGCCGGGCGGCACCACCGCCTCGTTGCCGACGAACACGCGGGCGCCGGTGCGCACCGGCTCGAGCGTCATCCAGCCGCGACGGATGACCTCGTCGCCAAGGACCACCTCGTCGGCGATGAAGCACTTCTCGCCGATGTCGACCAGGTCGTAGCGGCCGGCAAGGTTGGTCGAGATCTCGGCGTCCTTGCCGATCTTGGCCCCCATCAGCCGGTACCACGCCCGCATGTAGACGGTGGCGTACAGCGACGACAGGGTTTCCAGCGTCAGCTCGGTGGACAGCGCCACGATCCACTTGCGGAAATAGAACCCGGAATGGACCGAATACACCCCGGGCTTGACGCTGGGCAGCACCAGCCAGCGCACCAGGGCGATCAGCAGCACGGTGACCGCGATCAGCGCCATGGCCGTCGGCCACGCCACCACCGGCAGGTAGTAGAGGTAGTCGTAGGCAACGAAGCGGCCGATGAAGTCGGCGATGCGGTCGAACAGATAGAAGGCCGGGAAAATGGGAATCAGGCTGACCGGCGGCAGCACCACCAACGCCAGGGCGTACAGCACCGCCAGCGCGCCGCGCCGGGCGGGACCGGCCTCGGCCGGGGACTCCAGGGTGGCGGGATCGATCTGGCCGACCTTGGACGCCGGCGAGCCGTCCCAGCGCTCATAGGCGCCGACGCGGGCGTTCGGGGCCAGCACGGTCAGGTCTTCCAGCTCGGCCCCCTCGCCCACCACGGCCCCGTGGCCGAGCACGCAGGAATTGCCGATGCCGGCAAAGGCGCCGACCTCGGCCGGGCCGATCACCAGCTGGTCGCCGACCACCTCGGCGTTGGCGAAGCGGGTGCGGCTGCCGACGGTGGCGCCGCGGCCGATGGTGACCAGATCGTAGGCGCCGGCCTCGACCTCGCCGATGATGGCGTCGGTCCCCACCTTGGCGCCCAACAGGCGCAGGAACGCCGGCATCAGCGGGCTGTCCTGCAGCCACTTGATGTGCACCAGCCCGATCAGGCGCCCGGCCAGCCACCAGCGGAAATAATAGACGCCCCACAGCGGATAGCGCCCGGGCCGGGTCCGCCCCAGCACCAGCCACTTGCCGGCGATGGCCACCGCGGCGGTGCCCAGGTTGATGACGCTGTAGGTGGCCAGCTGGGTGGCCATTTGGGTGTTGAAGGTGGCGTAGTCGCCCGTCAGCAGCATGTACGAGTCGAACACCCCCTGCCACGGCGCCGTGGCCAGGCCGAGCACCACCGGCAGGACCAGGG
>JBLNBU010000065.1:0-19515 GCA_050260215.1 Actinomycetota bacterium
TCGCAGCCGGCGACCTGGCCCGCCAGGCGGATGCGCGGATCAGCCTTGATGCGAAGAACGCCATCCAACACCTTGGGGGCGTTGACGAAAGTGTTGCGGTGCATGCCGCCCAGCCGGGCGAACTCGGCGTTTTCCAGGCCCGGAATGGAGCGGAAGATGCGCACCTGCTCGGCATGGCGCAGCTTGGTCTGGAAGCCCACCATGTTCCACAGGCTGCCCAGGGCGTTGTCCTGGCGCAGCTGCACCACCGCGAACGGCTTGGGTCCCCGCGGATCGGTCAGCCCCACCGGCTTCATCGGCCCGAAGGCCAGGGTCTCGCGGCCGCGTTCGGCCATCACTTCGATGGGCAGGCAACCCTCGAAATAGGGGGTGTCCTTCTCCCAGTCATGGAAGGGGACCTTGTCGCCGGCGACCAGGGCATCGACGAAGGCGTAGTACTGGTCCTTGGACAGCGGGCAGTTGATGTAGTCCGAGCCGTCGCCCTTGTCGTAGCGCGACTGGAACCAGGCCTTGCCGAAGTCGATGCTGTCCTTGTGGATGATGGGCGCGATGGCGTCGAAGAACGACAGCGAGTCCTCGCCGGTCAGGCCTTTAAGCGCCTCGGCCAGCGGCGGGCTGGTCAGCGGCCCGGTGGCGATGATAGTCGGCCCCCATTCGGCCGGGGGCAGGCCGGCCAGTTCGCCGCGGACGATCTCGACCAGCGGGTGGCCGGCAAGTGCCGCCTCGACGGCGCCCGAAAAGCCGTCGCGGTCGACGGCAAGCGCACCGCCGGCGGGAACCCGGTGGGCGTCGGCCGCCTCGAGGATCAGCGAGCCGGCGCGGCGCATCTCGGCATGCAGCAGGCCGACGGCGTTGTAGTCGGCGTCGTCCGAGCGCAGCGAGTTCGAGCATACCAACTCGGCCAGGCCGGCGGTCTGGTGGGCGGGGGTGGGGCGCAGGGGGCGCATCTCGTGCAGGACGACGGCGATCCCCCGCGAGGCCAGCTGCCAGGCGGCTTCCGAGCCGGCCAGGCCGCCGCCGACGATATGGATGGGTTTGGTCATGGCCAGGGACATAGAACCAGCGGGCCCGGCTGTCCAGCCTTGATGTCGCCACGGTCGCCGGGTGTAATGGAAGGGTGCCGCTCCGGATCAAGTTGCTGCTGCTATTGCTGTCGATCGCGCTGCCGCCGCTGGTGGTGGTGACCTGGCTGGACCAGGGCGCCACCCGCCAGCTGGGGCTGGAGCTGACGGCGCGTGCCCGCACCGTGCTGGCCGAGCGCTCGACCGAATACCTGGTAACCTCGGTGCGTGCCGCCGCCGCCGCCATGCGCCTGGAACGCGAGCTGGTGGAGCTGGCCGTCCAGCTGCAGGCGCGTGCGGTCGAACGCGCCCTGGCCGGGGCCGCTCCCGCCGCCGCCGACGGCGAGGTTTCGGTGGCGGGCAAGGTGCCGGCCGCGTTGGGCGCCAAGCTGGCGGCGCTGGGCCCGGTGCTGGCCCGCCTGCACGCCGAGCACGCCGAGGCCGCCCTTCACCACCGCGTCGCCCTGGTCGATCCGCCGGTGGAAGCGGTGTGGCCCGTCGACGGGCACAAGCCGGCCTTGGGCCCGCTGCCCTGGGTCGAGGCGGTGCGCCACGGCGCCCGTTTCGCCTGGTCGTCGGCCGAACCGGGCACGCTTCGGGTTTCGGCGCCGCTTTACAACGGTGCCGGTCGCTTTGCCGGCGCCGTGGCCATCGACCTGCCGGCGGCGTGGCTGCGCGCCTCGGCCGAGCGGCGGCTGCCGGCCGGCGGGCGCCTGCTGACCCTGGACCTGACGGCCGAGGCGCTGCCAATCTCGGACGACGACGAGCGCGCCGCCCTGCTGGCCGAGATGGCCAAGGGCGGGGCAGGGGCGCGGCGCATGGACGCCGACGGCGAGGATTCGCTGTGGGCGTGGTCGGCTGCGGGCGACGGGGCCGAGACGCTGCTCTACATCCTGCCCTATTCGGCCGTGGTCGCCGAGGCCGAGCGGGCCGAGGCCTTCGTCGCCGAGCGCATCGGCCGCCAGCGGCTGACCGCCTGGGCCTTCCTGGTGATGTTCGCGCCGGCGGTGGTGGCGCTCGCCCTGGTGGCGTCCCGGCACGTCACCCGCCCGGTCCGCCGGCTGGCCGAGGTGGCCAGAAGGCTGTCCGAGGGCGACTTCACCGTACGCGCCAACGTGCGCTCGGGCGACGAGATCGAGGAGCTGGGCCGCGCCTTCGACGCCATGGTGCCGCAGCTGGACGAACGCCTGCGCCTGCGCGAATCGCTGGACCTGGCCCAAGAGGTGCAGCGCAACCTGCTGCCCGCCGCCGCCCCCGCGGTAGCCGGCTTCGACGTCGCCGGGCGCTCGGTCTATTGCGACGAGACCGGCGGCGACTACTACGACTTCTTCGTTCCCCCCGGCGCCGGGCCCGACCGGCTGGCGGTGGTGGTGGGCGACGTGGCCGGCCACGGGGTTGCGGCAGCCTTGTCCATGACCGCCGCGCGTGCCCTGCTGCGCAGCCGCCCGGCCGAGCCGGGGCGCCTGGCCGAACTGGCGGCGGGCGTCAACCACGACCTGGCCGACCACCTGCACGGCGGGCGCTTCATGACCGTGTTCCTCGCGGTGCTGGCCGCTGAAAGTCGCTCCATGCACTGGGTCAGCGCCGGCCACGGCCCGGCCATCGCCTACGACCCGGAACAGGACCGCTTCGACGAGATCGGCGGCCTGGACATTCCCCTGGGGGTGGACCCCGACTGGCGCTTCCACGAGCTGTCGCACACCGGCTGGCCAACGGGTGCGGTGCTGGTGATCGGTACCGACGGCATGTGGGAGGCCCGCGACCCAGATGGCGCCATGTACGGCCAGGACCGCCTGTGCCGGGTGGTGCGCGCCACCTGCCGCCGGCCGGCCGCCGAGATCGTCGAGGCCGTCACCGCCGACCTGGCCGCCTTCCGCCGCGGCCGCGCACTGCACGACGACGCCACCCTGGTGGTGGTCAAGGCGTTGTAGGAAACGACGAAGGGCCCCGGTGACGAGGCCCTTCGCGGTTCACTCGCTGCCAAAAGGGGCTATTTCTGGTGGCTCGATGCCGCCAGCTGGGTCAGCCAGCCGATGTTGCCGCTTTGCAGCGGGCTGGAGGCGGGCTTGGAGCCCGTCGCCGACTTCGATCCCTCGACCCCGGCCTTGTTCTTGGCATCGGGCAGGTCGAGCGGCCCGTAGCTGAACGAAGCGAAGGCCGATCCGCCCGCGCCGGTGCGCGGCTTGATGATGCTGTGGCTGGCCCGGTCCTTGTTGTTGAGCAATACGTGGGCAGGGGCCCCGGTCAAAGCGTCCATGGTTCGGCTCCGTAAAATCGGACGAACAGACACATGCATGCGCCGTGCCAAGCGGGGAGCGGCCGATTTCCTGGGGCCACGTTGCGGGCGGGGGGAAAATCCTGCCGGGTGGCGGGCGTGCACAAGGACATTCCTTCCCGGTCGAGCTTAGGCTATAAGCGTGGGGCACCACCCAATCGTGTGGGGAATGACACACCCATGGCCCGTATCTACTACGTCGTCGGCGGCGAATATGCCGACACCAGCTTCACCACCATCGCGCCCGGCCACACCGAGGAGCGCTTCGGCCCGTTCGAGGAGCACGAGGCGCACGAGTGCTGGCGCGCC
The DNA here is from genome assembly GCA_050260215.1 of Actinomycetota bacterium. GTDB lineage: Bacteria > Pseudomonadota > Alphaproteobacteria > Rhodospirillales > Magnetospirillaceae > JBLNBU01. Next base: position 3,646 of record JBLNBU010000065.1, read on the forward strand.
ATCACCGGCAAGACCGTCGATAACGCCATGATCCGCTACTTCATCCGGGCCGACGAGTCGCAGCCGGTCGACGCCTGGTACGTGGTCGGCGGCGAGTACGCCGACACCAGCTTTCGCGACATCGCCGCGGGCCGCAGCCTGGAGACCCACGGGCCGTTCAGCCGCAAGGAGGCCATGGACAAGTGGCGCGAGCTGACCGGGCGCACCGTCGACAGCGCCATGACCCGCTTCGACCTGTGCAGCGCCGAAGAACTGGCGCAGCGCCAGGCGGGTTGATCCGTCCGCCCGAACGGGGTATCTCCTCGGGCCAGACAAGTCCCGAGGAGAATTCCCCGATGTCCCATCTGCCCTACAAGTACCACGCCTTCGTCTGCGTCCAGCAGCGTCCCGAGGGCCATCCCCGCGGCTGCTGCACCTCGCGCGGCGGCGGGGCCGGCATGTTCGAGCGCCTGGTCGCCAAGGTCAGCGAGAAGAACCTGTGGGAAAGCGGCACCCTGTCGGTGGCGTCGTCGTCCTGCCTGGGCTTTTGCAAGTTCGGCCCGCTGATGGTCGTCTACCCGCAGGGCATCTGGTACAAGCTCGAGAAGCTTGAAGACATCGACGAGATCGTCGAGTCCCACTTCCAGAACCACAAGCCGGTCGAGCGCCTGATCGTCACGCCGAGCAAGTAGGGCCCCAGGGGTCCTTCGTCGCCCCCGCCGGTGGCGGGGGTGGCGGGGCCTATTTCATCTCCAGGCTGTCGGCGATCAGGCCGAAAAACACCTCGGGGGCCGCCTCGCCCTCGTACATCCATCCCAGGTGGCCGCCGCAGCCTTGGCACACCGCGACCCGCCAGGCAAAGCCGCGGAACCAGGTGAACACGTCCGAGGCCTCGCCCACCGGCGCGGCACCCGGCGCTTCCTTGAAGCACCACACGCGAAACACCAGGCCGGCGGGGTTGAAGACCACGTGCTCGTGGCCGTCGTTGACGGCGATGCGCCAACGCCCCTTGGTCACCAGCCGATCGCAGCGGCGGCAGTGGTAGTCGACCTCCTTGTCGGCCGCGGCGTCGTCGGCGACCGCCGTGGGGGCGTCGCGTGGCATGCCTCTAGTAGTTCACGGCCGGGGCTGCCGGAACCTTGACCCCGGCCGAGCGGCCGTACAGGGCGTCGAGACGGGCGGTACACTCGGCCTGGGCCGCACCCTGGACCGGGCCGCACCACGTGGCCCAGTCGTCGGCATAGACGCCGGTGGTCGCCATCACCGGGGCGGGCGCCCGCGAGCGGTTCCAGGTCAGGCCGAAATAGGCCGTGGCCACGACCAGGGCGCCGACGATCAGGGCGAAACGAAGGGCGCGGGGGCTCATGGCCGGCCCGGTCAGTCGGTGCGCTGGATCAGGTGGAAGCCGAACGAGGTCTCGACCACGTCGCTGACCTCGCCGCGTTCCAGTTCGAAGGCCGCATCCTCGAATTCCGGCACCATGGCGCCGCGGCCGAAATAGCCGAGGTCGCCGCCGTCCTCCTTGGACGGGCAGTCCGAATACTGGCGGGCCATCTGGCCGAAGTCCGCACCCATGGCCAGTTCGTTGCGGATGTTCTCGATGGATTCCAGGGCTTCTTGCTTCGAGCGTTCGGCTTGCGAGCGCATGGAGCCCTTGTACATCAGCAGGATGTGGGCGGCGCGAATTTGCTGGGCCATCGATGTCTCCGGGTTGGGGGTGATGTCTTGGCCGGCATGCTAGCCGAGGCTGAAGGGCGCCGTCACCGCCAAACTGCTGGCGCCCACCCACGCCCAGGTGTAATCAGGGGCGCATGAGCATAGAAATCATCGCCATCGGCTCGGGCCTGGTTTTCGGTGCCGGCGTCATCGTCGCCAAGATCCTGATCGGCCGTGCCCTGGCCGACCGAGCCCGCACGCCCAAGGACTGACGTGGCGCGCGTCGTCCTGGTCAACAAGCCCTACGATGTGCTGACCCAGTTCACCGACCGCGAGGCCGGCCGGCCGACCCTGGCCGATTTCGTGCCGGTGCCCGGGGTTTACCCCGCCGGCCGGCTGGACCGCGATTCCGAGGGCCTGGTGGTGCTGACCGACCATGGGCCGCTGGTCGCCCGCATTACCGGGCACAAGGTAGCCAAGACGTACTGGGCCCAGGTCGAGGGCATTCCCACCGAAGAGGCTCTGGATGCCTTGCGCCGCGGCGTGGTGCTTAAGGACGGCCCGACCCGGCCGGCCCAGGCACGCCAGATGGAGCAACCGGCCAACCTGTGGCCGCGCGACCCGCCCATCCGCTACCGCGCCGCCATCCCCACCGCCTGGATTGAATTGACCCTGCGCGAGGGCCGCAACCGCCAGGTCCGCCGCATGACCGCCGCCGTCGGCTTTCCCACCCTGCGCCTGATCCGCTGGGCGGTGGGCGAGTGGACGGTGGACGGCCTGGCGCCGGGGCAGTGGCGGGAGGCGAAGGCCGCCCGATGACGGTTTACGCCCGCTTCTTGTTGGCCTTCTTGCCGAGATACGGCGCCAGGTAGCGCCCGGTGTAGCTTTCCTTGCAGGCGGCGATGTCTTCGGGCGGGCCGGCGGCGACCACGCGGCCGCCGCCGTCGCCGCCCTCGGGGCCGAGGTCGATGATCCAGTCGGCGGTCTTGATGACCTCCAGATTGTGCTCGATCACCACCACGGTGTTGCCGGTGTCCACCAGAGCCTGGATGACCTCCAGCAGCTTGCGCACGTCCTCGAAGTGCAGGCCGGTGGTGGGCTCGTCGAGGATGTAGAGGGTGCGGCCGGTGGCGCGGCGCGACAGTTCCTTGGCCAGCTTGACGCGCTGGGCCTCGCCGCCCGACAGCGTGGTCGCCTGCTGGCCCAAGTGGATGTAGTCCAGGCCCACCCGGCGCAGCGTCTCCATCTTGTCGCGGATGGCCGGCACGGCGCGGAAGAAGTCGGCGGCCTCCTCGACGGTCATGTCAAGAACGTCGGCTATGCTCTTGCCCTTGAAGGTGATTTCCAGGGTCTCGCGGTTGTAGCGCTTGCCCTTGCAGACGTCGCATTCGACATAGACATCGGGCAGGAAGTGCATCTCGATCTTGATGACGCCGTCGCCCTGGCAGGCCTCGCAACGGCCGCCCTTGACGTTGAACGAGAAGCGCCCGGCCTTGTAGCCGCGCACCTTGGCCTCGGGCAATTCGGTGAACCAGTCGCGGATAGGGGTGAAGGCGCCGGTGTAGGTCGCCGGGTTGGACCGGGGCGTGCGTCCGATGGGCGACTGGTCGATGTCGATGATCTTGTCCAGGTGCTCGACGCCGTCGATGCGCTCGAACGGGCTGGGCTGCTCGCGCGCGCCCATCAGGCGTCGCGCCAGGGCCTTGTACAGGGTCTCGATCACCAGGGTCGACTTGCCGCCGCCCGAGACACCGGTGACGCAGGTCAGCGTGCCCAGCGGAATGTCGACGGTGATGTCCTTCAGGTTGTTGCCGCGGGCGCCGACGATGGACAGGCGCTGGCCGCTGCCCTCGCGCCGCTGGGCGGGCAGGGCGATCTGCTGCAGGCCGGTCAGGTACTGCCCGGTCAGCGAGGCCGGGTTGCGCATCACCTGCTCGGGCGTGCCGGCGGCCACCACCTCGCCGCCGTGGATGCCGGCACCCGGGCCCATGTCGACCAGGTGGTCGGCGGCACGGATGGCGTCCTCGTCGTGCTCGACGACGATGACGGTGTTGCCGATGTCGCGCAGGCGCTTCAACGTCGCCAGCAGGCGGTCGTTGTCGCGCTGGTGCAGGCCGATGGACGGCTCGTCGAGCACGTACAGGACGCCGGTGAGTCCCGAGCCGATCTGGCTGGCCAGGCGGATGCGCTGGCTTTCGCCGCCCGAAAGCGAGCCCGATCCGCGCCCCAGGGTCAGGTAATCCAGGCCGACATCGACCAGGAAGCCCAGGCGCTCGTTGATCTCGCGCAGGATGCGCCGGGCGATTTCCCGGTCCTTGGGGCGCAGGTGCTGGTCCAGTTCGGCGAACCAGTCGCGGGCCTTGAGGATGGAGAATTCTGCCGTTTCAGAAATGTGTCGGCCGCGCACCTTGACCGCCAGCGCCTCGGGCTTGAGGCGCGCGCCGCCGCAGGCCTCGCACGGCGCGGTGGCCTGGAAGCGGGACAATTCCTCGCGCACCCAGGACGAATCGGTTTCCTTGAAGCGGCGCGCCATGTTGGGGATGACGCCCTCGAACGGCTTGTCGGTGGTGTAGCTGCGGAAGCCGTCCTCGAAATGCAGGCGCACCGGCTCGTCGCCGGTGCCCATCAAGATCGCCTCGCGCGCCTTGGGCGGCAGGCGGCGCCAGGGAGTGTGCAGGTCGAAGCCGAAGTGCCGGCCCAACCCTTCCAGGGTCTGAATGTAGTACTGCGAGGTCGAGTTGGCCCACGGCGCCACCGCGCCTTCACGCAAGGTCAGGTCGTGGTCGGGCACCACCAGCTCGGGATCGAAATAGAGCCGCACCCCCAGCCCGTCGCAGGACGGACAGGCGCCGAAAGGGTTGTTGAACGAGAACAGCCGGGGCTCGATCTCTTCGATGGTGAACCCGGAGACGGGGCAGGCGAACTTGGCGGAAAAGGTGGTCCGCTCGCCCGAATCGGCGTTCTCGGCGATGCAGATGCCGTCGGCCAGGTTGAGCGCCGTCTCGATGGAATCGGCCAGGCGGTTGCCCAGGCCCGGGCGCACCACCAGGCGGTCGACCACCACCTCGATGTCGTGCTTCTTCTTCTTGTCGAGCGCCGGCACGTCGTCGATCTCGTACAGCGAGCCGTCGACCTTGACCCGCTGGAAGCCCTTCTTCTGCAGCTCGGCAAGTTCCTTGCGGTACTCGCCCTTGCGGCCACGCACGAAGGGCGCCAGCAGGTAGAGCCGGGTGCCCTCGGCCATTTCCTCGATGCGGTCGACCATCTGGCTGACCGTCTGGCTTTCAATGGGCAGGCCGGTGGCAGGCGAATGGGGGATGCCGACGCGCGCCCACAACAGGCGCATGTAGTCGTAGATCTCGGTGACCGTGCCCACCGTCGAGCGCGGATTGCGCGAGGTGGTCTTCTGCTCGATGGAAATGGCCGGCGACAGGCCCTCGATGGACTCGACGTCGGGCTTTTGCATCAGTTCCAGGAACTGGCGCGCATAGGCCGACAGGGACTCCACGTAGCGACGCTGGCCCTCGGCATAGATGGTGTCGAAGGCCAGCGACGACTTGCCCGAGCCCGACAGCCCGGTGATCACTACCAGGCGGTCGCGCGGAAGGTCGACGTCGACGTTCTTGAGATTGTGTTCGCGGGCGCCGCGCACCCGGATCAGACCGGTCATGGGGCCGGATGTTCCTCGTCTCGTTCGGATCAGGGGGCGGATGTTAGTGGGTTTGCCCAACGGGATAAAGACCGCCGGCGCGCATGACAGATGGGAGGCCCCCGCGTGGGTATCAACCGGCCTGGTCTTGACGGCGGCGAGGTCCGGTGGAACGCTTGGCGGCCATGAACACGCATTCCCCGTCGTCCCTGCTGCGTTCTCGCCGGTTCGGGCCGCTGTTCGCCACCCAGTTCCTGGGCGCGGCCAACGACAACCTGTTCAAGAACGCCCTGATCATCCTGGTGGTCTTCCGCCTGGGTGACGCCTCGCCGATCAATCCCGCGGTCATGGTCACCCTGGCGGCGGCGGTGTTCATCCTGCCGTTCTTCCTGTTGTCGGCCACCGCCGGCCAGTTGGCCGACCGCTTCGACAAGTCGGTGCTGATCCGCCTGGTCAAGGTGGCCGAGGTCGGGCTGATGGCCTTGGCGGGGGCGGGGTTCCTGACCGGCGACGTGTGGCTGCTGATGGGGGTGCTGCTGGGGATGGGGGTGCACTCCACCTTCTTCGGTCCGCTGAAATACGCCATCCTGCCCGACCACCTGGAGCCCGGCGAACTGGTCGCCGGCAACGCCCTGATCGAGGCCGGCACTTTTCTTGCCATCCTGATCGGCACCATCGCCGGCGGGCTGCTGGTGATGGTCGACCTCGGGCCGGCCTTCGTCTCGGCGGCGGTGCTGGTGGTTGCCGTCCTGGGGCTGCTGGCCAGCTTGCGGGTGCCCAGGGCGGCGCCGGCCCAGCCTGACCTGCGGGTGGGGTGGAACCTGGCCGCCGAGACCGCCGGCCTGCTGCGCCTGGCCCGCGACCGGCGCGAGGTGTTCCTGTCGATCCTGGGGATTTCCTGGTTCTGGCTGGTGGGGGCGACCTACCTGTCGCAGTTCCCGGCGTTTGCCAAGGATCATTTGGGGGCCGACAACCAGGTGGTCACCCTGTTCCTGACCCTGTTCTCGGTGGGCGTCGGCGGGGGCTCCATGCTGTGCTCCAAGCTTCTGGGCGGCGAGATCAGTGCCCGCTGGGTGCCGGCGGCGGCCGTCGGCATCACCATCTTCTCAATCGACCTGGCGCTGGCCGCCGGGCACGGGGCCGAAGGCGCGCTGATGGGCGTGGCCAAGTTCCTGGCCCGGCCCGCCAACTGGCGCATCATCGCCGACCTGCTGCTGGTTTCGGTGTTCGGGGGCATCTTCGCCGTGCCCCTGTACGCCATCTTGCAGTCGCGCGCAGACCCCGAGCGCCGCGCCCGATCCATTGCCGCCAACAACGTGATGAACGCCGCCTTCATGACCGTCGGCGCCCTGGTGACCGCGGCATTGCTGGCGGTGGGGCTGCCGGTCACGACTGTGCTGCTGCTGCTGGGGCTGGCCAATGGAGTCATGGCGGTGGTCGTCTGCGGCCTGTTGCCCGAACACAGCCTGAAGGCCCTGCTGCGCCGGGTGTTCCGCCTGCTGTGGCGGGTCGAGGTCCGCGGGCTGGAGAACGTCGCCCAGGCCGGCGAGAAGCTGGTGATCGTCGCCAACCACGTCAGCTTCCTCGATGCGGCGGCGCTGGCCATCTTCCTGCCCGGCAAGCCGGCGTTCGCCATCAACACCCATATCGCCGGCCTGTGGTGGGTTCAGCCGTTCCTGCGCCTGGTCGACGCAGTCGAGCTTGATCCCATGAATCCCATGGCGGTCAAGGCGCTGACCCGCGCCGTCGAGGCCGGCCGCCACCTGGTGATCTTCCCCGAGGGGCGGATCACGGTTACCGGCGCGCTGATGAAGGTTTATGACGGTCCCGGAATGATTGCCGACCGGGCCGGCGCCGAGGTGCTGCCGGTCCGCATCAGCGGGGCCGAGTACAGCCTGTTCTCTCGCCTGGGCGGCAAGGTGCGCCGGCGGGCGTTTCCGCGCATCGGGCTGGCAATCTTGCCCGCGCGCCGGCTCGAAGTGCCCGACGGCCTGAAGGGCAGGGCGCGCCGCCGTGCCGCCGGCGAGGCCATGTATCGGCTGATGTCGGACATGATGTACGAAACCTTTGACACCTGCCGCACCCTGCCGCAGGCGGTGATGGACGCCGCCGCCGTCCAGGGCGCCGGGCGGAAGGTGCTGGAGGACGTCGACCGCAAGCCGTTGTCCTTGCGCAAGCTGCAGCTGGGCATGGTGGTGCTGGGCCGTCGGCTGGCGGCCCTGTCCCGACCGGGCGAGATGGTCGGCGTGCTGCTGCCCGGGGCCGCCGGTACCGCGGTGACCTTCCTGGCGCTGCAGCTGTTCGGCCGGGTGCCGGCCATGCTGAACGTGACCGCCGGGGCGGCAAATATCCAGGCAGCCTGCGCCGCGGCGCGTGTCAACACCGTGTTGACATCGCGGCGTTTCGTCGAGGCGGCACGCCTGGACGGGCTGGTCGAGGCACTGGGCCAGTCGGTGAAGATCGTCTACCTCGACGACGTCCGCGCCTCCATCGGCGTGCTGGCGCGGCTCTCCGGCCTGGTCGGGCTGCCGTTCATCCGCCGCCTGCACGCCCGCCACGGCCTGGGGCCCGACGCGCCGGCGGTGGTGCTGTTCACCTCAGGCTCCGAGGGGCGGCCCAAGGGTGTGGTGCTCAGCCACCGAAACATCCTGGCCAACTGCGCCCAGGTGGCGGCCCGCGTCGACTTCACTGCCGGCGACACGGTTTTCAACGCCCTGCCGCTGTTCCACTCCTTCGGGCTCACCGGCGGGCTGCTGCTGCCGCTGCTGTGGGGGGTCCGCGTGTTCCTCTATCCCAGCCCGCTGCACTACCGCATCGTGCCGGAACTGGTCTACGACACCAACGCCACCATCGTCTTCGGCACCGACACCTTCCTTGCCGGCTATGCGCGGGCGGCGCACCCGTACGATTTCCGCTCGGTGCGCTATGTGTTCGCCGGGGCCGAGAAGATCCGCGACGACACCCGGCGGACCTGGATGGACAAGTTCGGCCTGCGCCTGATGGAAGGCTATGGTGCCACCGAAACCGCCCCGGTGCTGGCGGTCAACACGCCGACTCATTTCCGTGCCGGAACGGTCGGCCGGCTGCTTCCCGGCCTGGCCTGGCGCCTGGATCCGGTGGTGGGCATCGAGGCGGGCGGCCGGCTGTCGGTGGCCGGGCCCAACGTCATGCTGGGCTACCTGCGCCCCGAGCGTCCGGGAGAGTTGGAGCCGCCGCCCGGCGGCTGGTACGACACCGGCGACATCGTCGACATCGACGCCGATGGCTTCGTCACCATCCGCGGCCGGGCCAAGCGCTTTGCCAAGGTGGCCGGCGAGATGGTCAGCCTGGGCGCGGTGGAAGAGGCGGCTGCCGCCGTGTGGCCGGCCTTCCAGCATGCGGTGCTGGCGCGCCCGGACGAGCGCAAGGGCGAGCAATTGGTGCTGGTCACCACCAATCCCGCCGCCGATCGCGCCGCGCTTGCCGCCCATTTCCGCAGTGCCGGGCTGTCCGAACTGGCCCTGCCGCGCACCATCGTCCACCGCCCTGCGTTGCCGCTCCTGGGGACGGGAAAGGTGCATTACGTGGCGTTGCAGGAGGGGGGGGCCTGAAGCGGAGCCCCGCTCACTCCGGCCCGTGGGCCGCCCACGGATCCCAGCGCTTGGGGCGGCCGTCGTCGGGGGGGCCGATTTCCTCGACCACCTGGGTGCGCATGCGCCCGTCCAGCAGGGCGCGGGCCACGCGCAGGCGGATGCCGTGGTCACAATTGCTGGCGTGCAGGACCCGGGCGACCAGGGACGACGCCTCGGGGTCCAGTTCGGTCAGGTTGCCGTCGGCGCCGACGATGGCATAGCCGCCGGCGATGGCGGGCAGGGTCAACATGTCGCGCCGGCGCCGCGCGCGGGCGACGGCCAACGGGTCCGCCGGCCGCGAGGCGGCCAGGCAGCGCAGGTCGACCACGTATCCTTCCAGTCCTTCGGTCAGTTCCATGGCGCCGATGTGGGGATGGTGACGGCTGGCGTCACCTATCCCTTCAGGCGGCGCCGACCCGGAAAAAGGCCACCAGCTGGGCCAGGTGCTCGGCCTGCTGTTCCAGCGCCTGGGCGGCGGCGGCGGATTCCTCGACCATGGCGGCGTTCTGCTGGGTCATCTCGTCCATGTGCGAGACCGCCTCGTTGACCTGCTCGATGCCGCTGGCCTGCTCGCCCGATGCGCTGGCGATCTCGGCGACGATGTCGGCCAGGCGGCGGACAGAGGTGACGATGCCGTCGAGCGACTCGCCGGTCCCCTTGACCAGGTCGGCGCCCGAGCGCACCTCCTCGGTGCTTTCGTGGATCAGGGTCTTGATCTCGCGGCTGGCCTGGGCGGAGCGCTGGGCCAGGTTGCGGACTTCCTGGGCGACCACAGCGAAGCCCTTGCCGGCGTCGCCGGCACGCGCGGCTTCCACCGCGGCGTTCAGGGCCAGCAGGTTGGTCTGGAAGGCGATCTCGTCGATCATGCCGACGATGTCGCCGATCTTCTGGCTGGACGCCTCGATGCGGCCCATGGCGTCGACCGCCTCGCCGACCACGCCGCCGCCCTGGGTGGCGGTGTCGCGGGCGCTGGCGGCCAGCTGGTTGGCCTGCTGGGCGCTGGCCGAGTTGGAGCGCACGGTGGCAGCCAGCTCCTCCATGGAGGCGGCGGTCTCTTCCAGCGCCGAGGCCTGCTGCTCGGAGCGCGACGACAGGTCGGCCGAGCCGGCGGCGATTTCGGCGGCGGCGTCCTTGACCGCATGGGCGGTGGTGCCGATGTCGCGCAGCACCTGGCCGACCCGGTCGGCCATGCGGCCCGAATCCTGCTGCAGGCGCCGGAAGGCGCCCTGGTAGTTGCCGCTCATGCGCCGGGTCAGGTCGCCTTCGGCCATGCCGCCCAGCACGCCGACAACGTCGTCCAGGCCGGCGGCCACAGTGGCGACCACCTGGTTGATGCCTTCGGACAGGCGCAGCATGAAGCCCTGCTTGCCCTCGGTGGGCAGGCGGCTGGCGAAGTCGCCGGCGGCGGCGGCGTCGACCAGTCGGGCGATCTCGTCCTCGGTGGCCAGCTGGGCGGTCATGTCGGTCCACTGGGCGACCGAGCCCAGGCGCTCGCCGCTGGCGTTGACCACCGGGATGACCTTGAGGTCGAAGGTCAGCCGCCCGATGCGGATGCGCGCCTGATGGGGTGTGGTCAGCGCGGCGATCTGGGCGCGGCGCGCCGACGGATTCTTGTGGAACAGGTCGACGGACGACCCCACCAGCCTGGCTGTCGAGAAGGCCGGCAGCTCGCCGCGGATCTCGGCCTCGTGGGCGGTGAAGGTGTCGAGGAAGGCGCGGTTGACGTAGATGATGCGCCCGTCGGTGTCGGCCATCATCACGTTGGCGTCGAGCGTGTCCAGCGCCGTCTGGATGCGCACTGCCTTCACCCCGGTCTCGTGGATCACCGACAGCGAGCGGGCGATCTCGCCGATCTCGTCGCCGGCGTCCAGGCACGGAATGTCGACGTCGCTTTCGCCGGCGGCCAGGCGGCCGACCCCGGCCGACATGGCTGTCAACGGGTTGACGATGCCGCGGATCACGTAAAGGGCCAGCGTGGTGGTGAAGGCCACCAGCGCAATCACCACCGCCGCCAGCACCAGCAGCCGGGTCAGCGCCGCGCCGCGGATGGCTTCGGCCTGATGGACCAGGTCGGCGGCCAGCCGGTCCTCGACCGTCTTCATCAGGTCGATCTGCTGGGTGATGGCGTCGAACCAGTCGGGGGCCTTGATGTCCTCGAGGCTGCCTGAGAACGGTCCCTTGTAGGCGACCGCCCGCATGCGGGCCACCGCGTCGACCGCAGGGCCGCGCACCGTCTGGTCGTAGAAGGCGACCTGCTCGGCCGTCGCCTGGGACCGGAACACCGCCAGATAGGCGGCTTGCTGGCCGCTGATGCGCACGAAATTCTCGAACACCGCCGGGGCGAACGTCCCGGCGGCGAAGCCGTTGGAGCCCATGGCGCGCTCGATGCCGGTGCGTTCCTTGGCCTGCAGCAGTGCGGTATAGGCGGTCACCCCCTGGGCGACGGACTTGTTGTTGCCGATCATGCCCAGCTCGGCGACCACGTCCAGCAGCCGGGCGATGGTGCCGGTATAGTACTGGGCGGCGGCGCCCGCATCGATGCCCAGGCGGGAAACCTCGTCGCGCTTGCCCGGCAGCTGGGCCAGGGCGCCGCGCGCCGCCTCGACCCGCTGCGACAGTGAGGCCTGGTAGTCGGCGAACGGAAAGGCGGCCAGGGTACCGTCCAGGGTGGCCATGGCGGCGTCGCTGGACTTGCGCTGGTCGGCCAGGCGCTGGACGAACACCCCTTCGCCCTTGGCGCCGATAAAGGCGGCCGAGTTGCCGCGCTCCTTCTGCAGTTCGTGCACCACGGCGCTGATTTGGGGGGCAACGGCGGTCAGGCGCTGCAGCGCCGCCATGTCGCGTTCCTCGCGCCAGGCTCCCAGCAGGAGGGCGCCGCAGGCCAGCAGCAGGCCCAGCATGGCCGGCATGAAGGCGACCGACACTCGCGTCCGTATCCGGGCGTTGCGCAGGAAGCTGAGCATTTCCATCCCCAAGGAAATTGGTGTGTTTCCAATGCACCATAGCGGACTAGCCCGTTGGGATGAAGCCGGGCCGAAAGTCTAGGGGTGCGCAAAAGTGGAAAGGCCCGCCGGAGGGCGGGCCTTTTGGGATCAGAAGGGGATTTCGTCGTCGAGATCGGCGGGGGGCTCCCAGCCCGAACCGCCGCCCTGGCCGCCGCGGCCACCGCCGCCACCGCCGCCGCCGCCACCCGAGCGCGGGGGCGGGGAGCCGCCGTCGTCATAGCCGCCACCGCCGCCGCCTTCGCGGCCGCCCAGCAGGGTCAGTTCGCCGCGGAAACGGCCGATGACCACCTCGGTGGTGTACTTTTCCTGGCCCGACTGGTCGGTCCACTTGCGGGTCTGCAAGGACCCCTCGACGTAGACGCTGCTGCCCTTGCGCAGGTAGCGCTCGGCGACCTCGGCCAGGTTGGGGTTGAAGATCACCACCCGGTGCCACTCGGTCTTCTCGCGGCGCTCGCCGCTGCCGCGGTCCTTCCAGCTTTCCGAGGTGGCGATATTGAGGTTGACGATCTTGGAGCCGTCCTGCGCGGTGCGCACTTCCGGGTCGCGGCCCAGATTGCCGACCAAAATCACCTTGTTGACGCTTCCGGCCATGTCCCCGCCTCGTTCCCCTCGGTTGTTCGAGGCGGGAACCATACTGCGACCCACGCCCTTAGTCGAGCCCCTTGGCAGCCCTGGGATGCCGCGGCGAACCGCTGATGGACACTGCCTTTTGGGCGGCCGCCAGGGCCTCGTCCTTGCGGCCCAGTTCGGCCAGGACATGGGCCAGCGCCTCGAGCGCCGGCTTGGGGTCCTTGGCCACGCCGGCGGCGGCCTGGAACGAATCGGCGGCCCCGCGGGCGTCGCCCAGCAGGTACAGGCTTGACCCGAGCCCCATCAGCGCGTCGCCGTCGGCGGGCCACTGGGACAGCGCGGTGTCGTAGGCCAGCACCGCCTCCCAATAGCGGCCGGCCTTCTCCAGGCCGCGGGCTGCCTCGACGAAGGGGCGCTCGGCGGCGGTGGCGGGCATCTCGCCGGCGCGCACCACCACCAGCCCCCAGTTGTCGCTGTCGGCCCATAGCCGGTCGAGCAGGTGCAGCGGCATGGTCTTGCCCACCGTCGTGCCGGCATTCAGCTGCACGGTGTCGCCGTCGATGCCGGTGGCCACCACGCAGTCCCAGATGGGCCGGCTGGCGACGCCCAGGTTCTCCAGGATCAGCACGGGATGGCCGGCCTGCAGTTCGGCCGCCAGCGCGTCGATGCCGGCCACCGGATAGGCGAAGCGGCCATAGCGCCGGGCGGCATCGACCAGGCGGGGGCGAGGGTCGGCGACGTCCCCGTAGAACTGGCCCTCCAGCGCAGCCGGGGTAACCGTCACCCCGCTCCATCCCAGCATCATCGCCATTCCCGCCGGCCCGCAGCGATGGCCGTCCTGCGGGTGGAAGGGCACGCCGGCGACCGTGGCCCGCGAGACGGTGCCGGCGGCGTCGGCGGTGTTGTGCATGGCGCAGCCGGTCAGCAGGCCGAAGCCCAGCACGGCGGCGATGCAGGGGGCGAAGCGCATCCCTTTCTCCTCATCTTGGGCGCCGGCACGAAAACGAGGCAGCCGACGCATCCATGGAGAAGATGGTAGCCGCGACCGCCCGCGTGTGCCGGGGCTCAGGAGGAGATGACCCGTATGGAGATGGCGCTCAACCGTCTGATCCGTGGCCTCATCCTGAGGAGGCCATTGGGCAGATCAGTGCCTAGCCTTTGACGGCGCCGCCGGCAGCGCCTTGCCCAGCAGGGACGTCAGCGCCTGGACATAGGCCTGGGCGGCGCTGCGGTGCATGCGCAAGGACAGCTGGGTGCCTTTGCCCATGCGGAAGCCCAGCACGATATGCTCCTCGTCCGGTTCGGGGCGGACGGTCCACCACTCGACCGGAAACACCGGCGGGGCGCGAGCCGGGGCAGGGGCATCGGGATCGACCTTGGCGGCGGCCTGGGCCAGCAGCGCCGACAGCAGGCCGAGCTGGTCCAGTGGCAGCCGCACTTCGGTGTCGTCGCCGGTGGCGGTGCGCAGCAGCAGGTTGATCTCGTCTCCGGTGTCGGAGACGCGGGCAGAAACCACCCGTTCCGCCGACAATGCCGTCTTCATTGGTCCATCCCGCAAGGGGTCGAGACCGCCATTATGCCAAAGAGTGCGAACAAGTTCACCGGTGTCGCGCAGGCGTGCGCTCGCCGCCCTTGCAGTTGTCGCAGTGCACGATATCTGGTAGCGTGCGCCTCCGTGGCCGTCGGGCCACCCCCAAGTACTGGTTTTTCATCGAAACCGACGGGAAGAATTCGTGACCACGCCTCCTTCGTCGCCGCAGTTCGACATCACCCCCGTCACCATCGAAGACGAGATGAAGCGCTCGTACCTGGATTACGCCATGAGCGTGATCGTCAGCCGTGCGCTGCCCGACGTCCGCGATGGCCTGAAGCCCGTGCACCGGCGCATCCTGTATTCGATGCAGGAGAACGGCTACGACTTCAACAAGCCGTTCCGCAAGTCCGCGCGCATCGTCGGCGACGTCATGGGTAAGTACCACCCCCACGGCGACGCGGCGATCTACGACGCCATGGTGCGCATGGCGCAGCAGTTCTCCATGCGGCTGCCGCTGATCGACGGGCAGGGCAACTTCGGCTCGATGGACGGCGACCCGCCGGCGGCGATGCGCTACACCGAAGCGCGCATGGCCCGCTCGGCGCACTCGCTGATCGAGGACATCGACAAGGAAACCGTCGACTTCCAGTCCAACTACGACGATTCGACCGTCGAGCCGATGGTCCTGCCGGCCCACTTCCCCAACCTGCTGGTCAACGGCGCCGGCGACATCGCCGTCGGCATGGCCACCAACATCCCGCCCCACAACCTGGGCGAGGTCATCGACGCCTGCTGCGCCTATATCGACGACCCCGAGGTCACGCCGGAGCGGCTGATGGAACTGGTGCCGGGCCCCGATTTCCCCACCGGCGGCACCATCCTGGGCCGCGCCGGCATCCGGGCGGCCTACCAGACGGGCCGCGGCTCGATCGTCATGCGCGGGCGCTGCCACGTCGAGGAGATCCGCAAGGACCGCGAGGCGATCATCGTCACCGAGGTGCCCTACCAGGTGAACAAGGCGCGCATGCTCGAGCAGATCGCCGAGCTGGTGCGCGACAAGAAGATCGAGGGCGTCTCGGACCTGCGCGACGAATCCGATCGCGACGGCGTGCGCGTGGTCGTCGAGATCAAGCGCGACGCCATCGCCGACGTGGTGCTGGCCCAGCTGTTCCGCTACACGCCCCTGCAGACCAGCTTCGGCGTCAACGCTCTGGCACTCAACGGCGGCAAGCCCGAGATGATGCCGCTGAAAGAGATCATCGCCGCCTTCATCGCCTTCCGCGAGGAGGTGATCACCCGGCGCACCATCTACGAGCTGGGCAAGGCCCGCGATCGCGCCCACGTGTTGGTCGGCCTGGCCATCGCCGTGGCCAACATCGACGACGTCATCGCCCTGATCCGCGCCGCCCCCGATCCGGGCACCGCGCGCGAGCAGCTGATGGCGCGCGCCTGGCCCGCCGGCGACGTCGAGCCGCTGGTCCGCCTGATCGACGAACCCGGCCGCACCATCGTCGGCGGCACCTATTCTCTGTCGGAAGCCCAGGCCAAGGCCATCCTGGACCTGCGCCTGCACCGCCTGACCGGCCTGGAGCGCGACAAGATCGGCGACGAGCTGCGCGACATCGGCGTGCAGATCGCCGAGTTCCTGGAGATCCTGTCGTCGCGGCCCAAGCTGCTGGAAGTCCTGCGGAACGAGCTGATCGAGATCCGCACCCAGTTCGCCACGCCGCGGCGCACCACCATCGAGGACGCCGAGTTCGAGGCCGACATCGAGGACCTGATCGCCCGCGAGGACATGGTGGTGACGGTGACCAACACCGGCTACATCAAGCGGGTGCCGTTGTCGGCCTATCGCGCGCAGAAGCG
>JBLNBU010000066.1:0-21861 GCA_050260215.1 Actinomycetota bacterium
CCTGGCCGCCGGCGACTTCCTGCCGGCCTTGCGCGCGGCCGCCGCCCGCGGCGCCGCGGTGTTCGGCGAGTGCGGCGGCTACATGGTGCTGGGCCGCGGGCTCGAGGACGCCGACGGCAGCCGCCATGCCATGGCCGGCCTGCTGGGGCTGGAGACCTCGTTCGCGCGCCGCAGGCTGCACCTGGGCTATCGCCGCGCCGCACTGGTTGCCGACGGGCCGCTGGGTGAGGCGGGCAGCGGCTGGCGCGGACACGAATTCCACTACGCCACCGTAGTGGCCGAGCAGGGCGCGCCCCTGTTCGCCGTCGCCGATGCGGCCGGGGCGTCGCTCGGCCATGCCGGCATGGTCGAGGGCCGGGTCGCCGGCTCGTTCGTCCACCTGATCGACCGCACCTCGCCTTAAGTCCAGGGCCGTTCCCTGGGCGCGCGGCGGGCCGGTGTCAAGTGGGCCGGCATCTCTTATCTCGAAATAATTATGTTGCAGCGCGGCAACCGAAATGGGTAACAAAATACCCATTCCGTCATACCTCCAAGGAAGGGGATGGGCCGATGCTCTATGACATGCACGAGTTCAGCCATGTGGCTCTCGCACCCATGCGGCTGTTCGCCGAAGCGATGCAGAACATCTGGAGCCATCCCTGGATGCCCGCGGCCTACACCAGCTTCGGCCGCGCCGTGGCCGCCAGCGCCGAACTGTTCGAGCGCACCACCCGGCGCTATGCCAAACCGGCCTTCGGCCTGGACACCACCGTGGTCGACGGCCAGACCGTGCCGGTCCACGAGGTGGTGGTCTACGACAAGCCGTTCTGCGACCTGCTGCATTTCCAGCGCAAGACCGAGACCGCGCGGCGCGATCCGCGCGTGCTGGTGGTGGCGCCGATGTCGGGGCACTATGCGACCCTGCTGCGCGGCACCGTCGAGACCCTGCTGCCCGACCACGACGTCTACATCACCGACTGGATCGACGCGCGCGAGGTGCCGGTGTCGGACGGCCCGTTCACCCTGGACGACTACATCGACTACGTGACCGAGTTCCTGCACTTCCTGGGTGCCGACACCCACGTGCTGGCGGTGTGCCAGCCCTCGGTGCCGGTGCTGGCCGCGGTGTCGCTGATGGCGGCCGACAACGATCCGCGCCAGCCCTGCTCGCTGGTGCTGATGGGCGGGCCGATCGACACCCGCATCAACCCGACCAAGGTCAACGAAGTCGCCGAATCCAAGCCGCTGTCGTGGTTCGAGTCGACGGTGATCCACTCGGTGCCCTATGTCCACCACGGCCGCGGCCGGCGGGTCTATCCCGGCTTCCTGCAGCTGCAGGGCTTCATGAGCATGAACCCCGAGCGCCACGTCGGCGAGCACCTGAAGCTGTTCCACAACATGGTGCAGGGCGATGGCGACTCGGCCGAGCAGCATCGCAAGTTCTACGACGAGTACCTGGCGGTGATGGACCTGCCGGCGGAATACTATCTGCAGACCATCGAGACCGTGTTCAAGAAGCACGATCTGCCCGACGGCAAGATGACCTCGCGCGGGCGCAAGGTCGACCCGTCGCTGATCCGCCACACCGCCCTGATGACCATCGAGGGCGAAAAGGACGACATCACCGGCGTCGGCCAGACCGAGGCGGCCCAAAGGCTGTGCTCGTCGCTGCCCGACTCCATGCGCGTGCATTTCGTCCAGCCGAAAGTCGGGCATTATGGTGTCTTCAACGGCCGCCGCTGGCGTGAGGAGATCTACCCCCGTGTCCGAGACTTCATCCGCACCCACGACCGGCTCACCGTTCTGGCGGACGAAGCCGCTGGCCGCAATGACGAAGGCCGAGTGGGAAAGCCTGTGCGACGGGTGCGGGAAGTGCTGCCTGCATAAGATCGAGGACACCGACAGGCGGCGGGTGTTCTACACCAACGTCGCCTGCCGTCTGCTCGACCTGGGCAGCTGCCGGTGCATGAACTATGCGAACCGGCGCAAGTTCGTACCCGACTGCGTCGGCCTGACCTCGGCCAACCTGCACGAGCTGACCTGGCTGCCGTCCACCTGCGCCTATCGCCTGCTGGCCGAGGACAAGCCGCTGCCGTGGTGGCACCCCCTGGTGTCGGGCGACCCCGAGACGGTGCACCGGGCCGGCATCTCGGTACGCGGCCGCGCCATCCCCGAATCGCGCGCCGACATCCTGGACCACCACATCGTCACCTGGCCGGAGTAGGCTTGGCGGTCCTTGCCCCCCGCCGCGCCCGCCTGCTATCCCTTCGGCCATGACCAAGTCGCTGTCCATCGACGTCGCCGGCCGCCTGCTGCCCATCGCGCTCAAGCGATCGAGCATGGCGAGGCGGATGTCGCTCAGGGTCGATCCCACGGTGGGCGGGGTGGTGATGGTGCTGCCGGTGGGCGTCTCGGTGGCCGAGGCCGAACGCTTCGCCGCCCGCCAGCGCGCCTGGATCGCCGAGCGGCTGGCCGCGCTGCCCGAGCGGCAGGTTTTCGCCCCCGGCGCCGCGGTGCCGATCCTGGGCGTTCCCCACCCGATCCGCCATGCCCCCACCGCCCGCCGCGGCGTATGGACCGAGGACGGTGCCCTGATGGTGTCGGGGCTGGTCGAGCACATGGGCCGCCGGGTGGCCGATTTCCTGGTCGCCGAGGCGCGCCGGCAGGTGGTGCCACGCGCCCATGGCCTGGCCGAGCGCATCGGCCGCAAGATCACCCGCATCTCGCTGCGCGACACCCGTTCGCGCTGGGGATCATGCACCGCCGACGGTGCGCTGGCCTTCTCGTGGCGCCTGGTGATGGCGCCCGAATGGGTGCTGTCCTACGTGGTCGCCCACGAGGTGGCCCACCTGGCCGAACTCAACCACGGCCCCCGCTTCTGGCAGGTGGTGGCCGAGCTGGGAGGCGAGCCCCGTGCCGCCCGGTCCTGGCTGAAGGCCCACGGACCTGGCCTGCACCGCTGGGGCTGACCCTCTCAGTCGTGGCCGGCGAACTGGCAGCCGCCGCAGCCGCCGGGGGTGCAGCGCGGCGCCGGCGGGGCGGCGGCCTTGGCCACCCGCGGGGCCATGATGGCCTTGGCGACGTCCTTGTCGCCGCACTCCGGGCACACCAGCGAACCGGCGGTCTTCCGGGCCTCGTAATCGGCACTGTTGGAGAACCACTCGTCGAAGACGTGCTCGTGCGAGCACTGCAGGCTGTAGAGAATCATGCGGCCCTTCCGATGCTGAATGCGCCCCTTATAAAGGACCAAATCGACCAAGCGCAAGCCGGGCGCCGGCGCACAAGGGTTGCATTTTCGACTTTGCTTCATATATGGTGCGCGGCCGTTCGTCCGAGGAACTACATGTCGTATGTCCGCAGTGCTTTAACCCCTCTCACGCTGATCGCCGCCGGTGCGGCGGTGGTGGGGCTGTACGCCGTGGTGCTGTCGGGGCTGGGCTCGCCGCTGAAGGGCGTGGTCGGCCAGACGGCCGCGGTGTCGATGCCGGTGATCGCCGACGAGGACGCCGCCAGCGCGCAGCGCCTGGACGCCGCCTTCACCCGCATGGGCTATCGCCTGGACGACGTGGCGGGCGGTGCCGCCGAGGTGCCGCCGGTGTTCCTGGCCGAGGTCCCCGACGACCTGGGCGACCTGCCCGATCCGCAGACCCGCAAGACGGTTTTCCTGAGGGTAATGCTGCCGCTGGTGCTGGTGGTCAACGAGGAGATCGCCGCCGACCGCCGCCGCCTGCTGGCCATCGTCGCGCGCAAGTCCCGGGGCGAGACCATGAGCGCCGACGACACCACCTTCCTGGCCGCCCTGGCCGAGCGCTACGAGACCGAACCGGGCAACCTGGGCACCTTGCTGCGCCGGGTCGACGTGGTGCCGCCGTCGCTGGCACTGGCCCAGGCCGCGGCCGAGTCCGGCTGGGGCACCTCGCGCCTGGTGCGGCGCGAGAACAACCTGTTCGGCCACATCGCCGCCACCGACGACGAGGCGGCGCCGCGCATGCGCGCCTTCGCCACCCTGCACGAGGCGGTGCGGGCCTATGTGCTGAACCTCAACACCCACCGCGCCTATGACCAGCTGCGCCGGGCTCGCGCCCAGGCGCGCGCCCGCGGCACCCTGGCCGACGGCCACACCCTGGCATCGACGCTGACGTCCTATTCCGAACGGGGACGGGCCTATGTGGCCCAGATCCGCAGCCTGATCCGCGCCAACGCCCTGCTGCGCTACGACCACGCCCGCCTGGCCTCGGGCCGCGGCTGGCGGACGGCCCGGCTGGTGGTCATCGAGCGGGCGGGCTAACGGCGGCCAGCCGGCAAGCCCGCTCAGGCCTCGATCATCTGCAGGATGGCGCCGTCGGCGCCGAAGCAGGCGGCGGTCAGGGGGCCGCCGCGGCCGCATCCCGAATCGAGCACGGCACTGAACGGGCCCAGGGCGACCCCGCCGCCGCGGCGGTCGGCGCCGCACACAACCATGCGGAAGCCGGCATAGGCGGCACCCATCTCGCGGAACCCGGCCGAGCCCCACCAGAAGGCGTCGAGCTGGGCCGACAGCGGGCGGGTGGGATCGAGCCCGGCATGGGTGAACAGCAGGGTGTTGTCGTCGGTGAAGGCGGCGTGCTTGAGCACGCTCATCAAGGTGGTGTGGCCGTCATAGGCGCGCATGGCCTGGCGCAGGCCCCCGGTCCAGCGGGTCAGCGACAAGGTGCCGTCGCGGGCGGAGTTCAGCCCTTCCTCGACGCTGCCGCCATAGGCGGCGATGGTGGTGCCGGCACCGTGCTCGACCATCCAGCGCAGCACTTCGGCCGGATTGGGGGCGAACTGCAGCTGCAGCAGCTTCTGCCACATCTCCTCCTGGGCGCCGCGCAGGTAGATGACGTCGTCGACCTCGACCCCGGGGCGCGCGATGAAGGCGCGGCGGAACAGCAGCAGTTCGTCGATGGTCTCGCGCACCTGGGTGCCGTGGCCGAGATAGCCGCCCAGATAGACCAGCTGGTCGCCGGGCTTGATTTCCTGCTGGATGCGGGCGTGCAGGGCCGCCAGGCGGTCACGTTCGCCATGGACTGCGCCGACGGTCCAGATTCGTCCGCCGCCGCGCAGGGTCGCAAAGATATTGGTTTCAGACACGACTGCCCCCGGTCCTTCCCCCCGCCACGAGGCACGTGGGCGAGCCACCCGCCCAATGGACCGTCATGGTCGCAAGGACGGGGGCCTACGTCAACCCGAGCGCCGGCCAATCAGGCGGCGTCGAGCAGCTTTTCCAGCTTTTCGGTGGCGGCCTGGGTGTCGATGCGCTCGACCGCGGCCAGTTCCGAGGCCAGACGCTCCAGCGCCGCCTCATAGATCTGGCGCTCGGAATACGACTGGTCGGGCTGGTTGGCGTTGCGATGCAGGTCGCGCACCACCTCGGCGATGGACACCGGGTCGCCCGAATTGATCTTGGCCTCGTATTCCTGGGCCCGGCGGCTCCACATGGTGCGCTTGACCTTGGCGCGGCCCTTCAGGGTGGTGAGCGCGCTGTCCATGACCGAGCGCGACGACAGCTTGCGCAGCCCCGACTTCTGGGCCTTGGCCACCGGCACGCGCAGGGTCATTCGGTCACGATCGAAGGTGATGACGAAAAGCTGCAGCTTCATGCCGCCGATTTCCTGGTTCTCGATGGCGACCACCCGGCCGACGCCATGGGTGGGATACACCACGTAATCACCTTCACCGAAAGAAGAGCTGGACATCTCGTGTCGATCCCTGAAGGTTGCCCTCGCGACGACTGGGGCGGCCTCGCGGAAAATAGAACGCCGTCCCCTGCACCGTGCGCGACGGGCGGGTCACATTACAGTGTCTTGACTTAAGAGGGGCGCCGCGCGCCCCGATCGTCTCTGCTTACAAAGCAAGTCCGTCGGCACAGTTCGACGGACTTGCCCTGTATACCATAGGGCCTCTGTTAAGGACAGCGAAAAAGGCCGGCTACCCCGACGGAACCAACCGGCCCCCGCCCTCCGGGGGAGGCTTATTTCCCCGGCTTGGAGCTCAGCATCGAGGCCTTGCCGGGCTTGCCGTTCCATTCGTCGGCGTCGGCCGGGGCATCGCCCTTGCGGGTGATGTTCGGCCACGACTTGGCGTACTCGCGATTGGTCTCGGCCCACTGGGCGGCGGCCGGGTCGCTGTCGGGGAAGATGGCTTCGGCCGGGCATTCCGGCTCGCACACGCCGCAGTCGATGCATTCGTCCGGGTTGATGACCAGAAAGTTCTCGCCCTCGTAGAAGCAGTCGACCGGGCAGACCTCGACGCAGTCCTGGTACTTGCACTTGATGCAGTTTTCGGTGACGACGTAAGCCATTGGTTCTCCAACCTTTCCCTTGGGGCCGCGGACTTTCAGTCCAGGCCCTGTGTCATTCCCAGCCGCGCCATGGCCCGCTTGCGGGCCTCGCCGGCGTCATGGTCCGGGACGAACAGCAGCCCGCTCACGCGTCGGACCAGGTTCGCCTCGTAGTCGTGAAGGACGCCGTCGGCATAGGCGACCTCCCACAGCATCTCGATCACCCGCACCCGCTCGTCCGGCGCCAGGGCGTCCTTGAGCACGCGGGTGAAGCCGAGCAACTGGGTGGCGTCCTCGGCCTGCCTGCGTCCCACCGCCGCCAGCGTCGCCGCCTCGTCGGCACCCAGGCCGAAGCGGCCGGCCAGCAGGGCCTCGATGCGGGTCGCCTCGGCCGGGTCGAAGCGGCCGTCCAGCAGCGCCGCTTCGGCCAGCAGGGCGGCACAGGCAACGCGCACCCGGTCGTCGTCGGCCACGGCCGTATGGCGACCGGCCGAAAACAGCGAGGTCAGTCGCTCCAGCATGGACACCGTCCCAGGTCGAAGGGCTGGCCCCGAGCGATATCACAACCGCCTCACCCGCTCAACCCCAGGCCCGGAAGGGCTATTATGCAATCACGGCACTGGATGGCGCAGCTTCACCGGCTTGCGGCCGCGGCGCGCCACCAGGTTGAGCGTCTCGACCGCCACGGCGAAGCCCATGGCGAAATAGATATAGCCCTTGGGGATGTGGAAGCCGAAGCCGTCGGCGACCAGGGTCATGCCGATCAGGAGCAGGAACGACAGCGCCAGCATCTTCACCGTCGGGTGGCCCGAGACGAAGCGCGACAGCGGGTCGGACGCCACCAGCATCAGCGCCATGGCCACCAGCACCGCGGCCACCATCACCGGCAGGTGGTCGACCATGCCCACCGCGGTGATCACCGAATCCAGCGAGAAGACGATGTCGAGCAGCCCGATCTGGATCACCGTGGCCAACAGTCCCGCGGCGGGACGGCTGCCGGCTGCCGCCTCCTCGTCCTCGCCCTCCAGGCTGCCGTGGATCTCGTGGGTGGCCTTGGTCAGCAGGAAGACGCCGCCGCCGGCCAGCACCAGGTCGCGCCAGCTGACCGCGTGCTCGAACACCACGAACACCGGCTCGGTCAGGCCGATGATCCAGGCCAGCGACCCCAACAGAGCCAACCGTGTGGCCAGGGCGAAGGCCAGGCCCAGGCGGCGGGCCTTGGGGCGCTGCGGTTCGGGCAGCCGTTCCGACAAGATGGCCAGGAACACCAGGTTGTCGACACCCAGCACGATCTCCAGGATCGACAGGGTGAGCAGGCTCAGCCAGGCCTGGGGATCGGAGAGCCACTCCATGGGGGCAACCTTCGGGCAGTCTTAAGGGCCCGCAGAGTGTAGGGACATTTTTGCCGAATTCCAGTCCGGAAGGCAGGGTGACGCCAAACCCCGCCCCCGTCATGGCCGGGCTTGACCCGGCCATCCAAGGGATGCGCGTGGACCCTGGGGTCGAGCCCGAGGGTGGCGAAAACAGGGAATGGTCAGTCTTCCCGCACCGGGGCTTCCAGTTCGCGGTAAAGGGCTTGGGCCTCGGGTGCCGGGCCGCGGCGTTCGCCGAGGGCGACCACGGCGACGCGGCGCAGGCGGGGGCCGGTGGGGAAGACCAGCTCGTCGCCGGGACACACCGTCTGGGCCGGCTTGGCCACCGGCCGGCCGTTGAGGCTGACCTCGCCGGCCTCGACCACCGAAGCGGCCAGGCTGCGCGACTTGAAGAAGCGGGCGAACCACAGCCACTTGTCGATGCGCAACGCCTCCATGGTCAGAACTGCCTGAGCAGGCGATGGAGGTAGTCGCGCTCGTCCTCGGGCCGGTGCCAGTCCTGGGCGCGGCGGCGCAGCTCGTCCAGGATCTCGCGGGCGCGCTGAACCTCCGAGCGGGCCGGCAGGCGGGTCGAGCCGTCGTCGCCGAAGCCGGCGCCGCGCATAGGCCGGCCCAGCGGATCGCGCGGCACCAATCCCAGCTGGCCCGAGCCGCGGCCCTGGGCGTCCAGGCGCTTCATGGCGTCGGCGGCACCTTCGCGCATCAGCCTCAGGGCCTCGCCCTGCTGTTCGGCTGCTTCGCCCCAGGCGCCGCGGGCCAGCGCCCCCGACGCCCCGACCATGGCCTGGCCGGCCTGGTCCAGCGCCGAGGGGGCACTGCCGCCGGTAGCCTGGCCCAGCGCCTTGCCCGCCTGATCGAGCGCCTTGCGCAGCGCCTCCTGGGACTGGGCGGCGCGCTGGCCCTCGGATCCCGGCTGGCCGTCCTGGCCCTCCTGCGAGCGGCGGAAGCTTTGGCCCTGCATCTCCTGCTGGCGCCGCGCCACGTCGCGCAGCTGCTGCATGGCCTTGCCCGCCTCGCCCATCTGCGGCGTCGCCGCCTGCAGGCCCTGCAGGGTCTTGGACAGCTGGTCCAGCATCTGGCGCATGGCCTCGCGGTCGCCGGTCTCGGCCAGGCCGCGCATGCCGTCCAGCATCTGCTGCAGGTCGTCGTCGGACAGCACCTGGGCGCCGGCGGCCGGTTCGCGACCGGTCTCGGCCAGGCGCTCGGCCAGCGCCTCGAGATAGCGTTCCAGCGCCGCCTCGTACTGGTCGAGCAAGCGCTGTACCTCCTCGGCCGGCGCGTCGCCGGACAGGGCCTGCTCGAGTTCGCGCCTGGCATCCTCCAGCGCCTTCTCCGCCCCGGCCAGGTCGCCCTCTTCCAGGCGCAGCGCCGCATTCCAAAGCAGATCCTGCACCTCGGCCAGGTCGAATTCGTCGACGTCCATCAGCACGCGCCGGGCCAGGGCCAGGGCCAGCACCACCCGCTCGTCGCCCTTCAAGGCGTCGGGCTCGGCCAGCAGCTGGGCCAGCCAGCGCGATACGTCGGGGCCGGTGTAGCGGTCGTCGGTGACCAGACGGCGCTTCTCGACCAGGGCGCGGGCCAGGGGATTGGTGAAGCTGCGCTCGGGCAGGGTGACGGTGACCGGCTCGCCGGTGCCGACCTGGCCCAGCCCGTCCTGGGCGGTGGGCGTGGCCACCACCGGCAGCCCGGCCCACGGATGGGCGGTCAGGTCGTGCCAGCCGTCGATGGCGGCGGCGCGCGGCCGGCCGCCGGGCAGGGGCAGCTCGACCACCAGCGGCTCCTCGCCGTCGGGAGCGCCCAGGCGGCGCATGGACACCCAGGCCTTGGCCAGCCCGTAGTCGTCGGAGGCCTCGGCGACGATGTGCAGGCGGCCGCGGTCGCCGGCGGCCGGGGGCTCGGTAAAGGCGATGGAGGGCAGGGCGTCGCGCATCACCGTGACCGGCCAGTGCGCCACCGTGCGGAATCCCTGGGTCACTGCCAGGCGCGATCCCCGGTCCAGCACCACCTCGCCCCGCTGGCTGCCGTCGTCCAGGCGCTGAAAGGCGGTGGCGCGGCCGTCCACTTCGATGGCGGCGGCCCCCCAGCCGCCCGACAGCACCGCCATGGCCTTTGACCCGGCCGGCACCACGGTGGGCGTATCGGCACCCCGCCCGGGCACCAGCATGACCGGGGGCAGCCCGGTATAGGCAGGCGGCGTGATCCACACCTCGAGAGCGGCAACGGGCATCATCGCCGACAGGCCGGGGTCCAGGGCGCGGGCCAGGCGCGGGCCGGCCTGGGTCCAGCCTCCGGCCAGGGCGATGACCAGCAGCAGCAGGGCGGCGAACCGGAGCGCCCGCGGATCGCGCGCCGCCATGCCCGGGGCAGGCGGGGCCACCCGCAGGGACTGGGCCAGGCGGGCCATGCGGCGGCGATGGGCCTGCCACAGCACCTCGTCGCCGGCCACCGGGACGTCGGCCAGGGCGGCGAGCGGACGATGGGCCAGCCCTGAATCGCGCTCCAGCCGCCGGGCGGCCTCGTCGACGGTGGGGGTGCGCCAGGCCGCAACACCCCGCCAGGCCAGGAACCCGGCGCCGCCGGCGAACCCGGCCAGCACCAGGGCGTGCAGCCAGGCGGGCAGGCGGGGCAGGACGTCGAACAGGGCCAGGGCGGCGAAGGCGGCGGCCAGGGACAGGATCGGCACCACGGCGGGCCACAACCGCTCCCACCCGAGCGCCAGCCGCGCCCATGCCAGGCGTCGGCTCAGCCGGCGCGCGTCGGGATCGGCGGGAGGCTCGGTCGGGCGCATCTCACCCCTTGGGCAGCGGCATCAGCCCCCGGACAACCACTCGGGCAGGCTTTCCAGGGAAGCCATGTCCTCGTATGTGGGGCGGGCGCGCACCACCGCAAAGCCATCCCCCTTGACCAGGACCTCAGGGACCAGCGGCCGCGAGTTGTAGGTCGACGACATGGCCGCGCCATAGGCACCGGCGGTGCAGAAGGCCAGCAGGTCGCCGGCGGCCACGGGAGGCAGCGGGCGCTGGCGGGCGAAGGTGTCGCCGGTTTCGCACACCGGGCCGACCACGTCGACGGCGGTGACCGGGGCGTCCTTGTCGGCCTGGCGCACCGGCAAGATGCCGTGGTGGGCGTCGTAGAGCGCCGGGCGCATCAGGTCGTTCATGGCGGCGTCGACGATGACGAAGCTGCGCGTCGCCCCTTCCTTGACGTAGACCACCTTCGAGACCAGCACGCCGGCGTTGCCGACCAGCAGCCGGCCCGGCTCCAGCACGATGCGGCAGCCGAGATCGCCCAGGGTGGCGCGGATGGCGTCGGCATAGGCGGCCGGGCTGGGCGGGGTCTCGTCGGCGTACGGAACGCCCAGGCCGCCGCCCAGGTCGAGGCGACGGATGTCGAAACCGTCGGCGCGCAGCATCGCCACCAGGTCGCGGACCCGCAGGAAGGCCTGGCGGAACGGCTCGACCTCGGTCAGCTGCGAGCCGATGTGGCAGGCCACGCCCACCACCTCGACGCCGGGCAGCGAGCGAGCGATGCGGTAGACCTCGTGGGCGCGGGTCCACTCGATGCCGAACTTGTTCTCCTTGCGTCCGGTGGTGATCTTCTCGTGGGTACCGGCATCGACGTCGGGGTTGACGCGCAAGCTGATGGGCATGCGCACGCCGCGCTCGGCCGCCACCTCCGACAGCGCCATCAGCTCGGGCTCGGATTCCACGTTGATCTGCATGATCCCCTTGGCCACGGCGAATTCCAGCTCGCGGCGGGTCTTGCCGACCCCGGAGAAGACGATGCGCCCCGGCGGCACCCCGGCGGCCAGCGCCCGGCGCAGCTCGCCCTCGGACACCACGTCGGCCCCGGCGCCCAGCTCGGCCAGGGTGCGCACCACGGCGGTGTTGGGATTGGCCTTCAGCGCGAAGCAGACGGTGGCGTCCAGCCCGGCCGCCTTCAGCGCGTCGGCGAACACGGTGTAGTGGCGCACCAGGGTGGCGGTGGAATAGCAATAGAACGGCGTGCCCACCTCGCGGGCGATCGCGGACAGCGCCACGCCTTCGGCATGAAGCTCGCCCAGGCGGTATTCGAAATGGTTCATGGCTTGGCCTTGTTGGGATGGTCGAGCGGTGCGGGCTGGGTGGGCTGGCGCAGTTCGGGGCCGCCCTCCTGGTCCTCGGCCGGCCGCTGCGGAGACTGGCCCGTACCCCAGCCGCCGGTATAAACCTCGCCCGGGAAGGGGGTGTAGGGATAGACGTGCGGGTATTCGGTCCCTTCGGGCGGGCGCGGAGCCGACTTGCGGCCACAGGCCGACAGCGACGCCGCCAGCCCCACGGCCAGCGCCAACAGCAGCAGCCTGCGCATTCTCCCCTCCCCTCTCACAGATAGCGGGCCCGTGCCGCCGCCGCGGCTTCGCGCACGCGCACAGGCGCGGTGCCGCCGAAGCTGGTGCGGCTGGCGACCGAACTGGCCACCGAAAGCACGGCGCGGGCCTCGTCGGTGATGCCTGGCTCGATGGCCTGCATTTCGGCCAGCGACAGGTCCTCGAGGCCGCAGCCCTTGCCCTCGGCCAGCTTCACCAGCGAGCCGGCGACGTGGTGGGCGCGGCGGAACGGCATCTTCAACGCGCGCACGCACCAGTCGGCGATGTCGGTGGCAGTGGTGAAGCCGGCGCCGGCGGCGCCCTTCATCACGTCTTCGTTGACGGTCATGTCGCGGACCATGCCGGTCATGGCGGCGATGGCCAGCTCCATGGTGTCGGCGGCCTCGAAGGTGGGTTCCTTGTCGTCCTGCATGTCCTTGGAATAGGCCAGCGGCAGGCCCTTCATCACGATCAGCAGGGCGTTGAGGTCGCCGATGACGCGGCCGGTCTTGGCGCGCACCAGCTCGGCGGCGTCGGGGTTGCGCTTCTGCGGCATGATCGACGAGCCGGTGGTGAAGGCGTCCGACAGCGACACGAAGCGGAACTGGGCCGAGGTCCAGATGACGAACTCCTCGGCCAGGCGCGACAGGTGGACGGCGCAGATGGAGGCCGCCGCCATGAACTCCAGGGCGAAGTCGCGGTCGGAGACCCCGTCCAGCGAATTGGCCATGGGCCGGTCGAAGCCCAGCTCGGCGGCGGTGGCGTGGCGGTCGATGGGGAACGAAGTGCCGGCCAGCGCGGCCGAGCCCAGCGGGCACTCGTTGAGGCGGGCGCGCGCATCGGCCAGGCGGCCGCGATCGCGGCCGATCATCTCGACATAGGCCAGCAGGTGGTGGCCGAAGGTCACCGGCTGGGCCGCCTGCAGGTGGGTGAAGCCGGGCATCACCGTGCCCGCGTGCTGCTCGGCCCGCTCGATCAGGGCGGCCTGCAGGTCCTTGAGCGCCGCCTCCATGCCGTCGACGGCGTCGCGCACCCACAGGCGGAAGTCGGTCGCCACCTGGTCGTTGCGCGAGCGCGCCGTGTGCAGCCGCCCGGCGGCGTCGCCGATCAGCTCGGCCAGGCGCGCCTCGACGTTCATGTGGATGTCTTCCAGCTCGAAGCGGAAGGGGAACTTGCCCGATTCGATCTCTTGCAGCACCGTGTCCAGGCCGGCCAGGATGGCGTCGCCGTCCGCGGACGCCAGGATGCCCTGGCGGACCAGCATGCGGGCATGCGCCTTGGACCCGCGGATGTCCTGGGCGTATAGGCGCTTGTCGAAGTCGATGGAGGCGTTGATCCGCTGCATGATGGCGGCGGGTCCGCCGGCAAAGCGCCCGCCCCACATCCGCGAGGCGTGCGAAGTATCGTCGTTATGGCTCATGGACACCGGTGAGAATCGCGCAATGAACAGGAAGAAGATCTGGTCCCGGGGCCGCCTCGGCCTGCTGATCGCCGCCATCGCCGTGCTGGTGGCGGTGACGGTCGACCTGGCGGTGCGGAAGATCGGACCCGTAGGCTACACCGGTTCGCCCCTGTCCGGAAGCGCTACCGCCAGCCGGGTGGTCGCGGCCCCGCCCGACGCCCGGGCGCCGATGCGGGCGTTGCCGTTTGCCGAGGCCGACGGCACCCCGCGCCAGCTGGCCGAGCTGCGCGGGCGTACCCTGCTGGTCAACCTGTGGGCCACCTGGTGCCCGCCTTGCGTCGCCGAGATGCCCGAACTGGACCGCCTGCAGTCCCAGTTGGGCGGCGAACGCTTCGAAGTAGTCGCCATTGCGCTCGACCGCGGCGGGGCGTTGGTGGCCAGGCGCTGGCTGGACAAGGAAGGCCTGACCCACCTGGCGGTGCGCACCGGCGAGACGGCCAAGGTCGGCACCGAGCTGCTGCCCACCTCGATCCTGGTCGACGCCCAAGGCCGGGTCGCCTGGACCGGCGCCGGCGCCATCCACTGGACGGCGCCGGACGTGGTCGCGGAGATCGAGAAGGTGATCGGCGGGAAGTAGGCCTTCCCGCCCGTCATGACCGGGTTCCGGCCATGGCGTCTTACTTCTTCTTGGCGCGCTCGATAGCCTGCTGGATCAGCTCGGCGGCCTTGTCGGGGCCGCCCCAGCCGCGCAGCTCGACCCACTTGCCGGGCTCGAGGTCCTTGTAGTGGACGAAGAAGTGCTCGATCTGGCTGACCAGGATCTTGGGCAGATCCTCGTAGGTGTTCACCCCGTCGTAGAAGGGGTGCAGCTTGGAGTGGGGCACCGCCAGGATCTTCTCGTCGCGGCCCGACTCGTCTTCCATCATCAGCACGCCGATGGGGCGCGAGCGCAGCACCGCGCCCACCGCCACCGGGATGCGCCCGACCACCATCACGTCGGTGGGGTCGCCGTCCTCGGACAGGGTGTGGGGGACGAAGCCGTAGTTGCACGGATAGTACATGGCGGTGTTGAGGAACCGGTCCACGTACATGGCGCCCGATTCCTTGCAGATCTCGTACTTGACGGGATCGCCGCGCAGCGGGATCTCGACGACCACGTTGATGTCGTGCGGGGGGTTCTTGCCGATGGGGATCTTCTTCAGGTCCATTATCTTGTCTTCCTAGGAACGGGACAGGGCGTCCTCGGGGGCGGTGAAGGGAAACCCGAGGTCGTGGGCGACCGCGGCGTGGGTGACCCGGCCGCGGTGGACGTTGAGGCCCGCGCGGAAATACGCGTCCTCGGACAGCGCGCGGACGTGGCCCTTGTCGGCCAGCGCCAGCACGAAGGGCAATGTGGCGTTATTGAGCGCGAACGCCGAGGTTCGCGCCACCGCGCCGGGCATGTTGGTGACGCAGTAGTGCACCACGCCTTCCTCCACATAGGTGGGGTCGGCATGGGTGGTCGGCCGCGAGGTCTCGAAGCAGCCGCCCTGGTCGATGGCCACGTCCACCACCACCGAGCCGCGGCGCATGCCCGCCAGCAGCGCGCGGCCCACCAGCTTGGGCGCGGCGGCGCCCGGGACCAGCACGGCGCCGACCACCAGGTCGGCGTCCAGCACGTGGCGCTCGAGGCGTTCCATGGTGGCGTAGGCGGTCTGGATGCGAGCGCCGAACATCTCGTCGATGGCGGCCAGGCGGGGCAGCGACTTGTCCAGCACCACCACCTGGGCACCCATGCCGGCGGCGACCCGCGCCGCGTTGGTGCCGACGACGCCGCCGCCGATCACCGCCACCCGGGCCGGGGCCACGCCGGGCACGCCGCCCAGCAGCACGCCGGCGCCGCCCTGTTCCTTTTCCAGGCAGTGGGCGCCGACCTGTACCGACATGCGGCCGGCCACCTCGGACATGGGAGCCAGCAGGGGCAGGCGGCCGTAGAGGTCGGTGACGGTCTCGTAGGCGATGGCAATGCAGCCCGACGCCACCAGCGCCTCGGTCTGGCGGCGGTCGGGGGCAAGATGCAGGTAGGTGAACAGCAGCTGGCCTTCGCGCAGCAGCGGGTATTCGGCCGGTTGGGGTTCCTTGACCTTGACCACCAGCTCGGCCTCGGCGAACACCTCGGCAGCCGAGCCGACCACGCGCGCGCCGGCCGACAGATAGGCGGAGTCGTCACAGCCGATGCCGGCGCCGGCGGTGCTTTGCACCACCACCTGGTGGCCGTGGTGCACCAGCTCGCGCACCGACCCCGGGGTCAGCCCGACGCGGTATTCGTGGGTCTTGATCTCCTTGGGCACGCCGACGCGCATGGCCAATGATCCTGTGAGAACGCTTCCAATTGGAGAATGGCGGCTCGCGCCAGCATATGCAATATTTTGCGCTGCAGCAATCGACGTTATTGCAGTGCAGCAACGGGCTGGCGGGCGCGGCGCATCATCCACATCAGCAACACCAGCGCCGGCACCGTCGCCACCGTGGTGAACAGGTAGAAGTCGACCCAGCCCAGGGCATCGGCCAGCCGGCCGCTGGTCGAGGCGAACAGGGTGCGGCCCACCGCGGTCAGCGACGACAGCAGCGCATACTGGGTGGCGGTATAGGCGGCGTTGCACAGGCCCGAGATGTAGGCGACCAGCGCCGCCCCGGCCATGCCGGCGGTCAGGTTCTCGGCGGCGACGCACAGGGCGAGCGCCGGCACGCTGTGCCCGGCCACCGCCTGGGCCACGTAGAACAGGTTGCCCAGCGACTGCAGCACCCCGAACAGCAGCAGCGCCCGCATGACGCCCAGTCGCGCCACCAGGGCGCCGCCGATCACCGAGCCGGCAACGGTGGCGGCGAAGCCGAAGATCTTGCTGACCCAGGCGATCTCGTCGAGCTGGAACCCCAGCTCGATGTAAAGGGTGTTGGCCATGGCGCCGGCCATGGCCTCGCCCAGCTTGTAGCCGATGACGAACAGCAGCACCGCCAGCCAGCCGGGCCGGGCGATGAAGTCGGCGAAGGGGCAGACAACGGCGCCGTGGAACCAGCCGATGGCGCGGGCCAGGGGACCCTTCAGGTGCGGGCGGGCGGCCAGGAAGGCGCCGGCGCGCGCCTCGCGCTCGAGGGTGGCTGCGGAAACCTTGACCTCGGGCTCGGGCCCGAAGGCGAACACCAGCATGCCCACCGACACCAGCGCCGCCATGGTGGCATAGGCGGCGAACCAGCCGGCATGCTGGGCGACGATCAGGGCGCCGGCACCGGCGGCCAGCATGGCGATGCGGTAGCCGGCCTGCACCGCGCCGGCGCCGGGACCCTGGCGGGCTTCGTCCAGCAGCTCGACCCGATAGGCGTCGATGACGATGTCCTGGCTGGCCGACAGGAAGGCCACCGCCACCGCGAGCGCCGCCATGGCGCCGAGATCCCGAACGGGGTCGGACGCGCCCAGCGCCAGGATGCAGACCATCAACAGCGCCTGGATCAGCAGCCCCCAGCCGCGCC
This sequence comes from Actinomycetota bacterium, assembly GCA_050260215.1. Taxonomy (GTDB): domain Bacteria; phylum Pseudomonadota; class Alphaproteobacteria; order Rhodospirillales; family Magnetospirillaceae; genus JBLNBU01. Next base: position 16,908 of record JBLNBU010000066.1, read on the forward strand.
GGCGCCCGAACCGGCGGGTCAGCACCGGCAGCTCCAGCCGGTCGATCAGCGGCGACCACAGGAACTTGAACGCATAGGGCGTGCCGACCAGGGCGAACAGGCCGATGGCGGTGCGCGAGACTCCCTCGCCCTTCAGCCAGGCCGACAGGGTCGAAAAGGTCAGCAAGAGCGGCAGGCCGCTGGAAAAGCCCAGCAGCAGCACCATCAGCACCCTGGCGTCGAGATAGGCCCTGAAAGCAGAAAGCGGGGATGGTCTGTCCATCCCCGCATCCTAGCGCCAAATCGGGTTTGATTCGTTAACCCGGACAGCAACCCGCCGATTACGACGACGGTCCCGGCAGGACGATCTCGACCCGGCGGTTGCGGGCCTCGCGCACGCCGTCGCGGGTCGGCACCAGGGGCTCGCGCTCGCCCATGGCGTAGACGGCGATCTGGCCGGCGGGCAGGCCCATGGTCACCATGTAGTCGCGCACGGCCTCGGCGCGGCGCTGCGACAGGGCCATGTTGTAGGCGTCCGAGCCGACGCGGTCGGTATGGCCGGTCACCGAGATGCGGGTGGGGCCGCCGGCCTTGGCGGTGGCCACCGCCTGGGTCAGGATGCCCTTGGCGGTGCCGTCGAGCGAGGCGCTGTTGAAGCCGAAGTTGACGGTGAAGGTGCGCTGGGCGGACGCCTGTGCGACCGCAGGGGCGGCCGCCACCGTCTTGGCCGCCGCCGGCACCACCGGAGCGACGGGCTTGGGCGGCGGCGCCGCGGCGGTCTGGGTCGCCGGCTTGCCGAACTTGTAGGTGAAGCCCAGCATCACCGCGTGGTCGTGGTATTCCACCGTCATCGGATAGCGGTCGCTGGGGTCGCGGACCTTGACGTCGGCGGTGGCGAAATAGCGGTAGTCGGCCTTGACCGCCCAGTTGCTGTTGATGTCGTAGGCCACGCCGGCAATGCCCTGGTAGGCAGGCTGCCAGTCGCCGCCGTTGCTGAAGACGGTGTTGCCGCTGTTGGTGACGCGGCCGGTGTTGACCAGCGCGTAGCCGGCGCCGACGCCCACATACGGGTGCCACTTGTACTTGGGCAGGAACTCGTAGAGGCCGTTGACCATGAAGTCGAGGGCGTTGACGGTGCCGCTGCCCTGGGCGGCGGTCAGCTTCTCGCCGGTGGCCTTGTTGACCTCGTTGGTGCGCCAGCCGATTTCGCCTTCGACCTTCCACTGGCCCCAGTTGCCCGGCGCGAACGCATAACCGCCCTGGGCCGCGGCGCCATAGCCGAACCCGTACTCGACGTTGTACGTCTGGCTGCTGCCGGTGGCGACGCCGTTCTGCAGATAGCTGCCGCCGGCCTCGAGGCCGGCATACCACTCAGCGTGGGCGAGGGTCGGCAGGCAGGCTGCAACGACGGCCACCGCGCCCAGGATGATCGAACGGCGCATGACGAAACCCTTTCGGACTATCTCCTTTGGGGCTTACCACTACGCTATTCGTCTTGGGGTTACAAGTCGCACCTTCGGCCCGCCGGGGAGCGGAACACCCCTAGCCATCCGCATCAGTGTGCAGCGGCCGGCACCCCGGTGTATAGTGCCGCCCGTTCCAGTTGTCCGATCGGTTTGGGGGCCGATGTCCACGTCCGAGTCCGTTGCGACGGCGCCGCACGATGCTGCGGCAGCACGAACCACCGTCGCCTTGATCGACCCGGTGCCGCAGCGGCGCGACCAGCTCGTCTCGGCGCTGACCTCGTTCTACGAGGTGGCCGAGTATGCCGACATCGAGACCGCGGTGGGCATGACCCTGACCGCGCCGGCGGCGGTGGTGGTCGACGAGAAGGTCGCCCATCCCAGCGGCCGCGAACCGCTGCGCTGGCTGAAAAGCCAGGTGATGTTCAAGGACGCGCCCCTGCTGTTGTGCGTCACCCCCGACCGCCCTGACGGCGGCCCGACCAACCCCCGCGCCGCCGACGCGCTGCTGGACAAGCCGTTCCGCCGCTCGGACCTGTTGGGCGCCCTGTCCAACCTGGTCAACAAGCAGGTCGAGGACGAGTGGGTGATGCTGTCCGAGCAGCCCCAGAAGGCGCTGCGCGAGACCCTGGCCGCCTTCAACGGCATTTCCGACCTGATCGAAAAGGGCGAGCCGCTGTCCTATGACAGCCTGCGCGATTCGTGCCAGCCGCTGCTGTCCTCGGTGGCCGAATCCAGCTACCGCGAGCTGCTGCAGGCGGTGCGCGGCCACGACAATTATTCGTTCGTCCACTCGCTCAGGGTGGCCACGGTGCTGGCGCTGTTCGGCTACACCATCGGGCTCAAGGACGAGGCGCTGATGATCCTGGCCACCGGCGGGCTGGTCCACGACATCGGCAAGATGTCGATCCCGTTCGAGATCCTCAACAAGCCCGGCGAGCTCAAGCCCGACGAGCGCCGGCTGATGCAGGGCCATGTGGGCGCCACCGTGCTGTACCTGAAGAAGCACTCGGACGTGCCGCGCGGCGTCGCCACCATCGCCGGCCAGCATCACGAGCGCCTGGACGGCAGCGGCTATCCCCGCAAGCTGGTGGCCAACCAGCTCAACGACCTGGCGCGCATGGCGGGCATCGTCGACGTGTTCGTGGCCCTGACCGACCGCCGCCCGTACCGCGCGCCGCTGACCCCGGCGGCGGCGCTGGCCGTGATGGGCGACGAGATGGGCACCCAGCTCGACCAGCGCCTGCTCAAGCTGTTCCGCGAGATGCTGCTCGACTCCGCCGGCGGCGCCTGGGCGGCGCAGTAGGCGGTCACTCGGCCGCGGTGAAGGCGGCCGCGTCCAGGCCGGCCGGGTGCAGCATGGCCTGCCTGGAAATCTCGCCGATCTCGGCGCCGGTCAGCGATTCCTTTTCGAGCAGGGCGGTGGCGACCGCTTCCAGCTGGGCGCGGTGGGTCTTGAGGATGGCCAGGGCCTTCATGCGGCCCTCGGCGACCAGGGCGCGGATCTCGGCGTCGATCTCGCGCGACGTGTCGTCGGCGCGCATCCCCTCGGGGCCATACGGGTCCACATGGGTACCCGAGAAGGCGACCATGCCGAGCCGCTCGCTCATGCCCCACTCCATCACCATCTTCCGCGCGATGCGCGTCGCCATCTGGATGTCGCCGCTGGCGCCCGTCGACACGTCGTCGGCGCCGAACGCCAATTCCTCGGCGGCGCGCCCGCCCATGGCCACCGCCAGGTCGGCCTTCAGCTTGGAACGGCGCAGCGCCGGGCTGTCGTTGGCGGGCAGGCGCACCACCATGCCCAGCGCCTGGCCGCGCGGCACGATGGTCGCCTTGTGGATGGGGTCGGACGCCGGCATGTGCAGGGCGACCACGGCGTGGCCGGCCTCATGCCAGGCGGTGAGCTGGCGGTCTTCCTCGCTCATCACACTGACCCGCTCGGTGCCCATCAGGATGCGGTCCTTGGCCGCCTCGAAGTCGACGGCGCTGATGCGCTGGCGGCCGCCGCGGGCGGCGATGATCGCCGCCTCGTTGGCCAGGTGCGACAGCTGGGCGCCGGAAAAGCCCGGGGTGCCGCGGGCGACCACGTGCAGGTCGACGTCGGCGCCCAGCGGCAGCTTGGCGGTGTGCACGCCCAAGATCCGCTCGCGGCCCGACAGGTCGGGGACCTGCAGCACGATGTGGCGCGAGAAGCGGCCGGGACGCATCAGCGCCTCGTCCAGGATGTCGGGGCGGTTGGTGGCGGCGATCACCACCACGCCGGAATTGGGCTTGAACCCGTCCATCTCGACCAAGAGCTGATTCAGCGTCTGCTCGCGCTCCTCGTGGGCGCCCTTGGCATTGGCGCCCGAGCGGCTGCGGCCGACGGCGTCGATCTCGTCGATGAACAGGATGCAGGGCGCCTTCTTCTTGGCGTTGGCGAACATCTTGCGCACCCGGCCGGCGCCGACGCCGACGAACATCTCGACGAAATCCGAGCCCGAGATCGAGAAGAACGGCACGCCTGCCTCGCCGGCCACCGCGCGGGCCATCATGGTCTTGCCGGTGCCGGGCGGGCCGCTCATCAGCACGCCGGTGGGCACCCGCGCGCCCAGTCGGGTGAAGCGCTGCGGATCCTTGAGGAACTCGACCACCTCCATCAGCTCCAGCTTCTCGTTGTCGCAGCCGGCGACGTCGGCGAAGCGCACGGTGCTTTCCGAGGGCGCGTGCAAGGTGGCGCGCCCACCGCCGAAGCCCCTTTTCAGCCAGAAGAACCAGATGCCGGCCGCCACCGCCGCCAGCACCGCCAGGTTGCCCAGCACCGCCAGGGCGGTCTCGCCGGTCAGGCCGCCATCGGGGGTGGGCTCGGGGTGGAAGGCCACGCCAACACCCGCCGCTGCCGCCTCGTCGGCCAGCTTGGCCACCACGGCCGGCGGCACGGTCGCCCGGTGCAGGGTGCCGGCCTTGTCCTTGATCTCGGCGACGCCCTGGCTCCAGAAGCCCAAGCCCGCCGCATCGGACGCGGCGATCAGCCCGCGCAGGTCGGAATAGGTGGCTTCCTTGACCGTCGGTTCGGCCGATTGGGCGGCAAGCCCGCGGGCCAAGGGGTAGGTGGCGGCGCCGGCCAGCACCAGGGCCACCAGGGCCGATAGCGCTGCGATCAGGGTCCGTCTGCTCACGATCCGCATTCCCTAGCTCTGTGGAGGTACGCCGGGCAGGGTAATGCTTTCTTCACCCTCGGTGGGACGCGCAGAAGGGGTGGATCAGGGCAGGACGGCGATGGGGCGGGTGGCCTTGGCGGCCAGTTTCTGGGCCAGGGATTTGAGGCTGGGCCTGCCGCTGACGGCGAAGCTTCGCCGGCTGGCGACCAACAAGTCGACCTCGGGCGAGCGGGCGCGCGCGATCAGTTCGGCGGTGGGGTCGGCGCCCACCACCTGGAAGGCGGCGCCGTCCAGCCCGGCGGCGGCGGCGGCGAACTGGGCCTGGGCGGCGCGGGCCTGTTCCTCCTGCTCGGCGTGGATGTAGTCGAG
>JBLNBU010000067.1:0-28280 GCA_050260215.1 Actinomycetota bacterium
GATGCGGCTTGATCACCCGGTTCTGGTCGAGCAGGGTCAGGCGGCCCTCGACCTCGAGGACTCGCTGGATGACGAACATGACGTCGGGGCGGCCGGCATCATACTCGTCGAACACCAGGGCGCACGGGTGCTGCAGCGCCCACGGCAGGATGCCCTCACGGAACTCGGTGATCTGCTGGCCGTCCTTCAGCACGATGGCGTCCTTGCCGATCAGGTCGATGCGGCTGACGTGGCTGTCCAGGTTGATGCGCAGGGTCGGCCAGTTCAGCCGGGCCGCCACCTGCTCGATGTGGGTCGACTTGCCGGTACCGTGATAGCCCTGGACCATGACGCGCCGGTTGAAGGCGAAGCCGGCCAGGATGGCCAACGTGGTATCGCGGTCGAAGCGATAGGCGGGGTCGACCTCGGGCACGTGTTCGGAGCCGACGGAAAAGGCGGGCACCTTCATGTCGGTGTCGATGCCGAACAGGTCGCGGACCGAAACCTGGATGTCGGGCGTCGCCATCGGATGGTCCGAGGCGAGGGAAGTATTGCTGCTTGTGGTCATTGGGATCGTCCTTGGGCCCTTGCTGGCGCGGAGCGGCGGTACCGCTCCGGGGGCTTCATGCGTTCAGGCTGGCTTTCAGGGTGTTATAGGCGTGGTTGATGCGCTTGAACCGTTCCTCGGCGGCCTTGTCGCCGTTGTTGGCGTCGGGGTGGTGGCGTTTGACCAGTTCCTTGTAGCGGGCCTTGAGCTGTTCCATGGTCAGCGGGCCGGCCAGCTCGAGCTCCTTCATCGCCTGCTCTTCCGGGGTGGGCGGCCGCGAGCGGCGCCTGGTCTCCTCGGCCTCGCCGTCGGCGGGGAAGAAGTCGAAGGGGTCGTGGACGTTGAAGACGAAGCGCCGGGCACTGCCCTTGGTGCCCAAGGGCCAGGTCGGCCGCTGCCAGGTGGTGTCCTTGCGCAGCTCGCTTTCGATGGTCTCGGGGTCCATGCCGGCATAGTAGTTCCAGCTGGCATTGTAGGCGCGCACATGGTCGAGGCAGAACCAGTAATAGTCGTTCAGGCGGTCGCGCGCCTGCGGCGCCCGGTACTCGCCCTGGTGGGGGCAGCCCGGGTGGTCGCATGCGCGCACCCCCGCCTTGGCCTGGTCGGCCGGCGCGAAGGCGGTGCGCCAGGACTTCCTCGTGTTCGTCGCCTTCATGGGCTGCATAATGAGGGTTGGCCGCGGCCAAGGCAAGTCGCCGGCCGTCCCGGCGCTTGACGAAGACCGTCCGCCGTACCACTTCGGGGGGACCCGACGTTCGAAAGGAAAGATCGACATGCGCGTTGCCGACCAGATGCGGACCAACCTGGCCGAAGCCCTCAAGCCGGTGCGGCTGGAGGTGATCGACGAATCCGACCGCCATGTCGGGCACGCCGGCCACCGGCCCGGCGGGCAGACCCATTTCCGCATCGAGGTGGTCTCGGCCGCCTTCGCCGGCAAAAGCCGGGTCGACCGCCACCGCATGATCAACGACCTGGTCGCCGAACAGCTGGCCGGCGGCGTCCACGCCCTGTCGCTGTCGACCCTGACCCCGGAAGAGGCGGACGCCCTGGGGGCCTGATAGCTTTCCTCCCGTCACCCCCGGGCTTGACCCGGGGGTCCGTGGATTGCCGGGTCAAGCCCGGCAATGACGGGGAAAAGGGTGTTGCTAGTCGTCCCGGCGCACGCCGAGGAACTGCAGCATGAACATGAACAGGTTGATGAAGTCGATGTAGAGCGCGAGCGCGCCGATCACCGCCTTCTTGGCCGCGATCTCCTCACCGTCGGCTTCCCAGTAGATCTCCTTGATCCGCTGGGTGTCCCAGGCGGTCAGGCCGGCGAAGATCAGCACGCCCGCGGCCGAGATGACGAACTGCATCATGGCGCTTTGCAGGAAGATGTTGACGATGCCGGCGATCAACAGGCCCCACACGCCCATGATCAGGAAGCTGCCGAAGCCCGACAGGTCCTTCTTGGTGGTGTAGCCGTAAAGGGACAGGCCGGCGAACGCCGCCGCGGTGATGAAGAACACCCGGGCGATGGACGTGCCGGTGTAGACGGCGAAGATGAAGGACAGCGACGCGCCCACCAGGCCGGCATACAGCCAGAACAGGCCCTGGGCGGTGCTGGCCCGCATCTGCTCGATGCGCGCCGACATGAAGAACACCACCGCCAGCGGGGCGAACATCACCACCCACTTGAGCGGCGTGCCGTAAAGGACGCGCAAGAGCTCGTTGTTGGTGCCGATGAGCAGCGCGACGATGCCGGTCAGCGCCAGCCCCGAGGCCATGTAGTTGTAGACGCGCAGCATGTACTGGCGCAGGCCGACATCGATCTGCGCCGCGTCGGCCTGGGCGCCGGTCATGTATCTGCGTTCGGTTCCGAAGGCCATGGTCTTTCCTCTGACTCGTTCGGGTGAATTCGGGTCGACCACCAATATGGCGCAGTTCCGACCGGAATCAAGCCGAGGTTATGCTGCGACGCACCCGGCCCCTTATTCGTCACGCAACAGCGGCGCCGCCTTGGCCCGCATGGCGGTCCAGGTGCCGGCGAATCCGGCCAGCAGGCTGGCGGCCACGCAAGCCGCCAAGGTCCCGGCGGCGACGTCGGGAAGAAAGGCCCAGTCGGCCTTCATCACCTTGACCAGGATGGCCCAGGCGGCAGCCGTGCCGACGCCGCCGGCCGCCAGCCCGGTGGCCAGCCCGACCAGCCCGAACTCGGCCAGGTAGGCGCGCCACAGTTGAGAGCGCGTCGCCCCCAGCACCTTCAGCACCACCGCCTCGTGGACGCGTCGGCGGTGCCCGGCCATCACCGCCCCGGCCAGCACCAGCCCGCCCGCCGCCAGGGTCACCGCTCCGGCCAGGCGCACCGCCAGGTCGGCGTTGGCGATGATGGCGCGCACCGACTCGAGCGCCTCCTTGACCCGGATCGACGACACGTTGGGCAGCCGGTCGGTCACCGCCTTCTCGACCGCCGCCTCGCGGTCGGGGTCGGCGCGCACGGTGGCGATGAAGCTGTGGGGGGCGCCTTTCAAGGCGCCCGGCGACAGCAGGAAGGTGAAGTTCATGGACAGGCTGGACCAGTCGATGTCGCGGAAGCTGGCGACCCGGGCGGTGATCTCGCGGCCCAGCACGTTGATGCCGACAGTGTCGCCCAGCTTCAGCCCGAACCCCCTGGCCACGCCCGCGTCGACGCTGACCAGCGGTTCGCCCTGCCAGTCGGCCGGCCACCACTCGCCGGCCACCACCCGGGTACCGGCGGGCCGGTCGACGGCGGTGGACAGGCCGCGGTCGCCGCGCAGCGCCCACTGCACCTCGGGCGCGACGCTGGCCTCGGACACGTCGACGCCGTTGATGCGGCTGATGCGCCCGCGCACCATGGCGGCGGTCTCGACCTGGGCCGCCGGGTCGGCCGACCGCGCCGCCTCGGCCAGCTGACCTTCCTGGCCGGGCTGGATGTCGATGAAATAGAAGGACGGCGCCTCGCGCGGCAGGCGCTCGCCGAACTGGCGGGCCAGGTTGCCCTCGACCAGGGCGATGGCGACCAGCACCGTCAGCCCCAGGCCCAGCGACAGCACCATGCTGACCACCGCGCTGCCCGGCCGGTGCAGGTTGGCCAGCGCCAGGCGCCACCCGGGGCGGCCGCCGCCCTTGTGGCGATGGGTCACCCTGGCGGCCAGCCGGGCCAGCCCCCAGGCAATGGCGCGAAACAGCAGCAGCGTCACCGCCGAGGCGCCGACGAACCATGCCGCCAGCATGCGGTTGTCGGCCCCCGCCACCGCCAACCCGCCCAGCGCCAGTGCCAAGCCGGCCAGCAGCGCCAGGGTGCCCGGCTGGCGGACCAGCCGGGGCGGCTGGATCAGGTGGCGGAACAGTGCGGTCGCCGGCACGGCCCGGGCGCGGGCCAGCGGCCACAGGGTGAACACCAGTGCCGTCAGCACCCCGAACCCGGCGGCCAGCGCCAGCGGCAGCGGATAGATGCCGGCACGGGCATCGACCGGCAGGCGGTCGCCGGCCAGCTCGACCACCGCCCACGGCACCATTGCGCCGATCCCCAGGCCGATGGCGATGCCGGCCAGGGACAGGACGGCGACCAGGGTGAAATAGGTGGCGAAGATCAGGCCAGAGGGTGCGCCCACGCATTTGAGCACGGCGATGGTCTGCACCCGCCCGTCCAGATAGGCCTTGACCGCATTGGCGACGCCGATGCCGCCCACCAGGAGCGCGGTCAGCCCGACCAACGTCAGGAACGACGCCATGTTGTCGAGGAAGCGCCCCATCCCCGGCGCCGCGTCGGCGGTGTCGCGCATCTGCCAGCCGGCATCGGGAAAGCGCTCGGCCAGGGCCTTGCGGGCGGCGGCCACGGTCGTGCCCGATGCCAGTTCGACCCGATAGACGTAGCGGATCAGGCTGCCCGGCTGGACCAGTCCGGTGGCGGTGACGGCGTCGGCGGCCACCATCAGCCGCGGCCCGAAGGACAGCGCGGTGGCGATGCGGTCGGGTTCGCGGGCGATGGTGGCGCGGATCTCGAAGGCGGCGTCGCCCACCCGCACCGTGTCGCCCAGCTTCAAGCCCAGCCGCGCCAGCAGGTTGGCATCGGCCGCCGCCCCCCACACCTCGCCGCGGCGGCCCAGCGCCTGTTCGGGCGTCTGGTCGGGCACCAGGTCCAGGCGGCCGACCAGCGGATAGCGGCCGTCGACGCCCTTCAGCTCGACCAGGGTGCGCGCGTCGTTGTCGCCGACGGTGGCCATGGCCCGCATCTCGATGCCTTCGGTGACGCGTCCCAGCCCGTCCAGGGCTGCGCGCTGTGCGGGCTCGATGGGCCGGTGGCTCTGGCGCAGGTCGATATCGCCGCCCAAGAGCGAGCGCGCGTCCTGCTTCATGGCGGTGTCGAAGGCCGCCCGCAGCGACCCGGCGGCGGCGATGGCCGCCACCCCCAGCGCCAGGCAGGCGACCAGGATACGGAAGCCCTTCAGGCCCCCGCGCAGCTCGCGGCGGGCGAAGGTGGCGGCAAGCGGCAAGGTGGCGGTCATCGCCGGATCGGCACGACGACACCGGTCGGCGCGTCCTCGGCGATGCGGCCGTCGGCCACGTGGACGACGCGGCGGCAGCGCGCCGCCAGGGCGGGGTCGTGGGTGACCAGCACCAAGGTGGTGCCGTGACGGTCGTGCAGGCCGAACAGAAGGTCTATGACGGCCCGGCCCGTGGCCCCGTCCAGGTTGCCGGTGGGCTCGTCGGCGAACAGCAGGCGCGGGCGGATGACGAAGGCGCGCGCCAGGGCGACGCGCTGTTGCTCGCCGCCCGACAGCTGGCCGGGATAGTGGTCGAGGCGATGGCCCAGGCCGACCGCGGCCAGCTCGGCCTCGGCGCGCGCAAACGCGTCGGCCCGCCCGGCCAATTCCAGCGGCACCGCGACGTTTTCCAGCGCGGTCATGGTGGGGACCAGGTGGAAGGACTGGAAGACGATGCCCACCGAGGTGCGGCGGAAGCGGGCCAGGGCGTCCTCGTCCATGGCGCCCAGCTCGTGGCCGGCGACCGCCACGCGACCGCCGGTGGGGCGCTCCAGGCCGGTCATCACCATCAGCAGGGTCGACTTGCCCGACCCGCTGGGGCCGACCACGCCGACCGTCTCGCCCTCGCCGATGGACAGGTCCACCCCGCGCAGGACGTTGACCTCGCCGGCCAAGCTCGCCAACTTGAGATGAACCCCATCCAGCAGGACCAGGGGCGGGGCGGCAACGGACTGGGTCATGCGGATGACGACTTTCTGGCGTAGGGTGGCCCGGCGAACCATCATCGCATATGGCGCAGCACTGCTGCTTGTCAACGCGGGGGAAGCCATGGCCGAGCCGTTCCGCATCCTGGCCCTGGGCGATTCGCTCACCGCCGGCTATGGCCTGGCCCCGTCCGAGGCGTTCCCGGTGCAGCTGGAAGGCGCCTTGCGCCGCCAGGGATACGACGTCCGCGTCATCAATGCAGGCGTGTCGGGCGACACCTCGGCCGGCGGGCTGGCGCGGCTGGACTGGGCGCTGGCCGACCGCCCGCAGGCCGCCATCCTCGAACTGGGCGCCAACGACGGGCTGCGCGGGCTGGACCCGCGCGGGACCAAAGCCAACCTGGACGCCATCCTGACCCGGCTGGAAGGCGACCACGTCGCGGTCGTCTTCACCGGCATGGTGGCGCCGCCCAACATGGGCAAGGCGTTTGCAGACCAGTACCGGCAGGTGTTCGCCGACCTGGCGGCCAAGCACCCCAAGGCGGTGTTCTATCCGTTTTTCCTGGACGGGGTCGCCAGCGACCCGGCGCTCAACCAGGGCGACGGCATCCACCCCAACGGCAAGGGGGTGGCGGCCATCGTCGAACGCATCCTGCCCTCGGTGAAGCGGGTGCTGCCGCCCGCGAAAGGACGACCATGAGCGAACCCAAGCGCCGTCGCCGTGCCGCCCGCCCGTCGCCCTTCGTGCTGGCCCATGCCGGGGCCGACCACTGGGGCCGCGCCGCCAAGGCCTGCCTGGAAGGGGTGGCCGAGGCCGCCGGCGGCAGCAACATCGGCTTCCTCTACGCCACCGAGGAATTCGCCACCGACCTGTCGAGCATCCTGACCTTCCTGCGCGAGACCACCCACATCGAGCATTGGGTGGGCGGCGTCGCCCCGGGGGTGTGCGCCGGCCGCGACGAATACCGCGACGAAGGGGCGCTGGCGGTCATGGTCGGCCACCTGCCCGAGGGGGCGTTCCGCCCGTTCTCGTGCCTGGACCCCGGCACCTTCCTGTCCCGCAACGGCGAGTGGCTGGCCCAGCAGGGCGCCGGCGCGGTGGGGCTGGTCCATGCCGACCCGCGCAACCCGGCGGCGCCCGAGATGGTGGCCGAGGTTGCCGCCGCAGTGGGCTGGCTGGCCGGCGGCTTCGTCGCCGGCAGCGGCCCGCCGGCCCAGGTGGCAGATTCGGTGACCTCGGGCGGATTGTCGGGGGTGCTGCTGGGATCGGCCATCGAGGTGATGGCGGGCCTGACCCAGGGCTGCACCCCCATCGGCCCCAGCCACCGGGTCACCGAGGCGTGGGAGGGCGTGCTGATGGCACTGGACGGCCGCCCGGCGCTGGAAATGCTGAAGGAGGAGGCCGGCGAGCTGATCGCCCGCGACCTGCGCCGCGCCGCCGGCTACATCCATGTCGGCCTGACCGTCGAGGGTTCGGACACCAACGACTACGTGGTGCGCAACCTGCTGGGCGTCGATCCGCGCCAGGGCTGGCTGGCCATCGGCGACCGCCTGGAGCTTGGCCAGCAGCTGATGTTCGTCCGCCGCGACGCCAACGCCGCCCAGGCCGACCTGCGCCGCATGCTGCGCAGCCTGAAGGCAAGGCTGGGCGGCCGGCGGCTCCGGGCCGGCTTCTATTTCTCGTGCGTGGCGCGCGGCTCGCACATGTTCGGCGAGGACGGCGGCGAACTGGCGCTGATCGCCGCCGAACTGGGCGACTTCCCGCTGATCGGCTGCTACGCCAACGGCGAGATCAGCCGCGACCGCCTGTACGGCTATACCGGCGTGCTGGCCCTGATCCCGGAGCCCAAGGCATGATCCGCCTGTTCGTCGGCCTGGCCCTTCCCGCCGAGCTTGCCGGCCGGCTCGAGACCATGGAGGCGGGCATCCCCGGTGCCCGCTGGGTCGAGGCCCGCAACCTGCACATCACGCTCCGCTTCATCGGCGAGGTCGAGGAAGGCGTCGCCCACGACATCCACGACGCCCTGGCCGAACTGGTCGCACCGGCCTTCGACGTGGAGATCCGCGGGGTCGGCCTGTTCGGCGGGCGCGCCCCGCACGCGCTTTATGCCGGGGTCGAGCGCTCCGATGCCCTGGTCCGGCTGCGCGACAAGGTGGAATCGGCGGTGGTGCGCACCGGCCAGCCGCCTGAGCCGCGCAAGTTCACCCCCCACGTCACCCTGGCCCGGCTGAAGAATGCCCCCGCCCCGCGCCTGCAGGCATTCTTGAGCGCCCACGGCCTGCTGCACGCCGCCCCGTGGCGGGCCGACGACTTCACCCTGTTCCGCAGCCATCTCGGCCGCACGGGTGCCGAATACGAGGCGGTGGCCCGCTATCCGCTGGCGTAGCGCAATCCCTTGTGCGCGATTCGGCTTCCCGCTACTTTATCTGCATGAATCCGCTCGTTCGTGGCGTCGTCCTGTCCGTGGTTCTCGCGCTGCCGTTGATCGGCTGCTCGCGCGGGACCAACGTGCCGTCCACCTCCGCCGCCGGCGAGGCGCTGCCCAACCTGCAGCTGGTCACCGACATCCCCATTCCGCCCAACTCGACCATGGACAACGACCGTTCGCTGATCCTGTCGGACCGCGACCGCTGGACCGGCCGGGTGGTGCTGAAGCAGTCGCAGTCGCCGTCCGAGATCACCGCCTTCTACCAGCAGCAGATGCCCAATTTCGGCTGGCAGGCGGTGATGAGCGTGGCGTCCGAGATTAGCGTGATGACCTATACCCGCGGCGACCGCGCCGCCACCGTCCAGGTCGAGCGCGGCACCGTGTACGGCTCGACCGTGCTGGTCACGGTGGCCCCGCGCCAAAGCGACAGTGGCGCCGGCGCCACCTCGGTGGGCTACGAGCCCCCCTCGCCGCGCTCGGCCCAGCCCGAGCGCATCCGTTCGGAACCCCTGTCCTCACCCTCGCGGCGGTAGCCGCATGCCGGAAATGCCCGTGGCCGACTTGACGGAACGGGCGCGCCGGCCAAAATAGGAGAAACAGGCAGCCGCAGGATCAGAGGATCGCGGCCGCCCCTTGGCAAGGAGGCGCCGCAGGAGCGGGCCTCCGGCAACCGTACTCGCTCTTGCAAGAGGAGGACGAGGTCCATGACCCGCCTGTCCGTGTTCAACAGCCCGCTGCTGCTCGGCTTCGACCATTTCGAGCGCGTGCTCGACCGCATCTCCAAGACCTCGGCCGAGGGCTATCCGCCCTACAACATCGAACAGATCGGCGAAGACGGCCTGCGCATCACGCTGGCGGTGGCCGGGTTCTCCATGGACGACCTGACGGTGTCGCTCGAAGACAACCAGCTGATCATCCGCGGGCGCCAGGGCGAGGACGACGGCGGCCGCATCTTCCTGCACCGGGGCATCGCCGCCCGCCAGTTCCAGCGCAGCTTCGTCCTGGCCGAGGGCATCGAGGTCAAGGGCGCCAGCCTGGACAACGGCCTGCTGCACGTCGACCTGGCAAGGCCCGTCCCCGAACCCAGGGTGCGCAGCATCCCGATCAACGGCACCGCCCCCAGGGCCGAGGGCCCGCGCACCATCGACGTGGGGGGCGAAGACGCCCACACCAAGGGCAAGGGCCGTCTCGGCCGGGCCCAAGGAGAGCTGACATGAAGAATGAATTCCAGACGACGACCAGCCTGCGGCACCTGTCGGTGGGCGACCTAGCCGGCCTTGGCATGCACGACTTCGCCTATGTGCGCCGCGTCGTGGTCAACGACGAGGTCGGCTGGTCCATCCACGCCGCCGACGGCACCCAGATGGGCCTGGCCCCCAGCCGCGACTTGGCCTTTGCCGCCATCAAGCAGCACGAACTGGAACCGATGAGCGTGCATTGAGGGGAAACGCGAACGGCGGCCAAGGGGCCGCCGTTTTCCTCAGAATGCGAGGCAATCCCTCACTCTCTCGTCACCCTCGGGCTTGACCCGAGGGTCCAGCCCGGCAATGACGAGAGGACCGCGTACGGTCACGCAGCCCGGCTGGCCGGGCTTTCCGTCAGCAGGGCGTAGAGGGCATCCGAATTGTCGGTGCCGCGCAGCTTCTCGCACACGCCCTTGTCGCGCAGCAGGCGCGAGACCCGCGCCAGGGCCTTCAGGTGGTCGGCGCCGGCGGATTCGGGGGCCAGCAGCAGGAAGATCAGGTCGACCGGCTGCTCGTCGATGGATTCGAAGTTGATGGGCTTTTCCAGCCGGGCGAAGACGCCGTGCAGGCGCTCGAGGGTGGGCAGCTTGCCGTGGGGAATGGCGATGCCGTTGCCGACGCCGGTGGTGCCCAAGCGCTCGCGCTCCAGCAGCACCTCGAACACGGCCCGCTCGTGCAGGCCGGTGACTTCGGCGGCGCGGCGCGCCAAATCCTGCAGCGCCTGCTTCTTCGAAGTCGCGCGCAGGTTGGGTATGACCGCGGCGGGATTGATCAGGTCGGCGATTTCCATGGAGCTACCCTCTCTTGCGCACCGTTGCCCTGGGAAGCGTTCGGCTTCCGGCCGGTCCGCTGGTACGGGCGGCCATTCGGCTCACCCCGTTCGACTGCGCGTCCAAATTCACGAGCCCCGCGAACATCCCCCGGACCCGGTCCGAGGAGAGGGCCGGAAAATAGTTCCGCCGCCCGTTGGAGTCAAGCATCCACCCGACGACACCCCGGGCCGGCGCCCCACCTTCGCGTTTCACATCCCCAGCGACTTCTCGCGCCGGCGCTGAACCGACGATGGGATGTTCATGCCCTCGCGGTATTTTGCCACCGTTCGCCGGGCTATGTCGATTCCGTCGGACTTCAGGATTTCGACGATGCGGTCGTCGGACAGCACGTCCTTGCCCTCGGCGTCGATCAGCGCCTTGATGCGGTGGCGGACCGCCTCGGCCGAGTGGGCGTCGCCGCCGTCGGCCGAACTGATCGCCTGGGTGAAGAAGTACTTCAGCTCGTAGATGCCGCGGGGCGTGGCGATGTACTTGTTCGAGGTCACCCGGCTGACCGTGCTTTCGTGCATGCCGATGACCGTGGCGATGTCGCGCAGCACCAAGGGGCGCAGGTGCTGGACGCCCAGGCGGAAGAAGGCGTCCTGCTGGCGCACGATCTCGGTGGCCACCTTGAGGATGGTGGTGGCGCGCTGGTGCAGCGACTTGACCAGCCAGTTGGCCGACTGGAAACGCTCGGCGATGTAGGTCTTGTCGTCGCGGCTCTTCGCCCCGGCGGCGACCTTGCTGTAGTAGCGGGCGTTGACCAGCACCCGGGGCAGGGTGTCGGAATTCAGCTCGACCAGCCAGCCGCCCTCGGCCGAACGGCGCATCAGCACGTCGGGGGTGACCGGCTGGGCCACCGCATGGTCGAAGGCCAGCGCCGGCTTGGGGTCCAGCGCCTTGATCTCGGCGATCATCTCGGTCAGGTCCTCGGCGTCGACGCCGCACACCCGCATCAGCCCGGCCAGGTCGCGCCGGGCCAGCATTTCCAGGTTGTCGAGCAGCGCCTGCATGGCCGGATCCAGCCGGTTGCGCTCGGCCAGCTGCAGCCCCAGGCATTCCTTGAGCGTGCGGGCGAAGACACCGCACGGGTCGAAGCCCTGCACCCTTTTCAGCACCGCCTCGACCTTGTCGAGGGGGCAGCCCAGGCGGCCGGCCAGCTCGGCCAGGTCGCCGATGAGATAACCCGCTTCGTCGAGCATGGAGATCAGGTGCAGGCCGATCAGGCGCTCGGCCAGGTCGGGGACGTCGACGTTGAGCTGGGCGACCAGGTGGTCGCGCAGCGAAAGCGTGCCCGCCAGGGTCTGTTCCAGGTTGGCGTCGCCGTCGTCGAAATCGGCGCGCCCGCCGACTTTGCCCCACTGGGCGAAGGCCTCGCCGTCGACGCCGTCGCCGGCGCTGTCGTTGTTGAAGGTGTTGTCGTAGTCGACGTCGAGCGAATCGTCCGCCCCGCCGCCGCCCGGCAGCTCGTCCAGGATGCCCGGCTCGGGCGCGCCCAGCTCGGGCTCGGGCGTCTCGACGGGAGCGTCGGCGCGGTCGCCGTCCTCGCGCTCGAGCAGCGGGTTGCGCTCGAGCTCCTGGTCGATGAAGGCGGCCAGCTCGATGTTGGACAGCTGCAGCAGCTTGATCGCCTGCTGCAACTGCGGCGTCATCACCAGGGACTGGGTTTGGCGAAGGTCCAGACGGGGTGCGAGGGCCATGGCCTGTTGCCGATGATGAGCTAGAGGCTGAACCGTTCGCCGAGATAGACGCGCCGCACCCCTTCGTGGGCGATGATCTCCGAGGGGCGGCCCTCCATCAGCACCTTGCCGTCATAGAGGATGTAGGCGCGATCGATGATGTCGAGGGTCTCGCGGACGTTGTGGTCGGTGATCAGCACACCGATGCCGCGGTGCTTCAGGTGCGCAACCAGGTCGCGGATGTCGGCGACGGCGATGGGGTCGATGCCGGCCAGCGGCTCGTCCAGCAAGATGAAATGCGGCCGGCAGGCCAGCGCGCGGGCGATCTCGACGCGGCGGCGTTCGCCGCCCGACAGCGCCATGGCCGGAGCCCGGCGCAGGTGGCTGATGGAGAACTCGGCCAGCAGCTCGTCCAGGCGGTGCTGGCGCGCCTGCAGATCGGGTTCGACCACTTCCAGGACCGCCATGATGTTGGCCTCGACCGACAGTCCGCGGAAGATCGACGCTTCCTGCGGCAGGTAGCCGATGCCCAGGCGGGCGCGACGGTACATGGGCAGGCTGGTGATGTCCTCGCCGTCCAGCATGATGGTGCCGACGTCGGGGTTGATCAGCCCGGTGATGCAGTAGAAGCAGGTGGTCTTGCCGGCGCCGTTGGGCCCCAGCAGCCCCACAGCCTCGCCGCGCTGGACGGCGATGGAGACGTCCCGCAGCACCGGCCGGCGCTTGAAGTTCTTGCCGATGTTGCTGGCCGACAGCCCCTGGTTGTCGGTCACCAGCCGGGGACCGGCGGTGGCGGCGGGAGGCGTGGTCGCGGTCCCCTTCATACGTCCTCCGTCACCGCCCCGTCTGGGGCTGCGAACCGCCGTCCGGCCGGGTCGGGGCACTGCCCCGGAACACCGCGCGGCGGCTGTCCATGTCCTTTTTTTCCGGAACGAACAGGCCCTGCACCCGCTGGCCCCCGTCCCTGCCCCCCGGGGCGGTACCGAACAGCTTGCTCACGCCCGTATTGAGATCGACGTGGGCGAAGCCACCGTTCAGCTGGTTGTCTTCGCGCACGATCTTAACCGAACCCGAGACGGTGGCGATACCCGTTTCGACGTTGTAGTCCCCGCGGTCGCCGGTCACCTCTTCGGTGGCAGTGATGATCACCACGTTGCCGTAGGCGTCGGCCCGCTGCAGCTGCAGTCCGCCCCCGCCCTCGGCCTTCTTGGCGGTGCCGCCCTTGCCCGAATGGAGGGTCTTGCCCTTGGCCTCCTCGCGGTCGAGGAAATGGGCGGTCAGCACGTCGCCCTTCAGGGTCTTGTCCGCCTGGACGGCCACCGCCTTGCCGCGCAGCACCGCCATGCGCTCGTTCTCCCAGTACTCGATGGTGTCGTTGGCGGTGTAGCTTTCGGTCGGGGTGACCAGCTTGGCCGGGCGGCCGTGCAGCACGAACACCGCCTTGTCCAGGTCGTAGATGCCCTTGTAGCCGGTGGCCGTCTCGGTGGGCGAGGCGATGGTGACGTTGCCGTCGGCATCCAGGCGCCAGATCTCGTCGCCCTTGGGGCCCTTGCGGTAATAGGCGGTCAGGGTGTCGGCGGTAACCGTCATGGTGCCGCGCACCGCCTTGGCGTTGCCGGTGGCGATCACCCGGGTGGCGTCGGACTGCCATTCGATGCCGTTGTCGGCATAGACCTGGATCTGCTGGTCGCCGCTGCGGCTCATGTCGAAGGCGGCAGCGGGCTGGGCCGCCAGCAGCAGGACGAGGGCGAGGACGCGCTTCATCGGGGTGCCTTCCCTTTGGCGGGCTTGGCCGCGCCCTTGCCGCCGGCGGCCTGCAAGGTCAGCTTGGCCTGGCCGGAAAACTGGATGCGCTGGCCGCGGTCGCGGGTCTCGAAGCCCTGCGACTGGATCTGGCCCTGGGGGCCGTGGCCGAACACCGGCACGCTGCCGCGGGCCGAGTTGTGGGCCAGGTCGACCTGGGCGGATTCTGTATGCAGCTCGTAGCCGGTGTCGTGGAACAGACTGACCGAGCCTTCGAGGTCGAGCATCTTGGTGCTCTGGTGGTAAAGCCCGGTGTTGGCCTCGATGAACACGTTGGCGCCGCCCGAGCCGACGAAGTCGGCCTTGGGCGCCTGCAGGTGCACCAGGTCCTGGTTGCCCGGCTCCTGGACGGCGACGTCGGCGGTCACCGAGAACGGCTTGTTGTCGGCATCGAGGCCATAGTAGCGGGCGTTGAGCATGGACAGCGTCTCGACATCCCGGGGCGACAGCCGGGCGAAGCCGATCTGGAACTTGTCGTCCAGCTGGGTCAGCCGCGGCCAGGCCAGGATCAGCGCCAGCAACACCGCCGCCGAGATGGGCAGCGCCACCTTCATCACGCCGACGAAGCGCGAATAACGCGCCAGCGGCCCGCCGCGCAGCCGGAACCGCCGCTTCTGGCGCGGCGGCGGCGGAACCGGCCCGGCGTCGAAGGTGGGCGTCACGGCGGCCATGCCCCCATCCCTTAGGCCACGCCCGCGCGCAGGCAGTCGTGGACGTGCAGAACCCCCACCGGCCGGCCGCCGTCGTCGACGACGAACAGGCTGGTGATCTTCTTGGTGTTCATGATGCGCAGCGCCTCGGCGGCCAGCATGTTGGGCCGCGCCGTCTTGGGGCCGCGGGTCATCACCTGGCCGGCGGCGACGGCCAGCAGGTCGGGACGCATGTGGCGACGCAGGTCGCCGTCGGTGATGATGCCGTCCAGCTTGCCCTGCTCGGACAGGACGCCGACGCAGCCCAGGCTTTTCGCCGTCATCACCAGCAGGGCCTCGGCCATGCTGGCCTCGGGCGGGACCAGCGGCACGGCATCGCCGTCATGCATCAGCTCGGCGACCTTGAGCAGGCGGCGGCCCAACTGGCCGCCGGGATGGAACTCGCGGAAGTCGGCGGCCGAGAACCCCTTGCGCTCGAGCAGGGCCACGGCCAGCGCATCGCCCAGCGCCAGCATCATGGTGGTCGAAGTGGTCGGCGCCAGACCCATGGGGCAGGCCTCGGGGATGGCGGGCAGGATCAGCGCCACGCTGGCGGCCTGGGCCAGGGTGCTTTCCGTGCGCGCGGTCATGGCGATCAGCGGGATCTCGAAGCGCGAGCAGTACGACACCACGTCGCCCAGTTCCGGCGTCTCGCCAGAATTGGACAGCGCCACGACCACGTCGGTGTCGCGGTCGATCATGCCCAGGTCGCCGTGGCTGGCCTCGGCCGGGTGGACATAGAAGGCCGGCCGCCCGGTCGAGGCCAGGGTCGCTGCGATCTTGCGCGCCACGTGGCCGCTCTTGCCCATGCCGGTGACGACGGCGCGCCCCGACCGCTTTTCCAGGATGTCGCAGGCGGCGAAGAACTCGGCGCCCAGACCGTCGGCCAGGGCCTCGAGCCCCGCGGCCTCGGCTTTCAGCACCCGGCGGGCGGAGGCGATGTCGGCGGCGGCACGGGCGTCGAAGGTCATGGGGCGGGCGGTCTCGTCACGGATCGAAGGCCCCTAACTATACGAAACGGCACCGGTACCGGAAGGCAAAAGGCACGCCCGGAGGCAAATTCCGTGCCGAAGTCACCGCGACGCCGCGATCTGCCACAGGCGGTCGGCGTCCACGGCGCCTTCCAGGTGGTCGGCAAGGCGGTCGAGCACGTCATCGACCAGCGCCTCATAGGCCAGCCCGGCGCGGCGGTGGGGTGCCAGACCGGCAAGGAAGCGGGCACGCCATGCATCCGACGAGAACAGCCCGTGCAGGTAGCAGCCTTCGGCCAGCCCGTCGGTCGAGCGCGCCCCCTCGGGGCGGCCGTCCAGCGTCAGCATGGGCCGGGCGGTATCGGGCCCCTCGGTGCGGCCCATGTGCATCTCGTAGCCCGACACGGCGGTGCCGTCGGCGTCGGCGGCCTGGACGCGGGCCAGCACCTTGTCGCCTTCCATCACCGTGGCGACGTCGAGCAGCCCCAGGCCCGCGGCGACGCCGCCGGCCGGGCCCTCGACGCCCTTGGGATCGGACACGGTGCGGCCCAGCATCTGGTAGCCGGCGCAGATGCCCAGCACCCGGCCGCCGCGGCGGACATGGGCGGCGATGTCGGTGTCCCACCCTTGCGCCCGCAGGAAAGCGAGGTCAGCAATGGTGGACTTGGACCCGGGCAGGATCACCAGGTCGCACACCGGGATGGGCCGGCCCGGCGCCACCATGGTCAGGCGCAGGTCCGGCTCGGCCGCCAGCGGGTCGAAATCGTCGAAGTTGGCGATGCGCGACAGCCGGGGCACCGCCACGTGCAGAGCGCCCGCGCCCGAGCCGCCGCCCAGCGAGGCGGCGTCCTCGGCCGGCAAGCGGGCGGCGTCGGCGAACCACGGGACCACGCCCAGGCAGTCCAGACCGGTGTGCCCGGCGATCACCGCCAGGGCCGGGTCGAACAGCGAGGGATCGCCGCGGAACTTGTTGATGATGTAGCCGGCCAGCCGCGCCCGTTCGGCCTCGGGCAGCAGGGCATGGGTGCCGACCACCGCGGCGATCACCCCGCCGCGGTCGATGTCGCCCACCAGAACCACCGGCAGGTCGGCGGCCTCGGCGAAGCCCATGTTGGCGATGTCGGCGGCGCGCAGGTTGACCTCGGCGGCGCTGCCCGCGCCTTCGACCACCACCAGGTCGGCCGCGGCGGCCAGCCGGCCGAAGCTTTCCAGCGCCGCCGGCAGCAGGCTGGGCTTCAAGGCATGGTAGTCACGAGCCGAGGCGCTGCCCACCACCCGGCCCTGCACCACCACCTGGGCACCGGTATCGGTCTGGGGTTTCAACAGCACCGGGTTCATGTCGGTATGGGGCTCGACCCCGCAGGCACGCGCCTGCAGCGCCTGGGCGCGGCCGATCTCGCCGCCGTCGGCGGTGACCGCGGCATTGTTGGACATGTTCTGCGGCTTGAACGGCCGCACCTTCAGGCCCCGGCGCACAAACAGCCGGCACAGGCCCGCCGCCAGCAGCGACTTGCCCACGTCCGAGCCGGTGCCCTGCAGCATCAGGGCGGGGGTGCGTTTCCGGGTCATCCCCCCGACATGACAGACCCCGCCCTACCGCGCAAGCACGTCGCGCAGGCGGTCGGCCTGGGGGCTGTCGAGCTGGCGGTCGATCAGGATCTGTTCGGGAGTGGGATTGCCGCCGTAATAGGCAGCGTTCCACGAATGCCGGGGCAGGATACCCGCACCTTCCAGGCTGGCGCCGCCATAAAGGCCGACGGCCTTGGAGAAGGCGTAGATGTCGGCGCCCACATTGGTGGTGGTCGACGCCTCGGCCCCGGCGCCCACATGGGCCACGGCGACGCCGGCGTCGGCGCCCAGCTTCATGCGGTTGTTCATGATCGCCGCCAACCCGCCGGCCGAGTTGATGACGTACACCGCCGCGGCGTCCTGCACGCCGATCTGCAGGCCGACGCTGCCGGACGCGATGGAATAGAAGGCCGGACCCGACCAGCGGCCGTCGGCCCCCTTGACCAGGAGCACGCCGGTTCCCCACTCGGCCCCGAAGATGAAGCCGCCCTTGACCAGGTCGGGAACGATCAGCAGCGCCTTGGCCCGCGAGATGGCGCTGGCCATGCGGCTGCCGAAATTCTCGTCGGTACGCAGCCGCTCGACCGTGTCGGCGGCGCGGGCCACCGTCCTGGCCTGGTCGAACCCCTGCGCCCAGGCCGGCGCCGCCAGCAGCAGGCCCAGCATCACGGCGATGATCTTGCGCATGGGACTCCTCCTTGGCCGAACCCGTCCCCCTTCGAATCACGAAACCGGTTAGCACCCGGTTAATCCGGGGCGGCGGGCGGTTGCGTTCGGCCGGCAAAACGTCTAGCTTCCCAGCCAATCGGATGATGCCCCGGCCCCCATTGCGGGCCGGTATCGGGAGGTTCGGGAATGACGCGGCGGCTGGTCACGGTTTTCGGCGGTTCGGGCTTCATCGGGCGGCATCTGGTGCGCCGGCTGGCAGCCCAGGGCTGGGTGGTGCGCGCCGCGGTCCGCGACCCCATCGCCGCCGAGTTCCTGAAGCCCATGGGCGACGTCGGCCAGGTGGTGCCGGTGCGCGCCGACATCCGCGACCCGCGCAGCGTCGCCGCGGTGGTGGCCGGCGCCGACGTGGTCATCAACTTGGTCGGCATCCTCTACGAGCGTCGGCGGGCCAGCTTCCAGGCCATCCATGTGGACGGCGCCGCCACCGTGGCCGCCGCCGCCAAGGCCGCCGGGGCCAGCCGCCTGATTCACATGTCGGCCCTGGGCGCCGACCGCAACTCCGAGGCGGCCTACGCCCGCAGCAAGGCCGCCGGCGAGGAAGCCGTCGCCCAGGCCTTCCCCGGCGCCACCATCCTGCGCCCGTCGGTGGTCTTCGGGCCCGAGGACGGCTTCTTCAACCGCTTCGCCCAGCTGGCGCGGGTTTCGCCGGTGCTGCCGGTGTTCACCCGCGACGGCTTCAAGCCGATTTGCGGCGAGGCCGGCTGCACCATCGACCTGTTCGGCTCGGGCGGTCCGACCTTCCAGCCGGTCTATGTGGGCGACGTGGCCGAGGCCATCTCGCGCATGGTCGGCGACCCCAGGACCGCCGGCAAGGTCTACGAGCTGGGCGGCCCGCGCCGCTACACCTTGAAGGAAATCCTCGAGCTGGTGCTGCACGAGACCGGACGCCACAACACCCTGGTGCCGGTGCCCTTCCCCGTCGCCATGATCCAGGCCGCCTTCCTGGGCCTGATGCCGGTGCCGCCGCTGACCCGCGACCAGGTGCGGCTGATGAAGACCGACAACGTGGTGCGCGGCGGCAAGCCCGGACTGGCCGAACTGGACATCGTCGCCACGTCCGCCGAGGCGATCGTGCCGACCTACCTGTCGCGCTACCACAAGGGCCCGCCGCGGACCATCACCCGCCAGGCGGGCTGACCGCCCCCTAGCCCTTCCACACCAGCCAGGCCAGGGCCCCGGCCCCGAACAGGATGCGCCACACCGCGAAGGGGGCGTAGCTGTTGCGGTCGACCCAGGCCATCATCGCCGCCACCGAGAGCAGCGCGCCGACACAGGCGGCGGCCCCCGCCAGCGCCAGGTCGGCCGACAGGATCAGGGGCGCGCGGCCGGCCAGGTCCATCAGGGTGTGTCCGGCATGGACCGCGAACACCGGGATGGCCAGCAGCAGCGAATAGCGCGCGATGGCGGCACGCTCATAGCCCATCAGGCGGCCGGCGGTGACGGTGATGCCGGTGCGCGACACTCCGGCCACCAGCGCCGCGGCCTGCAGCACGCCGATGGCGGCCGCGGCCAGGAAGCCCATGTGCTCGATGCGGCTGACGGTCATGCCCAGCTTGTCGGCGATCAGCAGGAACAGCCCGAACACCACCATGGCGGCGGCGGCGGCCATGGGCCCGCCGACAGTGCCGCCCAGTTCGACGAACGCCCAGGCGACCAGCAGGCCGGGCACGGTGCCGGCGGCCACCGTCAGCAGCAGCCGCGACCCGGCGTCGGGGCGGCGCTTCAACAGCTTCCACAGCCCCACCGCCATCACGATCATGTCGCGCCAGAAATACAGCATCAGCCCCGCGACGATGCCGAGATCGGCGGCCACGGCGACGGCCTCGCGGCCCTCGGGGGTGCCGAGCGTCAGGCGCAGGACGGCCAGGTGCCCCGAGGCGGAGACCGGCAGCACCTCGCCGATCCCTTGGATCAGAGCCAGGATGACCACGTCGAGGAACGTCAAGGGCCACACCCCCGCTATTGGCTTTGAGCGGCCTATATAGCATCGCCATTGCGGGGCTCGGAAGCTCGGAAGATGTGGCCGTTTTGGGACTAATTATTCGACCACCACCCGCGGGATGGGCGCACCCCACCCATTTTCGCCCAGGCCGTCACGGATACGCGGCAGCATTGTTGCCCTATGTTGCCGAATCTTGTGGAAAGGTCAGTGTTTTTGCCGTAAAAACCACCCTACCCAGTTGGCTGGGAATGGATCAACGCGCCCGAAGGGTCCCGGCGATGCCCCGCAAGATGCTGCAGTTCACCCACCTCCACCCGCGCACGCCCGACAAGCGCGAGGGGGAGCAGCGCCGCGCCGACTTCGGCGAAATCTACCAGCCCTTCACCCCTGCCCAGGCCGGCGACCAAGCCTCGCGCTGCGAGCAGTGCGGCGTGCCCTACTGCCAGATCCACTGCCCGCTGTCCAACAACGTCCCCGACTGGCTGATGATGGTGGCGCAGGGCCGGATGGAAGAGGCCTATGCGCTGTCCTCGGCCACCAACACCTTCCCCGAGATCTGCGGCCGCATCTGCCCGCAGGACCGCCTGTGCGAGGGCAACTGCGTCCTCGAGCAGTCCAAGCACGGCGGCGTCACCATCGGCGCGGTCGAGAAGCACATCACCGAGCACGCCTTCGCCCAAGGCTGGGTCAAGCCGCCCGCGCCGAGGGCCGAGCTGGATCTGTCGGCCGGCATCGTCGGCGGCGGCCCCGGCGGCCTGGCGGCGGCCGAGGCGCTGCGCCGGCTGGGCTGGAAGGTCACCGTCTACGACCGCCACGACCGCATCGGCGGCCTGCTGATCTATGGCATCCCCGGCTTCAAGCTGGACAAGACGGTCATCGAGCGCCGCACCCGCCTGATGGCCGAGGCCGGCATCGTCTTCGAGACCGGGGTCGAGATCGGCCGCAGCGTCTCGTTCGCCGAGCTGCGCGCCCGCCACGACGCGGTGCTGATCGCCACCGGCGTCTACAAGGCCCGCCCGCTGGGCATCCCCGGGGCCGAACTGGACGGCGTCCATGCCGCGCTCGACTACCTGATCGCGTCCAACCGCCGCTGCCTGGGCGACACCCTGCCCGACGGGCACCTGGACGCCAAGGCAAAGGACGTGGTGGTCATCGGCGGCGGCGACACCGCCATGAACTGCGTGCGCACCGCCATCCGCCAAGGCGCCAGGTCGGTCAAGTGCCTGTACCGCCGCGACCGCGCCAACATGCCCGGCAGCCAGCGCGAAGTGGCGCACGCCGAGGAGGAAGGCGTCGAGTTCGTGTGGATGGCCGCCCCCGAGGCGGTGGAGGGCACCGGCAAGGCTGCGGCAGTGCGGGCGCGCCGCATGCACCTGGGCGTCCCCGACGCCTCGGGCCGGCAGACGCCCATGCCCATCGACGGGTCGGACTTCACCCTGCCCGCCGACATGGTCATCGCCGCGCTGGGCTTCGACCCCGAGGACGTCCCCGCCCTGTTCGCCGAGCCGGGCCTGAGGGTCAGCCGCTGGGGCACATTGGCCGTCGACGACCGCCAGATGACCGCGCTGGACGGCGTCTTCGCCGCCGGCGACATCGTCCGCGGAGCGTCCCTGGTGGTGTGGGCCATCAAGGACGGCCGCACCGCCGCCCGCGCCATGCACGACTGGGCCACGGCCAAGGCCGCCCGGGCGGCGGAGTAGCCTGAGCCTCCCTCTCCCAGCGGGAGAGGGATTCGAACCGAAGAGGGAAAGCCATGTCCGACTATGTCGCCGAATACCGGGCCAACGCCGCCATCCTGGAAGCGGCAGGCATCGACATCACCGGCCATGACGCCTGCGGCGTCGGCCTGGTGGCGGCGCTGGACGGCAAGCCGCGACGCGACGTGGTGCTGGCCGGCATCCAGGCGCTTTCCGTGCTGTTCCACCGCGGCGCCGTCGACGCCGACGGCAAGACCGGCGACGGCGCCGGCATCCACGTCGATATCCCGCAGGACTTCTTCAAGGACCACATCCGCCACCAGGGCCACGAGCCGGTGCCCGGCCGCCTGGCCATCGGCATGGTGTTCCTGCCCAAGACCGACCTGGGCGCCCAGGAGCGCTGCCGCTGCATCGTCGAGACCGAGATCCTGAATTTCGGCTACACCATCTACGGCTGGCGCCAGGTGCCGGTGAACGTGGCGGTGATCGGCGAGAAGGCCAACGCGACGAGGCCCGAGATCGAGCAGATCATGGTCGCCAACGCCAAGAATACGCCGGAAGAGCGGTTCGAGGCCGACCTCTACGTCATCCGCCGGCGCATCGAGAAGCGGGTGCTGGCCGAGCACATCACCGACTTCTACATCTGCTCCCTGTCGTGCCGGTCGGTGATCTACAAGGGCATGTTCCTGGCCGAGCAGCTGACCAGCTTCTATCCCGACCTGTTGGACGAGCGCTTCGTCTCGCGCTTTGCCATCTACCACCAGCGCTATTCCACCAACACCTTCCCCACCTGGCGGCTGGCCCAGCCCTTCCGCATGCTGGCCCACAACGGCGAGATCAACACGCTGGCCGGCAACGTCAACTGGATGAAGGCCCACGAGCCGCGCATGGCCCACGAGGTGTTCGGCGACAACGTCGAGGACGTCAAGCCGGTGGTGCAGCCGGGCGGGTCGGATTCCGCCGCGCTCGACAACGTGTTCGAGGTGATGGTGCGTGCCGGCCGCCCCGCCCCGCTGGTCAAGCAGATGCTGATCCCCGAAAGCACCGGCCAGAACGCCCTGATGCCCGACGGGCACCGCAGCTTCTTCAGCTACTGCAACGCGGTGATCGAGCCGTGGGACGGCCCCGCCGCCATCTGCGCCACCGACGGGCGATGGGTGATCGCGGGCATGGACCGCAACGGCCTCAGGCCCATGCGCTTCACCATCACCTCCGACGGGCTGCTGATCGTGGGCTCCGAGACCGGCATGGTCCGCGTCCCCGACGCAAGCGTGGTCGAGAAGGGCCGCGTCGGGCCGGGCCAGACGCTGGCGCTCGACCTCGAGCAGGGCAAGCTCTACCGCGACCGCGACATCAAGGACGTACTGGCCGCCCGCCAGCCCTACGGCCAGTGGGTCGAGCGGATCACCGAGCTGGATTCGCTGGTCAAGGCCAACGCCGCGGCCGAGCCGGTCGAGCTGTCCACCGACGAGCTGAAGCGCCGCCAGCTGGCCTATGGCCTGACCATGGAAGACATGGAGCTGATCTTGCAGCCCATGGTCGAAGAGGCCAAGGAGGCGGTGGGCTCCATGGGCGACGACACGCCGCTGGCAGTGCTGTCGGACCAGTACCGCGGCCTGCACCACTTCTTCCGCCAGAACTTCAGCCAGGTCACCAACCCGCCGATCGATTCGCTTCGCGAGTCGCGGGTGATGAGCTTGCGCACCCGGCTGGGCAACCTGGGCAACATCCTCGACGAGGACGAAAGCCAGTGCGCCCTGCTGCAGTTGGAAAGCCCGGTGCTGTCCAACGCCGAGTTCGTCGCCATGCGCCGCTACATGGGCGAGACCGCGGCCGAGATCGACTGCACCTTCGACCCCAAGGGCGGCCCCAACGCGCTGAAAGAAGCGCTGGACCGGGTGCGCCGCGAGGCCGAGGAGGCGGTCCGCGCCGGCTGCACCCATCTGGTGCTGTCCGACAAGGACGTGGAAGCCGACCGCGCCGCCATCCCCATGATCCTGGCCGCCGGCGGCGTGCACTCGCATCTGGTGCGCGAGCGGCTGCGCACCTGGACCTCGCTCAACGTCCGCTCGGGCGAGGCGCTCGACGTCCACTATTTCGCCGTCCTGATCGGAGTGGGGGCGACCACCGTCAACGCCTACCTGGCCCAGGAGGCCATCGCCGACCGCCACCGCCGCGGCCTGTTCGGGGCGGCGACGCTCGAGGACTGCATCCGCAACTACAAGAAGGCCATCGACCAGGGCCTGCTGAAGATCATGTCCAAGATGGGCATCTCGGTGATCAGCAGCTACCGCGGCGGCTACAACTTCGAGGCGGTGGGCTTAAGCCGCACCCTGGTGGCCGAGTTCTTCCCCGGCATGACCAGCCGCATTTCCGGCATCGGCCTGACCGGCGTGCAGAAGACCGCCATCGAGCAGCACGGCCGCGGCTTCGCCACCGACGCGCCGGTGCTGCCGGTGGGCGGCTTCTACCGCTGGCGCCGCACCGGCGAGACCCACGCCTTCGAGGGCACCGCCATCCACGCCCTGCAGACGGCGGTGGCCACCGACAGCTATGCACTGTACCGCAAGTATTCCGACGCCGTGCGCAGGCTGCCGCCGATCACCATCCGCGACCTGCTGGACACCCAGCCGGCCGGCCCCGCGGTCAGCGTCGACGAGGTGGAAAGCATCACCGAGATCCGCAAGCGCTTCCTGACGCCCGGCATGTCGCTGGGGGCGCTCAGCCCCGAGGCGCACGGCACGCTGAACATCGCCATGAACCGCATCGGCGCCAAGTCGGTGTCGGGCGAGGGCGGCGAGGATTCCGACCGCTACCGGCCGCGGCCCAACGGCGACAACGCCAATTCGGCGGTCAAGCAGATCGCCTCGGGCCGCTTCGGCGTCACCGCCGAGTACCTCAACATGTGCCGCGAGATCGAGATCAAGGTCGCCCAGGGCGCCAAGCCCGGCGAGGGCGGCCAGCTGCCGGGCTTCAAGGTCACCGTCGAGATCGCAAGGCTCCGGCACGCCACCCCCGGCGTCATGCTGATCAGCCCGCCGCCCCACCACGACATCTATTCCATCGAGGACCTGGCGCAGCTGATCTACGACCTGAAGCAGATCAACCCCGAGGCCCGCGTTACCGTCAAGCTGGTGTCGCGCTCCGGCATCGGCACCATCGCCGCCGGGGTGGCCAAGGCCAAGGCCGACACCATCCTGATCTCGGGCCATGTGGGCGGCACCGGCGCCAGCCCGCAAAGCTCGATCAAGTTCGCCGGCCTGCCGTGGGAGCTGGGCCTGTCCGAGGCCCACCAGGTGCTGACGCTCAACCGCCTGCGCCACCGGGTGCGGCTGCGCACCGACGGCGGCCTGAAGACCGGCCGCGACATCGTCATCGCCGCCATGCTGGGCGCCGAGGAGTTCGGCATCGGCACCACCTCGCTGGTGGCCATGGGCTGCATCATGGTCCGCCAGTGCCACTCCAACACCTGCCCCGTGGGCGTGTGCACCCAGGACCCGGCGCTGCGCGCCAAGTTCGACGGCAGCCCCGAGAAGGTGGTCAACCTGTTCAGCTTCATCGCCGAGGAGGTCCGCGAGATCCTGGCGTCGCTCGGCGCCCGTTCGCTGGCCGAGGTGATCGGCCGCACCGACCTGCTGCGCCAGGTCAGCCGCGGCGCGCCGCACCTCGACGACCTAGACCTCAACCCGCTGCTGGCCCAGGCCGACACCGGCGGCTTCCCGCGCTACTGCACCCAGGACGAGCGCAACGAAGTGCCCGAGACCCTGGACGCCCGCATGATCGCCGACGCCGCCCCGGCGCTGGAGGAAGGCGAGAAGATGCAGCTGGCCTACAACGTGCGCAACGTCGAGCGGGCCATCGGCACCAAGCTGTCGCACAAGATCACCCGCAAATACGGCATGAGCGGGCTGCAGCCCGGCCACATCACCGTGCGCCTGCGCGGCTCGGCGGGCCAGAGCCTGGGGGCGTTTGCCGTCCAGGGACTGAAGCTCGAGGTCTACGGCGACGCCAACGACTATGTGGGCAAGGGCCTGTCGGGCGGCACCATCGTCATTCGGCCCCCCGTCGCCAGCCCGCTGAAAAGCCACGAGAACACCATCATCGGCAACACCGTGCTGTACGGCGCCACCGCCGGCCAGCTGTTCGCCTCGGGCCAGGCGGGCGAGCGCTTCGCCGTGCGCAACTCCGGCGCGGAGGCGGTCATCGAGGGCTGCGGCTCCAACGGCTGCGAGTACATGACCGGCGGCACCGCGGTGATCCTGGGCGAGGTCGGCGCCAACTTCGCCGCCGGCATGACCGGCGGCATGGCTTTCGTCTACGACCCCGACGCCACCTTCCCCCACCGGGTCAACCCGGAATCGGTGATCTGGCAGCGGGTCGAGACCACCCACTGGGCCGACGAACTGCACGGCCTGATCGCCGCCCATGTGGCCGAGACCCAGTCGCCCTGGGCCCAGGCCATCCTCGCCGACTGGGCCCGCGAACTGCCGCACTTCTGGCAGGTGGTGCCCAAGGAAATGCTGTCCCGCCTTGCCCATCCCGTCACCCGCGAGGGGGTGGCGGCGGCAGAGTAGCACGCCCCATCGTCATGGCCGGGCTTGACCCGGCCATCCATGGGCCCCCGGGCCAAGCCCGGGGGGGCGCTGGGAGAGGGAGGTTCCCTGCGGCGGCGAAACGCGGTAAAACGTTGGCATGAGAACCCTTTACCATCATCCGCTCTGCCCGTTTTCGCGCATGGTCCGCATCGTGCTGGCCGAGAAGAAGCTCGAGGCCGATGCCCACGTCGAGAAGTTCTGGGAAGCCCGGCCCGAATTCATCGAGCTCAATCCCGCCGGCGAGGTCCCGGTGCTGGTCGAGGAGGGCGGCACTGCGCTGGCCGATTCCTCCGCCATCTGCGAATACCTGGACGAGGTCCACCGCGAGCCGCCGCTGATGCCAGCCGAGCCCGTGGCCCGCGCCGAGGTGCGCCGGCTGATGGCGTGGTTCGGCGGCAAGTTCCATGCGGAAGTCACCGCCAACCTGGTGGGCGAGAAGGTGTTCCGCCGCCTGTCGGCCCATCATGCCGAGCCCGATTCCCGCAAGATCCGCGCCGGCTATGCGGCCATCCACACCCATCTCGACTACATCGCCTGGCTGACCGAACGCCGCACCTGGCTGGCCGGCGGCGCCTATACCATGGCCGACATCGCCGCCGCGGCGCAGATCTCTTGCGTCGACTATGTGGGCGACGTCCCCTGGGACGCCCATCACGGCGCCAAGGACTGGTACGCCCGGGTGAAGTCGCGCCCCAGCTTCCGCGCCCTGCTGCAGGACCACCTGCCGGGCGTGCCGCCGCCGCGCCACTACGCCGACCTGGATTTCTAGTGCGGCGCCTGCTGCCGATCGCGCTTCTGTTCGCCCTGCCGGTCCACGCCGAGGTGGTCGAGCGGCTGCCCACCCGTGACAAGGTGGTGGCGCTGACCTTCGATGCCTGCGAGGGCCGCAAGGCCCCGGCCACCTTCGACGAGCCCGTGCTGGCGGTGCTGAAGGCCGAGAACGTGCCCTTCACCGTCTTCGCCACCGGCCGCTTCGCCAGGCGCAACGCCGCCCGGCTGGCCGAGCTGGCCGCGTCGCCGCTGGTCGAGGTCGAGAACCACAGCTTCGATCATCCCCAGCACATGGAACGGCTGGCCCCGGCAGCCGTGCGTGCCCAGGTCGACGACGCCGACCGCGAGATCGAACGCATCACCGGCCGCAAGCCGTTGTTCTTCCGCTTCCCCGCCGGCAACTACGACCCGGCCGCCCTGGCCGCGGTCGAGGCCTCGGGGCACCGGGTGGTGCACTGGACCTTCGCCTCGGGCGATCCCGTACCCGGTCTCGACCCCGAGCGGCTGCGCCAGTGGGTGCTGGACAAGACCCGGCCGGGCTCGATCCTCATCTTCCACGTCAACGGCCGCGCGCCGGCCACCCACACCGCCCTGCCGGCGGTGATCGGCGAGCTCAGGCAACGCGGCTACCGCTTCGTCCGCCTGGACGAGGCGCTGACCACAAGGGGAACGCCATGACCCTGGAGGAGGTCCTGGAAAAGGCCGCGGCCGCGCTGGCTGCCGGCGACCATGCCGAGGCCGGGCGGCTGGCCCGCCTGGTGCTGTCCAAGCTGCCCTATCAGCCGGTGGCGCTGGCCACCCTGGCGGCGGTGGCGCCGGCCGAGGAGGCACTGGGGTGCTATGGCCGCGCCGTCGCCCACCTGGACAAGGTGGCGCAGAGCACCTTGGTCGACCACGGGCTGCAGGTGCTGCGCGGCCGCGGCTTCGCGCCCGCTTCCATCCTCGACGTCGGCGCCTATGACGGGCGCTGGACCCTGGGCGTGTTGCGCCACTTCCCCCAGGCGCGGGTGCTGATGGTCGAACCGCAGCAGCGCATGCGCCCCGCCCTGGACGAAGTCTGCCGCCAGCATCCCAACGTGTCGGTGCGCACCATTCTCGTCGGCCGCGAGGACCGCGCCGAGGTGCCGTTCTTCCAGATGGAGACCCCCTTCGGGTCCACCGGATCGTCGATCTATGCCGAGCAGACCGGGTTCGAGCGGCACGCCGTCCCCATGCCCATGCACCGGCTGGACGCGGTGGTGGCCGAGGCCGGGGGCGGACCGTTCCAACTGGTCAAGCTGGACGTCCAGGGCGCCGAACTCGACGTGCTGGCCGGCGCGCCTGGGGTGGTCGAGGCGGCCGAGCTGATCGTCGCCGAGATCTCCGTGGTGGACTACAACCTGGGCGCCCCGTCGGCTGCCGATGTCATCGCCTTCCTCGACGCCCGGGGCTTCGCCCTGTTCGACCTGTTCCCCATGGCGCGCACGCCCGACGGCGCCCTGCTGCAGACCGACGCCTTGTTCCTGCGCAAGGACTCGGCCTTCCGCCCGCGGCCGCCGTTTTAGTTTGTCCCTCGCCGGGCGCTCGCATCCGCTCGCTTGGCCGCGCCCGCAATGGGCGCTGGGATCTTGCCCCTCGCCGGGCGCTCGCATCC
>JBLNBU010000068.1:0-5984 GCA_050260215.1 Actinomycetota bacterium
GATACGGGGGAAGGTGCGGTCGCGCTCGGCCAGGATGGCGTCGGCCTCGGCCACCGGCCAGGCGATGCCCAGGTCGGGGTCGTTCCACAACAGGCCCAGGGTGTTGCACTCCGGGCTGTAGGGAGCGGACAGCTTGTAGACCAGCTCGGTGCCGTCCTCGAGCGCACAGAAGCCGTGGGCGAAGCCGACCGGGATGTACAGCATGGTCCAGCTTTCGGCCGAAAGTTCGACGGCGACGTGGCGGCCGAAGGTGGGCGAACTGATGCGCAGGTCGACGGCCACGTCCAGCGCCCGGCCGCGGGCGACGCGCACCAGCTTGGCCTGGGCGTTGGGCGGGGTCTGGAAATGCAGCGCGCGGATGGTGCCGGCCTTGGCCTGGCGCGACAGGCCGTCCAGCACCCAGGTCTCGCGGATGCCCAGCGCTTCCATCTTGGCCTGGTCCCACAGCT
This sequence comes from Actinomycetota bacterium, assembly GCA_050260215.1. Taxonomy (GTDB): domain Bacteria; phylum Pseudomonadota; class Alphaproteobacteria; order Rhodospirillales; family Magnetospirillaceae; genus JBLNBU01. The sequence goes on from JBLNBU010000068.1 coordinate 450, forward strand.
CGACGAACAGGCCGCGGGCATCGCCGTGGGGCTTGAGGGTCACCAGCTTGACGTCGGGGATGGCGGTGGGTTCAGCCCGCACGATGGGCCTCCAGGGTGCGGCGCAGGCCCTCGGCCAATGAGATGTGGGGCTCCCAGCCGGGAAGCCGCGGCCCGTGCCAGGGGATGCGGATGATGCGCTCGGGCAGGACCCAGCCGCCGATGGTCTTGGGCACCTGGCGGCCGGCGACCGCTTCGAAGGTGGCCACCACCTCGGCGATGGGATGGCGGAAGCCCGAGGCGGCGAAGCGCTTGCCCGTCCAGGCGGCGGGGTTGGCCTTGATGCCGCGGCCGGCCACCAGCAGGGCTTCGGCCACGTCGTTGCGGTAGGTCAGGTCCATCACCAGCTCCTCGGCCGGCAGCGGGATGGGCGCCGCACCTTCGGCCAGGGCGGCGAGCAGGGTCGGCACCAGCTTGCGCCGCGTGTCGCCCGGACCATAGGTGTCGTACAGCACCAGGGTGGTGGCGGGCATCCCCAGCTCGCGGTAGTGGGCGAGCACGGTCTCGAACGCCTCCTTGGTGGCGGCGTACAGGTTCAGCGGGGTCGGGTACTGGGCGAAGGTGCCGACGTTGACGAAGGCGCAGCCGGTGCCGTGCAGCGCGTCCACCAGCCGGGTGCCGAAGGTGACGTTGGCGTCGATCAGCGCCGGGATGTCGGCGGCCTTGTGCTCGCGCAGGTAATTGTTGGCCAGGTGCCAGGCCACGTCGGGCTTGGCCTCGGCCACCACCGCCGGCAAGTGCCCGTCCAGGTGCAGGCGCACGCCCAGGTGAACCAGGGCCTCGGTCCGGGTGGTCGGGCGGACGACGGCGTGCACCTCGACGCCCTCGGCGACCAGCCGTTCGACCAGCGCCAGGCCGGGAAAGCTGGTGGCGCCGGTGACCAGGGCGCGGCGCATGTCCGTACCCTAGTGCCTGGCCGCGAAATCGCGGAAGGTCTGGAACACGTGGTCCAGTTCGGCCTTGCCCAGACCCTGGTGGCAGCCGATCAGCATGCCGCCCTTCATCACCCGGTCGGCGTTGGGCATGCCCTCGGCCGGCGCCCGGTGGGCAATGCCGGCGAAGCCCGGCTGGCGCAGGATGTTGCCGGTGAACACGGTGCGGGTCTGCACCGCCGCGGTCTCGAACGCCATCTGCAGCTGGCGGCGGGTGAACGGTGCGCCGTCGCGGATCAAGAGCGGGAAGGCCAGCCAGCCGGTGCGCACGTCCTTGGTGGTGCGCGGCAGGATGAACCAGTGCTCGTAGTCGGCAAAGAAGGCCAGCAGCGCCTCGAAATTGGCGATGCGGGTGGCGACGAAGCCGTCCAGCTTGTCCAGCTGGGCCAGGCCGAAGGCGGCCGAGATCTCGGACGGCAGGAAGTTGTAGCCGATGCCCTCGAACACGAACTTGTTGTCGTACTCGATGCCGTCGACGGTGCAGTCGAAGCGCAGGTCGACGTCCTCCTTCTCGCCCATCAGGCTGGACGAGCGGCCCCAGCCGCGCAGCAAGGTGGCGCGCCGGGCCAGCTGTTCGTCGTTCATGCACACCATGCCGCCGAACCCGGCGGCGGTGACCACGTGCGAGGCGTAGAAGCTGGTGGTCGAGATGTCGGTGAGTGCGCCCGTCGGCTGGCCGGCGATGGTCGCCCCCAGGGTGTCGCAGGAATCCTCGATCACTTTGAGGCCGTGGCGGTCGGCGATGGCGCGCAAGATCCGCCAGTCGGGCAGGTTGCCGATCAGGTTGGGGATCAGCATGGCCCGGGTGTCGGGGCCGATCATGGCCTCGACCTTGGCTTCGTCGACCACGTAGGTGTCGACGCCGCAGTCGACGAAGGCCGGCACCAGGCCCAGCTGCACCAGCGGCGCCACCGTGGTGGCGAAGGTCAGCGCCGGGGTGACCACTTCCGAGCCCTTGGGCAATTCCAGCGCGGCCAGCGCCAGCAGGTTGGCCGAGGAGCCCGAATTGACCATCAGGCCGAACGACTTGCCGAACTGGGCGGCGATGCGCGGCTCGAAGGCGGCGACCTTGGGCCCGGTCATCAGCGCCAGGGGCTGGTTTTCCAGCACGTCGACGACGGCGGCGATCTCTTCCTTGCCGTAGACGGCCTGACCGTAGAAGACGCGCATCTACCTCACCTCCACCTGGCGGACCGGCATCACCCACTTGCCGCCGCCGTCGCGCCAGGCGCGCTCCTTGGCGTCGATCTCGGCGAAATGGTTCCAGGCGAACAGCACGGCCACGTCGGGCTTGGCCGCGGCGAAGCGCTCGGGCCCCACCACGGGGATGTGGGCGCCGGGGCTGAAGGTCCCCTGCTTGGCCGGGGTGGTGTCCTGGATGAACGAGACGTGGTCGGGCGTGATGCCGCACCAGTTGATCACCGTGGCGCTTTTGGCGGTGGCGCCATAGCCGACCACGGTCTTGCCCTCGGCGCGGAAGCCCTCCAGCAGGCCCATCAGGGCGTCGCGCGACTGCTCGCAGCGGATGCGGAAGGTGTCGTAGGTCTCGGGCCGGTCCAGGCCCAGCTCGCCCTCGCGGGCCTTGGCGGCGACCAGCTCGGGCGACAGCGGGTGCGCCCCCTTGTGGCCCAGGTGGTAGCGCATGCAGCCGCCGTGGTGGTGGTTGTGCTCGACGTGGAAAACCTCCATGCCGTGCCGGCCGAAGGCGTTGTCGAGCGCGGTGATCGACCAGATGTACATGTGCTCGGCATAGATCTGGTCGTAGGCGCAGTCGGCGACCATGTCGCCCAGGTAGGGGTCTTCCTGGATCATCACGCCGGTGGGCTTCAACAGCCGCGCCACGCCGGCGGCCACCGCGTTGGTGTCCTCGATGTGGTGCATGGTGTTGGTGGCGATGAACAGGTCGGCCTGGCCGTGCTCGGCGACGATGTGGCCGGCGGTGTCGACGTTGAAGAAGGCGCACAGCGTCTGCACGCCCTTGGCCCGGGCGGCCTCGGCGACGTTGGCCGAGGGCTCGACCCCCAGGTGGCGCATGCCCCGGCGCGAGAAGTTCGACAAGGTGATGCCGTCGTTGCTGCCGATCTCGACCACGAACGGGTCGGCCCCGCCCAGGTAGCGGGTGCACAAATCGTCGGACATGGCGCGGAAGTGCTCGGTCATCACCCGCGAGGTGCTGGCGAAGTAGGCGTAGTGGTCGTGGAACATCTGGTCGGGCGCCGGGATGTTCACGATCTGGAAGCACTTGCACGACGGGCACAGCGCCGGCGCCAGCTCGTAGAAGTATTCGTGGGTGAAGTCGCCCTCCGAACGCAGGAATGCGTTGGCGATCGGCATGCGGCCGAACGACATGAACGGGGCGATCTCTTGCGAGCAGATGCGGCAGCGGTAGGTCATGGCGAGCGCACGTTAGCCCGGCTGTGGCGTGAAATCAACGACGGCCGCGGCAGCGCCAGACATCGTAGAACCTGCCTTGCTCGGCCAGTTCATAGGACTGTTCGAACGCCGTGGCGTAGGGGGCCAGGAACTGGCCGTTCTCCGAGAAATACGCGTTCATGGCGAACGGGGCCTCGCCCGCCGGGATCAACCACAGGTCGGTGGCGCAGGTCTCGATGCGCGACACCTTGGCCGCCGGGGCCTTCATGCCCAGGTACACCGCCTCCATCTCCGACCAGCCGTCCAGGGTGGCCGGGTTGCCGGCGAACACCGGCACCACCCGCAGGAAGCTCGTCTCGTAGGTCTTCACGATGTCGGCGCCGAAGCCCATCTCGACGCTGGCGCCGGGGTGGCGGGCCATGATCTCGCCGATCTCGGCGGCGGCGTCGCGCGTCCAGGCACTTTCGGCCATGAACTTGTGCACCTGGCGCTGGGCCGGCCAGGCAAAGCCGACCGCAGCCAGCAATGGCACCATCATCGCCGCGGTGGCCAGGCGGCCGGGCAGCACCCGGGCGGCACGCAAGGTGAGGTCGGCGGTCAGCGGCAACAGCGGCAGCATCTGGTACCAGCCCGACCCACTGACCGAGGCCGGATAGATGGCCGCCGCCGCGCAGGCCGCATAGGCCAGCCCGTAGGCGCGCTCGTTGCCGGGCAGGCGCCGCCACGCCAGCGGCAGCAGCAGCACCGGAATGAAGAAATAGACCAGCCGGTTGGCTTGGCGCAGCAGCAGCATGGGCTCGACGGCGTGGCCGCCCGCCGCCTTCTTCAGGATGGCGGCATACACCTCGGGCGGAAACCACGGCAGCAGGAACAGGCTGCCGGCCACCACCGCGGCGGCGGCGGCGGCCAGCAGCCAGGCCAGCCAGCGGCGCCGGTCGAGGAAGGCAAACGCCAGCGGCACGAAGAACAGGGCATGGTGGATCTTGACGTCGGCGGCCAGGCCGACCACCACCCCCAGGGCAAGCGGCGCCGGCCACCAGCGCCGGTCACGCGCCAGGCCCGCCGCCACCGCCAGCCCCGTCGCCACCAGCAGCAGGCTGGCGGGGTCGGGCCGCACCCAATAGCCCTTCTTGTCGGCCATCAGCACCAGGGCCAGCAGCAGCGCCACTCCCGGCGCCACCGCCTTGGCTCCCAGCGAGCGCCACAGGTGGAGGGCGAACACCAGGGCCGCGGCGACGCCGGCCACCGCGCCGGGCAGCTTGCTGCCGGCGATGCCGCCGGCGATCTTGCTCCACAGCGCGCTCCAGCCATAGATGGTCGGGCCGTAAAGGGTGAGCAGGAACTGGGGGTCGGACGGGTCGCGGTAGATGGGCTGGCCGTGCGCCAGCTGCCAGCCGCGAATGGCCAGGCTGACCTCGCCGTGGTCGAAATAGCCGGGAAACAGGGTATAGCGGACCGCACCCGCCACCAGGGCCACCGCCAGGGCGACGGCGAAGGGCAGGAACGGCCATGCGGGGGCGGGCCACACCGGCCGGCTGGCGCTGTCGCTGGTCACCGATGGTCCCCCTGGCAATCTGTCGGACGGCGCACCGTTTATCACGACCGTTCGCCGCCGGGAAGGAACACGGGGCTCAGAACGCCATGACGATGGTGCGCCCGCCGTCTTCGAGCGACACCGAGCGGGCCGAATGGGTGATCAGGTACAGGCCGCGGCCCTGCTTCTCGGTCGGGTCGACGGCCTGGATCTCGCCGTCGCCCATGGCGAAGCCCTTGCCGCGGTCCGACACCGAGATGGAGAAGGACGAATTCTCGTCGGGCAGCAGGCAGATCTCGATCCGCCGGGCGGCGAGGACGGGGTCGGCCAGGTGGTCCATGGTCATGCGGTGGAAGGCGGCCAGCCCTTCGCGGGTCGAACGCATGCCGCTGGCGATGCCCAGGTTGCCGTGGATCATGGCATTGCTGACCGCCTCGGCCAGGCACAGCGACACCATGCCGTCCGAGGCGCGCTTGCCCAGGGGGAAGCGCTGGCGCAGCGCGCTTTCGAACAAAAGCGGCAGGTCCAGCGTCCAGCCGCTGCCGGTGGTCACCGAGACGGCGACGCCGCCGGCGCGAACCGCGTCGAAGCAGCGGGCGCCGATGCCGTCCAGGCCGTCCTCGGCCTGCTCGAAGAAGCCGCGATAGGGAAGGCCCA
>JBLNBU010000069.1:0-6805 GCA_050260215.1 Actinomycetota bacterium
GTCCGAGCAGGTCAGCAGGCCGCCGCGGCGGACGAAGCGGGTGAACTCGATGCCGTCCATGGGCGCCATGTCGTGGTCGACCAGCGCCACGGTGACCGGATTGCCCTTCAACAGCTCGATGCCGGTGGGGCCGTCGCCGGCCTCGAGGATGGTGCGGATGCCGAAGGCCTGCAGCGAGGACTTGAGGAACGAGCGGGCATAGCGGCTGTCGTCGACGATCAGCACGCTGACCTGAGACATGTCGACGTCGACCAGCATCGCCACACCCTTGTTCGCGGATGGATCCCCGACAAGTTGTATCCCCCGCCGTCCCGGCTGCCAAGCCCTTGCACCGCGGCGCCGCTGCGGATAGGGTGTCTCGGCTTTTCCACGACATCCGAAAAGACGGCAGCCGGCGATGAACATCATCCTCGTACCATTGCTCACCGTCCTCTACTACGCGCTGGACATCTACTGGTACATCGTGCTGGGCGCGGTGATCATGAGCTGGCTGAAGGCCTTCGGCGTGGTCAACGCCTATAACCAGGCGGTGCGCGTCATCGACACCTTCCTGGCCCGCCTGACCGAGCCCGCCCTGTGGCGCATCCGCCGGGTGCTGCCCGATTTCGGGCCCGTCGACGTCTCGCCCATCGCGCTGTGGCTGATCATCATGTTCCTGAAGATGGTGGTGATGCAGCTGCTGATGACGGTGCAGCGCTATTGACCGCCTCCGCCTCGCCCTTCGCCCCCGCCCCGCAGGGGCTGAAGGTCGCGGTCAGGCTGACGCCCAAGGCCTCGCGCGAGCGCATCGAGGGACTGGCCCCCGAGGCCGACGGCGGCTGCGTGCTGAAGGTGTCGGTCACCGCCGTGCCTGAGGACGGCAAGGCCAACGCCGCCCTGGTCAAGCTGCTGGCCAAGGCGTGGCGCATCCCCAAGAGCAGCATCGGGATCGTCCAGGGCGCCACCGACCGGCGCAAGGTCCTTCTCCTCACCGGCGACGCCGACGCGCTTCGGCGAAGCATCGACGAATGGATGGCACGGCAATCATGAGCGAAGCGAAGATCATCGACGGCACCGCCTTCTCGGCACACCTGCGCGACCGCATCGCCGAGCGGGTGGCGCTGATGCGCGAGCGTCACCACGTCACCCCCGGCCTGGCGGTGGTCCTGGTCGGCGAGGATCCGGCCAGCCAGGTCTATGTGCGCACCAAGCACAAGCGCGCCGTCGAGGTCGGCATGAACTCGTTCGAGCACAAGCTGCCGGCCGAGACCACCGAGAGCGAACTGCTGACCCTGATCGAGGGGCTCAACGACGACCCGGCCGTCCATGGCATCCTGGTGCAGCTGCCGCTGCCCAAGCACGTCGATTCCCAGAAGGTCATCGACGCCATCAGCCCGGAAAAGGACGTCGACGGCTTCCATCCCGTCAATGTCGGCCGCCTGGCCTCGGGCGGGCAGGCCATGGTGCCGTGCACGCCCTTGGGCTCGCTGATGCTGCTGAAAGACACGCTGGGCGACTTGACCGGCCTCAAGGCCATCGTGGTTGGACGGAGCAACATCGTCGGCAAGCCCATGGCCCAGCTGCTGCTGCGCGAGAATTGCACCGTGACCGTCGCCCATTCCAAGACCCGCAACCTGCCCGAGGAATGCCGCCAGGCCGACATCGTCGTCGCCGCCGTGGGCATCCCCGAGATGGTGCGCGGCGATTGGATCAAGCCGGGCGCCACCGTCATCGACGTCGGCATCAACCGCGTCGACGGCAAGCTGGTGGGCGACGTCGCCTTTGCCGAGGCGGCCAAGGTCGCCGGCGCCATCACCCCGGTGCCGGGCGGCGTCGGCCCCATGACCATCGCCGTGCTGCTGCGCAACACCGCCGTCGCCTGCGGTCGGCTGCACCACCTCCACGAAGCCGAGGATTTATAAGGGCATGGCGCTGACCGGAAGCATCTGGCACCTGATCGGCGCGGTCGTCGTGGATTTGCCCTCGCCGGGCGGGCGCATCCGCGCCCTTGGCCGCGGCCTCAATGGCCGCTGAAGGACACCCATGGCGCTGACCGGAAGCATCTGGCACCTGATCGGCGCGGTCGTCGTGTTCCTGGGCAGTCACAGCCTGACCAACATGAAGCACGTGCGCGCGCCTGCCCAGCGGTTGGTGGGCAAGCGCGGCTTCTATGTGGGCTATTCCGTCGTCTCGGTGCTGCTGCTGGCGTGGATGATCGCCGCATATGCCGACGCCCCCACCGTGGTGCTGTGGGCGCAGGCGCCCTGGATGCGCTGGGCGCCGCCCCTGGCCATGCTGGTCGCGGCGCCGCTGGGCGTCGTCGGCCTGACCAGTCCCAACCCGTTCTCCATCGGCCCCGGCGGCGCCCGCTTCGATGCCGGCCGGCCCGGCATCGTGCGGCTGACCCGCCATCCGGTGGTCTGGGCGCTGGCCCTGTGGTCGGGCGCCCACATCGTCCCCAACGGCGACGCCGCGGCGCTGACCATGTTCGTGCCGCTGCTCGGCCTGGCCCTGCTGGGCCCCCGCATCCTCGACGGACGCCGCCGCAACGCCCTGGGCGAGGCGGCGTGGCGCCACCTGGCCGACACGGTGGCTGCCGTGCCCCTGGCCAATGCCATCCGCCAGGTCGGTTGGTCCCGCCCCCTGGCCGGCCTGGCCGTCTACGCCCTGCTGCTCGCCCTGCACCAGCCGGTGATCGGCGTCAGCCCGCTGCCCTGACCGTCTTCTTTTCACCCTCCCGGTCAAGCCCGGCCATGACGAAGGAAGGGTGCTGCGTCCGTACCGCGCGATGTGGTCCTCTGCCCCCTCCCTTTCCCGCGGTAGCCCCCACCCCGATGCCGTGCTAGCGTTGGCGGTTCCGTGAGCAAGGAGTCTGCCATGCCCGAATCCACGCTCGACCTGCTGCACGACCTGGTCGCCCGCGCCAAGCGCGCCGGGGCCGACGCCGCCGATGCGGTGCTGGTCGATTCCGTGTCGCTGTCGCTGGCCTTCCGCCTGGGCAAGCTGGAACGGCTGGAGCGCGCCGAGTCGGGCGACGTGGGTCTGCGCGTGCTGATCGGCCGGCGCCAGGCGATGGTGTCGTCGTCGGACCGTGGCCAGGCGGCGCTGGACGAACTGGTCGAGCGCGCGGTGGCCATGGCGCGCACTGTCCCTGAGGACCCCTATTGCGGCCTGGCCGACCCCGACCAGCTGGCCACGGCCCTGCCCGAACTCGACATCTGCGACGACCATGAGCCGTCGGCCGAGACCCTGGTCGACATGGCCCGGCGGGCCGAGGACACCGCCCGGGCCGTCGCCGGCGTCACCAACTCCGAGGGCTCGGAAGCCGGCTGGAGCCGCTCGGACATCGCATTCGCGGCCTCGAACGGATTTGCCCATGCCTATGGGGTGTCGGGCTCGTCCTTGTCGGTAGCGGTGCTGGCCGGCGACACCGCGACGGGGATGGAGCGCGACTACGACTACACCAGCGCGGTCCATTTCGCCGACCTGAAGCCGCCGGAGGACATCGGCCACGAGGCTGGCCGCCGCGCCGTGCGCCGCCTGGGCGCCCGCAAGGTCAAGACCTGCCAGGTGCCGGTGATCTACGACCCGCGCGTCGCCCGCGGCCTGCTGGGCAGCCTGGCCGGAGCCATCAACGGCGCCGGGGTGGCGCGCGGCACCAGCTTCCTCAAGGACAAGCTGGGCCAACGCATCTTCGCCCCCGGCATCCGCGTCGTCGACGACCCGCACCGCCGCCGCGGCATGCGCTCGCGCCCCTGCGACGGCGAGGGCATCGGCGGCAAGCGCCTGGCGGTGATCGAGGACGGGGTGCTGACCACCTGGCTGATGGACCTGCGCTCGGCCCGCCAGTTGGGCATGACCACCACCGGGCATGCCAGCCGCGGCACCTCGTCGCCGCCGTCGCCGTCGGCCAGCAACTTCTACCTGGAACCCGGCCCGGTCACCCCGGCCGAGATGATCGAGGACATCGCCGACGGCTTCTATGTCACCGAGCTGTTCGGCCAGGGGGTCAACGGGGTCACCGGCGACTATTCGCGCGGCGCCGCCGGCTTCTGGATCGAGGGCGGCGAGCTGGTCTATCCGGTATCCGAGGTCACGGTGGCCGGCAACCTCAAGGACATCTTCCTCAACCTGACCCCGGCCAGCGACCTGGTGTTCCGCTACGGGGTCGACAGCCCGACGCTGCGCATCGACGGCCTGACCGTGGCCGGCCGGTGACGGCGCGGCACTTCTGGGTTATTCTCCCCGCCGATCGGACGACGGACGGGGAGATCCCAGGTGTCTTTCAGGCAAGCGGCCGCTGTGGCGGCGTTGGTCCTTCTGGCGGGCTGCGCCGGCACTGAAGGCCAGATCTACGGCAGCGGCGTGGGCGTGGGCGCCCTGCTCGAATTCTTCACCGGCACCCCCATCGACCAGGCGGGCCAGCTGCGCGCCGCCGCCGCCACCATCGAGGCGGCCGAGACCGCACCCGTCGACCAGCCGGTGGCGTGGAAGAGCGACCGCAATTCCGGAGCCGTCACCGCCCTGGCGGCCGCCTTCACCGATCCTGCCGGCCGCAACTGCCGCCTGTTGCGCCAGGAAATGGCCCCCGCCTTCCGCCGCGAGGTGCTGGCCTGCCGCACCCCCGACGGCATCTGGATGGTCACCGAGCCCAGCCAGGATCTGTAATCGCGACAACTCCTACGTCACCCCCGCGCAGGCGGGGGGCCAGGGGATGCCGCACCAACTGTTCCGCGACTCCTGGATGCCCGCCTGCGCGGGCATGACGGTTCCTAGGAAATGCAGATGAAGCGCTTCGTCCTGATCGACCGCGACGGCACCATCAACGTCGAGAAGAACTACCTGTCCGACCCCGGCCAGCTGGAGCTGATCGCCGGCGCCGCCGCCGCCATCCGCGCGCTGAAGGAAGCCGGCTTCGGGGTGGCGGTGATCACCAACCAGTCGGGCATCGGGCGCGGCTATTTCGACATGGCGGCGCTGGAGCGCGTGCACGCCCGCTTGGCCGAGCTGCTGGCGGCCGAGGGAGCGGCCGTCGACGGCATCTATCTGTGCCCGCACGGCCCCGACGACGACTGCAGCTGCCGCAAGCCGCTGCCCGGCATGGTCGAGCAGGCGGTGGCCGAGCACGGCTTCGATCCCAGGCAGTCCTGCGTGGTCGGCGACAAGGAGGCCGATGTGGAACTGGGGCACGGCGTCGGCGCCACCACCTTCCTGGTGCGCACCGGCTACGGCCGCAAGTACGAGGCCTCGACCAAGGCCGACCACGTGGTCGACGACCTGGCCGCGGCGGTACGGATGATCCTGCGCGATTAGGTCTTTTCCGGTCCCGGTGGCGGGCGTATACCACCCCTGCCCAGTTCTCTCCTGTCCGAAGGCCCTGCCCATGACCGATCGTCCGATCCGCCGCGCCCTGTTTTCCGTGTCCGACAAGACCGGTCTGCTGGATTTCGCCCGCTTCCTGGTCGAACGCGGCGTCGAGATCCTGTCCACCGGCGGCACGGCCAAGGCGATCCGCGACGCCGGCTTGGGCGTCACCGACGTGTCCGACTACACCGGCTTCCCCGAGATGCTGGACGGCCGGGTCAAGACCCTGCACCCCAAGGTGCACGGCGGCCTGCTGGGCATCCGCGGCAATGCCGAGCACGAGAAGGCGATGGCCGCCCACGGCATCGACGCCATCGACCTGCTGGTGGTCAACCTGTACCCGTTCGAGGCCACCGTGGCCAAGGGCGCCGACTACGAGACCGCCATCGAGAACATCGACATCGGCGGCCCGGCCATGATCCGCGCCGCATCCAAGAACCACGACGCCGTCACCGTGGTGGTCGACACCGAGGACTATGCGGTGGTCATGGACGAGATGAAGGCCAATAGCGGCGCCACCACGCTGGCCCTGCGCAAGCGCCTGGCCGCCACGGCCTACGCCCGCACCGGCGCCTATGACGCCGCCATCTCCCAGTGGTTCGCGCGCGAGCTGAACGATCCGTTCCCCCGCCGCGTCGTCGTCGCCGGCGAGCTGAAGCAGAGCCTGCGCTATGGCGAGAACCCGCACCAGCAGGCCGCCTTCTACGTCACCGGCGACCAGCGCCCGGGCGTGGCCACGGCCAGGCAGCTGCAGGGCAAGGAGCTGTCCTACAACAACCTCAACGACACCGACGCCGCCTTCGAGCTGGTCTCCGAGTTCGAGGACCCGGCGGTGGCCATCATCAAGCACGCCAACCCGTGCGGCGTCGCCACCGGCTCCGACATCGTCTCGGCCTACAAGGCGGCGCTGGCCTGCGACCCGGTCTCGGCCTTCGGCGGCATCGTCGCCATCAACCGCAGGCTCGACGGCGCCACCGCCGAGGAGATCTGCAAGCTGTTCACCGAGGTGGTGATCGCGCCCGAGGCCGACGACGCCGCCGTGGCCGCTTTCGCCGCCAAGAAGAACCTGCGCCTGCTGGTCACCGGCGCCATGGCCGACCCGTCCACCCCGGGCATGACGCTGCGCGCCGTCGCCGGCGGCTACCTGTTCCAGAACAAGGACAACGGCCGGGTGATGCAGCAGGAGCTGAAGGTGGTGACCAAGCGGGCGCCGACTGCCCAGGAAATGGCCGACCTGCTGTTCGCCTTCCGCGTCTGCAAGCACGTCAAGTCCAACGCCATCATCTACGTCAAGAACGGCTGCACCGTCGGCATCGGCGCCGGCCAGATGAGCCGGGTCGACAGCTCGCGCATCGCCGCGTGGAAGAGCAAGGAAGCCGCCGAGGCCGCTGGCCAGGCGGAACCCGGCACCATCGGCTCGGTGGTCGCCTCCGACGCCTTCTTCCCGTTTGCCGACGGCCTG
>JBLNBU010000070.1:0-22977 GCA_050260215.1 Actinomycetota bacterium
TCTATTCCTACATGGAAGGCGAGATCGGCGTCCTGCAGGTCGAGAAGAAGATCCGCAACCGCGTCAAGCGGCAGATGGAGAAGACCCAGCGCGAGTACTATCTGAACGAGCAGCTGAAGGCGATCCAGAAGGAGCTGGGCGAGACCGAGGACGGCCGCGACGAGGCGGCCGAGCTGGAAGAGCGCATCGCCAAGACCCGGCTGTCCAAGGAAGCGCGCGAGAAAGCCCTGGCCGAGCTCAAGAAGCTGAAGAGCATGAGCCCAATGTCGGCCGAGGCCACGGTGGTGCGCAACTACCTGGACTGGATGCTGACCATTCCGTGGAAGAAGCGCACCACGGTCAAGAAGGACGTCAAGCTGGCCGAGCGCGTGCTCAACCAGGACCATTACGGCCTGGAGAAGGTCAAGGAACGCATCCTGGAGTACCTGGCGGTGCAGACCCGCACCGGCAAGGTGCGCGGCCCCATCCTGTGTCTGGTCGGCCCGCCCGGCGTCGGCAAGACCTCGCTGGGCAAGTCCATCGCCAAGGCGACGGGGCGCAACTTCGTGCGCATCTCGCTGGGCGGCGTGCGCGACGAGGCCGAGATCCGCGGCCATCGCCGCACCTATATCGGCTCCATGCCCGGCAAGATCATCCAGGGCATGAAGAAGGCCAAGTCGTCCAACCCGCTGTTCCTGCTCGACGAGATCGACAAGCTGGGCGCCGACTGGCGCGGCGACCCGTCCTCGGCCCTGCTGGAAGTGCTGGACCCCGAGCAGAACTCGACCTTCAACGACCATTATCTCGAGGTCGACTACGACCTCTCCGACGTGATGTTCGTCACCACCGCCAACAGCCTGCGCATGCCCCAGCCGCTGCTGGATCGCATGGAGCTGATCCAGCTGTCCGGCTATACCGAAGACGAGAAGATCGAGATCGCCAAGCGCCACCTGCTCGACAAGGTGTTGAAGGCCACCGGCCTGAAGAAGGGCGAGTTCGCCATCAGCGACGATGGCCTGCGCGACCTGATCCGCTACTACTCGCGCGAAGCCGGCGTCCGTAACCTCGAGCGCGAGATCGCCAACCTGGCCCGCAAGGCGCTGAAGGAGATCGTCTCCAAGGGCAAGGGCAAGGTATCGATCACGCCGCGCAACCTGGAGAAGTTCGCCGGCGTGCGGCGCTACCGCTTCGGCGAAGTCGAGGATGAGGACATGGTCGGCGTGGTCACCGGCCTGGCCTGGACCGAGGTCGGCGGCGAGTTGCTGTCCATCGAGGCGGTCAGCATGCCGGGCAAGGGCAACTTCGCCCATACCGGCAAGCTGGGCGACGTGATGCAGGAATCGGTGCAGGCGGCGCGGTCCTACGTGCGATCGCGCTCGGTCAGCCTGGGCATCAAGCCGACCGTGTTCGAGAAGCGCGACATCCACGTCCACGTGCCCGAGGGCGCGACGCCGAAGGATGGTCCGTCGGCCGGTGTGGCCATGTGCACGGCCATCGTCTCGGTGCTGACCGGCATCCCGGTGCGCAAGGACGTCGCCATGACCGGCGAGATCACCCTGCGCGGCCGCGTGCTGGCCATCGGCGGCCTGAAGGAGAAGCTGCTGGCGGCCCTGCGCGGCGGCCTGAAGACGGTCTTGATCCCCAAGGACAATGAGAAGGACCTGGCCGAGATCCCCGATAACGTCAAGAAGGGCCTGGAAATCGTGCCGGCCGCCACCGTCGACGACGTCCTGCAGCGGGCGCTGACCCGCATGCCGGTCGCCATCGAATGGGAGGAGCCGGCCGAGGATTCGGTGCGCAAGGTCGCCGCCGAGGGCGAGCCCGCCGGCCTGGTCACCCACTGACCGCGCCAGGGATTTTAGTCGACACACGGCCGCCGGCACCCCCGGCGGCCGTTTTCGCTTTTCGGGGTCGGGCGAAAACCCCATCTGGGCAACATGGTCAAAAAAAATGAGGAAAACCGCCGATTCGGCTTGTTTGGCGATTGACGCTCCCTGGCACCCGAATTAGACTGCCGGTCATCCTTTTTCGGTAATCAGCCATGCTGGTTATCACGATTGGTTTAACGAAGGGGGCCATCAGGTGAACAAGAACGATCTCGTTTCGGCCGTGGCGAGCACGACCGGTCTGACGAAGTCCGATGCGGCCAAGGCCGTCGACGGCGTTTTCCAGGCGATCACTGACGCTCTGAAGGGCGGCGACGAGGTCCGTCTGGTTGGTTTCGGCACCTTCGCGGTGGCCCAGCGCGCTGCCTCCGAGGGCCGCAACCCCCGCACCGGCGCCAAGATCACCATCCCGGCGTCGAAGCAGCCGAAGTTCAAGGCCGGCAAGGGCCTGCGGGATTCGATCCAGTAATCGTCCCGACTGAACGTTCCGGATGCCGGTCGCGGACCCCGCGGCCGGCATTTCCGTTTGTGGAAGGCCCATATATGGGTCCGAAGGGCGGTTAGCTCAGCTGGCAGAGCGCCTGCTTTACACGCAGGATGTCGGCGGTTCGATCCCGTCACCGCCCACCACTCCCTCCTTATGGCGCAAGAATTCGACCGGTTTAGGGCTTTGGCCCGATGTGCGCGTTTGTCGCATCCGGTTAGACTAGCCAAACGCATGAGGGAGGATCCATGTCCAGCTGCCGATACCGGGGCGACCTCGACAGGATCCGCGCCGACTCCGAGGGAGTCGACGCCGATGCCTCGGTGCGCATCCTCGCCGACGTCTTCGCCTGCTCGGTGCGCAATCGCTGCGACGACCGCATCACGATTTCCGACGAAGCCTACCTGCTGTGGCAAAGGCTGTTTCCAGTCGCCACCAAGCGGCCATTGCCACCCTGCGCGAACGAGTAGGGCAGGGCGGGCCGATGGTCCAGGACGTTCCCGCGACTTCGCGCGGGCGCGCCTTATTATGCGACAAGGGGTAGGGCGGGCGCCCTCTGCAGCGGGTAGCTGCGGAAGGCTGGAACGGGCAAATTTCTTTGCGCAACAGGGTTGTTTGCTTGACAGTCCCTTGCCCGTGGATTACACCACGCCTACCCGCGCGGGTGGCCGCTGCTGGGGGTGTAGCTCAGTCGGTTAGAGCGCCGGCCTGTCACGCCGGAGGTCGCGGGTTCGAGCCCCGTCACTCCCGCCATTCGCCACTCCGGTCCTTCCGCCTCATGGTTGCGGACGGGCGTGCTGCGGTGTAGGCATTGTTGGAGGGGGCTCCAAATCGGCATTACGGACAGTCGCACTCCCTTTCAATCCGCCAGGGCTATCGTCATATAGTTCTCACTTGCATCTGGCCGACGGAGTGTGGCACCGCGATGACGGGGGCCCTATAAGGGCTATCCGGCATGGCGCACTTGGCCGTGCCGGCCTGAGGCTGGAACCCGTTCGAAGGGTGTGAACATGGACTCTTGGCTGCTCGAATACCTGCCGATCCTGATCTTCCTCGGTCTCGCCATCGCCATTTCGGGGGTGATCGTGCTCGCGTCGTGGATCGTGGCCCGCCAGAAGCCGGACCGCGAAAAGGCGGCGGCCTACGAATGCGGCTTCGACGCCTTTGGCGACGCCCGCTCGAAGTTCGAGGTGCGCTTCTACCTGGTGGCCATCCTGTTCATCATCTTCGACCTGGAAGTGGCGTTCTTGTTCCCGTGGGCGGTGACGCTCGGCAAGATCGGCATGTTCGGGTTCTGGTCGATGATGGTCTTCCTCGCGGTGCTGACCATCGGCTTCATCTACGAATGGCGAAAGGGAGCTTTGGAATGGGAGTGAACCCCAACCCGGACAGCACCGTCATGACGCCGACCCACGCCTCTCCGCTTGCCCCCGGCCCGGCCCAGGACGCGCTGTTGCGCGCCGTCACCGACGAGATTTCGGACAAGGGCTTCGTGCTCGCCTCGGTCGACAAGGTGGTCAACTGGGCCCGCACCGGCTCGCTGTGGCCGATGACCTTCGGCCTGGCCTGCTGCGCGGTCGAGATGATGCACGCCGGCTGCTCGCGCTACGACATGGACCGCTTCGGCGTCGTCTTCCGTCCCAGCCCGCGGCAATCCGACCTGATGATCGTCGCCGGCACGCTGACCAACAAGATGGCCCCGGCGCTGCGCCGCGTGTACGACCAGATGGCCGAGCCGCGCTGGGTGATCTCCATGGGCTCGTGCGCTAATGGCGGCGGCTACTACCACTACTCCTACTCGGTGGTGCGCGGCTGCGACCGCATCGTTCCGGTCGACATCTACGTGCCCGGCTGCCCGCCGACCGCCGAAGCCCTGCTTTACGGCATCCTGCAGCTGCAGAAGAAGATCCGGCGCACCGGATCCATCGCCCGCTAGCTCAACCCGAGGGACTGTTCCGGACCATGACGCAAGCGCTGAAGGACCTGGGCGACTACATCGCCTCGAGTTTGCCCCAGGACGTGCTGGAGGTCGAAGTCAACCGCTGCGGCGAGCTGAGCGTGCGGGTGCGCGCCCAGTCCGTCTGCAAGGTGCTGACCTTCCTGCGTGACGACTCGGGTTGCCTGTTCAAGCAGCTGGTCGATGTGTGCGGCGTCGACTGGCCGGCGCGCGAGCAGCGCTTCGACGTGGTCTATCACCTGCTGTCGATGAAGCATAACCAGCGCGTCCGCGTGAAGATCGCCACCGACGAGGACACCGCGGTCCCCTCGGTGACGCCGGTGTTCAAGTCGGCCGGCTGGTTCGAGCGCGAGGTGTGGGACATGTACGGGGTGCTGTTCACCGACCACCCCGACCTGCGCCGCATCCTCACCGACTACGGCTTCGAGGGCCATCCGCTGCGCAAGGACTTCCCGCTGACCGGCTATGTCGAGGTGCGCTACGACGACCTGCAAAAGCGCGTGGTCTACGAACCGGTGAAGCTGACCCAGGACTATCGCAGCTTCGATTTCCTGTCGCCGTGGGAAGGCCCGCTGCCCGGCGACGAGAAGGCGGAAGGGAACAGCTGACATGGCCGAATCCCAGATCCAGAACTACTCCATCAACTTCGGTCCGCAGCATCCGGCGGCGCACGGCGTGCTGCGTCTGATCCTCGAGATGTCGGGCGAGGTGGTCGACCGCGCCGATCCGCATATCGGCCTGCTGCACCGCGGCACCGAGAAGCTGATCGAGCACAAGAACTACGTCCAGTCGGTGCCCTATTTCGACCGGCTCGACTATGTCGGCACCATGAACCAGGAGCACGCGTTCGTCCTGGCGACGGAGAAGCTGCTGGGCATCGACATCCCCGAGCGCGCCAAGTGGATCCGCACGCTGTATTGCGAGATCGGCCGCCAGCTGAACCACCTGCTCAACGTCACTGCCTTCGTCTTCGACGTCGGCGGCATGACCCCGCTGCTGTGGGGCTTCGAAGAGCGCGAGAAGCTGATGGAGTTCTACGAGCGCGCCTGCGGCGCCCGGCTCCATGCCAACTACTTCCGTCCGGGCGGCGTCGCCTTCGACCTGCCGGCGGGCCTGCTGGAAGACATCGCCGAGTGGTGCGAGACCTTCCCCAAGGTGCTCGACGACATCGAGACCCTGGTCACCGAGAACCGCATCTTCAAGCAGCGTACCGTCGACATCGGCATCGTCACGCCCGAGCAGGCGCTGGACTGGGGCTTCACCGGCCCCAACCTGCGCGCCTGCGGCATCGCCTGGGACCTGCGCAAGTCGCAGCCCTACGAGGCCTATGACCAGGTCGACTTCGACATCCCCATCGGCAAGCACGGCGACTGCTACGACCGCTACCTGATCCGCGTGGTCGAGATGCGGGAAAGCGTGCGCATCATGAAGCAGTGCATCGAGAAGATGCCCGGCGGCCCGGTGAAGGTGGACGACCGCAAGATCGCCCCGCCGCCGCGCGCCGAGATGAAGAAGTCGATGGAAGCGCTGATCCATCACTTCAAGCTGTTTACCGAGGGCTTCCACGTGCCCGCCGGCGAGGTCTATGCCGCGGTCGAGGCGCCCAAGGGCGAATTCGCCGTCTACCTGATCTCGGACGGCACCAACAAGCCCTACCGCTGCAAGATCCGCCCGCCGGGGTACGTCCACCTGCAGGCACTCGACCTGATGAGCAAGGGGCACATGCTGGCCGACGTGGTCGCCAACATCGGCTCCATCGACATCGTTTTCGGTGAGATCGACCGATGAGCAACGAACCCACCAGCTTCGCCTTCAACGCCGAGACCATGGCGCTGGCCCGGAGCCATATCGCCAAGTACCCCGACGGCCGCCAGCAGAGCGCGGTCATGCCGCTTTTGGACCTGGCCCAGCGCCAGGAAGGCTGGGTCAGCCAGGCCGCCATCGAGACCATCGCCGAGATGCTGTCGATGGCCCCGATCCGGGTGCTCGAGGTGGCGACCTTCTACACCATGTTCAACCTGAAGCCGGTGGGCAAGTTCCACGTCCAGGTGTGCACCAACCTGCCGTGCTGGCTGCGCGGTTCCGACGACGTCACCGCCGCGGCCAAGGAGGCCCTGGGCGTCGGCTTCGGCGAGACCACCGCCGACGGGCTGTTCACCCTGTCCGAGGTGGAATGCCTGGGCGCCTGCGTGAACGCGCCGATGATGCAGATCAACGACGACTACTACGAGGACCTGGACACCAACAGCACCAAGGCGGTGCTGGAGGCGTTGAAGCGCGGCGACACGCCGAAGCCCGGCCCGCAGGTCGACCGCCAGTATTCGTGCCCGGCAGGTGGCCCGACCACCCTGACCGAACTGACGTTTGGGGAGAAGGCCTGATGCTGCGCGACGCCGATAGGATCTTCACCAACCTCTACGGCTTCCACGACTGGGGCCTGAAGGGCGCCCGCGCCCGCGGCGACTGGGACGGCACCAAGGAGTTGCTGGCCAAGGGGCGCGACTGGATCATCGAGGAGATGAAGAACTCCGGCCTGCGCGGCCGTGGCGGCGCCGGCTTCCCGACCGGCGTCAAGTGGTCGTTCATGCCCAAGACCGAGGGCCCGCGGCCGCACTACCTGGTGATCAACGCCGACGAGGGCGAGCCGGGGACGTGCAAGGACCGCGAGATCATGCGCTTCGACCCGCACAAGCTGGTCGAGGGCGCGCTGATCGCCTCGTTCGCCATCGGGGCGCACGCCAGCTACATCTACATCCGCGGCGAGTTCATCCGTGAGGCCCAGAACCTGCAGGCCGCCATCGACCAGGCCTACGAGGCCGGGCTGATCGGCAAGAACGCCTGCGGCTCGGGCTGGGACTTCGACCTTTACGTCCACCGCGGCGGCGGCGCCTATATCTGCGGCGAGGAATCGGCGCTGATCGAAAGCCTGGAAGGCAAGAAGGGCCAGCCGCGCCTGAAGCCCCCGTTCCCCGCCGGCGTCGGCCTTTACGGCTGCCCGACCACGGTCAACAACGTCGAATCCATCGCGGTGGCGCCGACCATCCTGCGCCGCGGCGCCGCGTGGTTCTCCGGCCTCGGCCGGCCCAAGAACTCCGGGACGAAGGTGTTCTGCATCTCCGGGCACGTCAACAAGCCGTGCAACGTCGAAGAGGAGATGGGCATCCCGCTCAAGGAGCTGATCGAGAAGCATGCCGGCGGCGTGCGCGGCGGCTGGGACAACCTGCTGGGCATCATCCCCGGCGGTTCGTCGGTGCCGGTGCTGAACAAGCAGACCTGCGACACCGTGCTGATGGACTTCGACAGCTTGCGCGAGGTGCGCTCCGGCCTGGGTACCGCGGCGGTGATCGTGATGGACAAGTCCACTGACATCGTCAAGGCCATCGCCCGGCTGTCGCGCTTCTACATGCACGAAAGCTGCGGCCAATGCACGCCGTGCCGTGAGGGCACCGGCTGGATGTGGCGGATGATGGAGCGCATGGTCACCGGCGAGGCCGAGCTCTCCGAGATCGACATGCTCGAGCAGGTCACCCGCCAGGTCGAGGGCCACACCATCTGCGCCCTTGGCGATGCCGCCGCCTGGCCGATCCAGGGCCTGATCCGCACCTTCCGCCCCGAGCTGGAGCGGCGGATCAACCAGTTCCACGCGTCCCGCGCCGCAGCCGAGTGAGAGACGAACAATGCCCAAGCTGACTATCGACGGCAGGGAAATCGAGGTCGAGGCCGGGACTACCGTGCTTCAGGCCGCCGACGCGCTGGGGATCGAGATCCCGCGCTTCTGCTACCACGAGCGCCTGGCCATCTCCGGCAACTGCCGCATGTGCCTGGTCGAGGTCGAGAAGAGCCCGAAGCCGGTGGCGTCCTGCGCCATGCCGGTGGGTGAGGGCATGGTGGTCCACACCAACACGCCGGCGGTGCGCAAGATGCGCCAGGGCGTGATGGAGTTCCTGCTGATCAACCATCCGCTCGACTGCCCCATCTGCGACCAGGGCGGCGAGTGCGACCTGCAGGACCAGGCGGTGGCCTATGGCGCCGACCGCGGCCGCTACGACGAGCCCAAGCGGGCGGTGAAGGACAAGGACTTCGGTCCGCTGATCAAGACCTTCATGACCCGCTGCATCCAGTGCACCCGCTGCGTCCGCTTCATCACCGAGATCGCCGGTGTCCCTGAGCTTGGCGCCATCGGCCGCGGCGAGCACATGGAAATCACCACCTACGTCGGCAAGGCGGTGGCCTCGGAGCTGTCGGGCAACCTGATCGACCTGTGCCCGGTGGGCGCGCTGACCAACAAGCCGGCGTCGTTCACCTACCGCTCGTGGGAGCTGAAGAAGACCGAGTCGGTCGACACCATGGATGCGGTGGGGTCGAGCATCCGCGTCGACACCCGCGGCAACGAAGTCATCCGCGTGCTGCCGCGCATCAACGACGACATCAACGAGGAATGGCTGTCCGACCGCTCGCGCTTCGCCTGCGACGGCCTGAAGCGCCAGCGCCTCGATCGGCCCTATGTGCGCCGGGACGGCCGCCTGCAGCCGGCCAGCTGGTCCGAGGCGTTCGGTGCCATTGCCGCCAGGGTCAAGGGCGTGGCCGGCACCAGGATCGCCGCCATCGCCGGCGACCAGGCCGACGCCGAGGCGATGATGGCGCTGAAGGACCTGATGGCCAGCCTGGGCAGCGCCAACATCGACTGCCGCCAGGACGGCGCCAAGCTGGATGCTTCGGTCCGCGCCTCGTACCTGTTCAACACCACCATCGCCGGGGTCGAGGACGCCGACGCAGTGGTGATCATCGGGTCGAACCCGCGCCTGGAAGCCCCCATCATCAACCAGCGCCTGCGCAAGCGCTGGGCGCGGGGCGGCTTCAAGGCCGCGGTGGTGGGCCCCAAGGCCGACCTCACCTTCCGCCACGAGCATCTGGGCGACGGCCCGGCAGTGCTCAAGGAGCTGGCCGACGGCAAGCATCCGTTCTTCGAGGTGCTGAAGTCCGCCGCCAAGCCCATGCTGATCCTGGGCCAGGGTGCCGTGGCCCGCGCCGACGGCGCCGCCGTGCTGGCGCTGGCCCGCAAGCTGGCCGACGCCACCGGGATGGTCAAGGACGGCTGGAACGGCTTCAACGTGCTGCACACCGCCGCCGCCCGCGTCGGCGGCCTGGATCTCGGCTTCGTGCCGGGGCAGGGCGGTCGCGACACGGCCGGGATCGTCGAGGGCGCCGGCAAGGGGGAGATCGAGGTGGTCTACCTGCTGGGCGCCGACGAGGTCGACATGAAGGCGCTGGGCAATGCCTTCGTCGTCTACCAGGGCAGCCACGGCGACGCCGGCGCGCACCGCGCCGACGTGGTGCTGCCCGGTGCCGCCTATACCGAGAAGAACGCCACCTTCGTCAACACCGAGGGCCGCGTCCAGCACACCCGGCTGGCGGTGTTCCCGCCCGGCGAGGCCCGCGAGGATTGGAAGATCGTTCGCGCCCTGTCCGACGCGCTGGGCAAGCCGCTGTCCTACGATTCGCTGAAGTCGGTGCGCGAGCGGATGGCGGCGGTCAACCCGCTGTTCGCCAAGGCCGACCAGGTGGCTGCGGCCGCCTGGGGCGCCTTCGGGACCGAAGGCGCGCTCGCCGACGCACCGTTCGTCTCGCCCATCGACAACTTCTATATGACCGACCCGATCAGCCGCGCCTCCAAGACCATGGCGGAATGTACGGCGGCGTTCGGCTCGGGCTGCGGCTGCAACCACAAGAAGACGGGGACCCATGGTTGACGTTCTTGCCGGGCTGCTGCCCCCCTTCGTCTGGCGCCTGCTGGTCATCGTCCTGCAGATCGTCGTCATCATCGTGCCGCTGCTGGTGGCCGTCGCCTACCTGACCTACGCCGAGCGCAAGGTCATCGGCGCCATGCAGCTGCGCAAGGGCCCCAACGTGGTCGGTCCCTTCGGCCTGCTGCAGCCCATGGCCGACGGCCTGAAGCTGTTCGTCAAGGAGACGGTCATCCCCACCGGGGCGTCGCGCGCGGTGTTCATCGGCGCGCCGATGCTGACCTTCTTCCTGTCGCTGGTGGCCTGGGCGGTGATCCCGTTCGACCAGGGCTGGGTGCTGGCCGACATCAACGTCGGCGTGCTGTACCTGTTCGCCATCAGCTCGCTGGGCGTCTACGGCATCATCATGGCCGGCTGGGCGTCCAATTCGAAATACGCCTTCCTGGGCGGCATGCGCTCGGCGGCGCAGATGGTGTCCTACGAGGTGTCCATCGGCTTCGTGCTGATCTCGGTGCTGCTGTCGGTGGGGTCGCTGAACCTGTCGGATGTGGTGCTGGCCCAGAAGAAGCACATGTGGTTCTTCATCCCGCACCTGCCGATGTTCGTGATCTTCGTGATCTCGGGCCTGGCCGAGACCAACCGCGCGCCCTTCGACCTTCCCGAGGCCGAAGCCGAGCTGGTGGCCGGTTACAACGTCGAATACTCGGCGATGACCTTCGCCCTGTTCTTCCTCGGCGAATACGCCAACATGATCCTGATGGGGGCGATGACCTCGGTGCTGTTCCTGGGCGGCTGGCTGCCTCCCATCGACGTGGCGCCGTTCAACCTGATCCCCGGCGTGATCTGGCTGGCGCTGAAGATCTGCCTGGTGATGTTCGTCTTCCTGTGGGTTCGCGCCACCTTCCCGCGCTATCGCTACGACCAGCTGATGCGCCTGGGTTGGAAGGTGTTCCTGCCGTTCTCGCTGTTCTGGGTGGTGCTGACCGCAGGCGTGCTGACCGCCTTCGGCTGGCTGCCGAACCAGGGTTAGGAGCCTGACCGCGATGTCGTTCCTCGACCGTACCGCCCGCTCGTTCATCCTGTGGGAGCTGCTGCAGGGCATGGCGTGCACGCTGCGCTACATGTTCAAGCCCAAGGTGACGATCAACTACCCCTACGAAAAGGGTCCGCTGTCGCCCCGCTTCCGCGGCGAGCACGCGCTGCGCCGCTACGCCAACGGCGAAGAGCGCTGCATCGCCTGCAAGCTGTGCGAGGCCATCTGCCCGGCCCAGGCGATCACCATCGAGGCCGAGCCGCGCGACGACGGTTCGCGCCGCGCGCGCCGCTACGACCTCGACATGACAAAGTGCATCTACTGCGGCCTGTGCCAGGAGGCCTGCCCGGTGGACGCCATCGTCGAGGGTCCGAACTTCGAGTTCGCCACCGAGACCCGGGCCGAGCTCATGTACAACAAGGCGAAATTGCTCGCCAACGGCGACCGCTGGGAGGCCGAGCTGGCCTTCCGCATCGCCGCCGACGCGCCCTACCGGTGAGGGGGGATCCGGAATGTTCACGGCTCTGATCTTCTACATGTTCGCGTCCATCGCGGTGGCAAGCGGGGTGATGGTCATCTCGGCCCGCAATCCCGTCCACTCCGTGCTGTTCCTGATCCTGTGCTTCTTCAACGCCGCCGGTCTGTTCCTGCTGCTGGGCGCCGAATTCCTGGCCATGGTGCTGGTGGTGGTCTATGTGGGCGCGGTGGCGGTGCTGTTCCTGTTCGTGGTGATGATGCTCGACATCAACTACGTCACCATGCGCGAAGGCTTCCTGCAGTACCTGCCGACCGGCGGCCTGATCGGGCTGGTCCTGTTGGTGGAGCTGGTGCTGATGTACGGCGGCTGGGCCTTCGCCCCCGACGTCGAGGCGCTGGTCCAGGCGCCGACGCCGGCGGTCGACCAGGCCGGCAACACGGTGGCGCTGGGCAAGCTGCTCTACACCAACTACGCCTACCTGTTCGAGGCCTCGGGCATGATCCTGCTGGTGGCCATGGTGGGCACCATCCTGCTGACGCTCCGGGCGCGCACCGGCACCCGCAAGCAGCGCATCGCCGACCAGGTGGCGCGCTCGCCCAAGAACACTTTGGAAATCCGCAAGGTCGCCAGCGGGGGAGGCATCTGATGCTGCAGATCGGGCTCGCCCATTATCTGACCGTGGCCGCCATCCTGTTCACGCTGGGCGTCTTCGGCATCTTCCTGAACCGGAAGAACGTGATCATCATCATGATGTCGATCGAGCTGATGCTGCTTGCGGTCAACATCAACCTGGTGGCGTTCTCGTCCTATCTCAACGACCTCGTGGGCCAGGTGTTCTCGATGTTCATCCTGACCGTGGCCGCCGCCGAGGCTGCCATCGGCCTGGCCATCGTCGTCGTCTTCTTCCGCAACCGCGGCACCATCGCGGTCGAGGAAATCAGCCAGCTTAAGGGGTGAGTGGGGATGATCTACGTCGCTGCCGTTTTCCTGCCGCTGCTGGGCTCGATCGTCGCCGGCCTGTTCGGCCGCTTCATCGGTGACCGAGGGGCGCAAGTGATCACCTGCACCCTGCTCGGCATCTCCGCCGCGCTGTCGGCGGTGATCTTCCAGAAGGTCGCGCTTGGCGGCGCGCCCGAGACCATCCAGCTGGCCAGCTGGATCCAGTCGGGCACCGTCGACGTGTCGTGGGCGCTGAAGTTCGACACGCTCACCGCGGTGATGATGATCGTGGTGACCTGGGTGTCGTTCATGGTCCACGTCTACTCGGTCGGCTACATGAGCCATGACACCTCGATCCCGCGGTTCATGAGCTACCTGTCGCTGTTTACCTTCGCCATGCTGATGCTGGTGACCGCCGACAACCTGGTCCAGCTGTTCTTCGGCTGGGAGGGCGTGGGCGTGGCCTCCTACCTGCTGATCGGCTTCTGGTACGAAAAGCCGTCGGCCTGCGCCGCGGCGATCAAGGCCTTCGTGGTCAACCGCGTCGGCGACTTCGGCTTCGCGCTCGGCATCTTCGGCTGCTACTTCCTGTTCGACGCGGTGGGCTTCGACGCCATCTTCGCCGCCGCCCCGGAAAAGGCCGCCGCCACCGTGCGCTTCTTCGGCGTCGAGTGGCACGCCATCACCATCTGCTGCCTGCTGTTGTTCGTCGGCGCCATGGGCAAGTCGGCCCAGCTGGGCCTGCACACCTGGCTGCCCGACGCCATGGAGGGCCCGACCCCCGTCTCGGCCCTGATCCATGCCGCGACCATGGTGACCGCCGGTGTGTTCATGGTGGCGCGCATGAGCCCGCTGTTCGAGTTCTCCGACACCGCGCTGGCGGTGGTCTGCGTTGTCGGTGCCGCCACGGCGATCTTCGCCGCCACGGTGGGCTGCGTGCAGAACGACATCAAGCGGGTGATCGCCTATTCCACCTGCTCGCAGCTGGGCTACATGTTCTTCGCCATCGGCGTGTCGGCCTATCAGGCGGCCATCTTCCACCTGATGACCCACGCCTTCTTCAAGGCGCTCTTGTTCCTCGGCGCCGGCAGCGTGATCCACGCCATGTCGGACGAGCAGGACATCCGCCGCATGGGCGGCGTGTGGAAGCACATCAAGGCCACCTACGTGCTGATGTGGATCGGCAGCCTTGCGCTGGCCGGCATCCCGTTCTTCGCCGGCTACTTCTCGAAGGACACCATCCTCGAGGCCGCCTGGGGCGCCGGGACCGTGCAGGGCCAGTTCGCCTATTGGGTGGGCGTGACCGCGGCGTTCCTGACCGCCTTCTACTCGTGGCGCCTGCTGCTGCTGACCTTCCACGGCAAGCCGCGCGCCGACGAGCACGTCATGGCCCATGTCCACGAAAGCCCGGCGGTGATGATCGTGCCGCTCCTGGTGCTGGGCACGGGGGCCATCTTCGCCGGCTACCTGGGCTACGAGCTCCTGGTCGGCCATGACAACGCCCACTTCTGGGCCAAGTCGATCCTGGTGACCGAGCACCATCCGGCGCTCGAGAACGCCCACCACGTGCCGGGCTGGGTGGCGACCCTGCCGACCATCGTGGCGGCGTCGGGCATCGCGCTGGCCTATCTGTTCTACGTGTTCGCCCCGGCGCTTCCCGGCCTGCTGGCCGGCAGCTTCCAGGGCATCTACAAGTTCCTGCTCAACAAGTGGTACTTCGACGAGCTGTACGACTTCCTGTTCGTGCGGCCCGCCTTCCGCCTGGGCAAGGGGCTGTGGCAGGGCGGCGACGGCGCGCTGATCGACGGGGTGGGCCCCGACGGTGTCGCCGCGGCGACGCGCGAACTGGCGCGCAAGGTGGGCAAGCTGCAGAGCGGCTACGTCTACCACTACGCCTTCGCCATGCTGATCGGGGTGGCGGCGTTCGTCACCTGGTACATGTTCAACGCCCGCTGAGGACGACGTCATGACTGACTGGCCGCTTCTCTCGCTGACGACGTTCCTGCCGTTGCTCGGCGCGTTGTTCATCCTCACCATCCGCGGCGAAGCCGAGGTGGTGGCACGCAATGCCCGCAACGTGGCGCTGCTGACTTCCGCTGCGACCTTCGTGGTGTCGCTGTTCATTCTGGCCGGCTTCAACCCGGCCGAGCCCGGCTTCCAGCTCAAGGAAGCCGCGCCCTGGCTGCCGGGGACGACGGTGTCCTATTCCATGGGTGTCGACGGCATCTCGGTGTGGTTCGTGCTGCTGTCGACCTTCCTGACCCCTCTGTGCATCCTGTCGGCCTTCGGCTCGGTGACGGTGCGAGTCAAGGAGTACATGGTCTCCTTCCTGGTGCTGGAAACCATGATGGTCGGCATGTTCTGCGCGCTCGACCTGGTGCTGTTCTACGTCTTCTTCGAAGGCGTGCTGATCCCGATGTTCATCATCATCGGCGTGTGGGGCGGTCCGCGGCGCGTCTATGCCGCGTTCAAGTTCTTCCTCTACACCCTGCTGGGTTCGGTGCTGATGCTGCTGGCCATGCTGGCCATGTACTTCGACGCGCACACCACCGACATCGCCGCGATGATGGCGCATTCGTTCCCGTTCAAGATGCAGCTGTGGCTGTGGATGGCGTTCTTCGCCTCGTTCGCGGTGAAGGTGCCCATGTGGCCGGTGCACACTTGGCTGCCCGACGCCCACGTCGAGGCCCCGACCGCGGGCTCGGTGATCCTGGCCGGCGTGCTGCTGAAGATGGGCGCCTACGGCTTCCTGCGCTTCTCTGTGCCCATGCTGCCGCAGGCTTCCGAGTACTTCACCCCGCTGGTCTACACGCTCTCGGTGGTGGCGGTGATCTACACCTCGCTGGTCGCCCTGGTGCAGGACGACATGAAGAAGCTGATCGCCTACAGCTCGGTCGCCCATATGGGCTACGTGACCATCGGCATCTTCTCGATGACCACGCAAGGGGTCGAGGGCGCGCTGTTCCAGATGCTGTCGCACGGCGTGGTGTCGGGGGCTCTGTTCCTGTGCGTCGGCGTGGTCTACGACCGCATGCACACCCGCGAGATCGCCCGCTACGGCGGCCTGGCGCAGCGGATGCCCAAATACGCGCTGGTGTTCATGCTGTTCACCATGGCCTCGGTCGGCCTGCCCGGTACCTCGGGCTTCGTCGGCGAGTTCCTGGTGTTGCTGGGCTCGTTCCAGGTCAACACCTGGGTGTCGCTGTTCGCCGCCACCGGCCTGGTCCTGGGCGCGGCCTACATGCTGTTCCTGTATCGCCGGGTGGTGTTCGGCCGCCTGGTGCGCGAGGACCTGAAGGGCATCCTCGACCTGGATGCCCGCGAGGTGATCGTGTTCGTGCCCCTGATCGCCGTGGTGATCTGGATGGGCGTGGCCCCCGGCCACTTCCTGGGGCCGATGCACGCCTCGGTGGCCAAGATGATCGACAACTACGAGCTCGCCAAGGCCGCCGCAAACGGCCTGTCGGTGGCGATCCGCTAGGGGAGACGACGACGTGACCGAGACCTTGAACCTCGTCCCGGTGCTGCCCGAGCTGTTCGTGGCCGCCTCGATCCTGGCGCTGCTGATGGTCGGCGTCTTCCGCAAGGAAGACTCCATCCGCCCGGTGACCCTGCTGGTGGTGCTGGTGATGGGCGCTGCCCTGATGCTGGTGTCCTCGCTGGGCAACGACCGCCAGACCACCTTCAACGGCATGTTCGTCGCCGACCGCTTCGCCGGCTTCGCCAAGACGATGATCCTGCTGGGCTCGGCGTTTACCGTGTCCATGTCGCTGGGCTTCCTCGAGAAGGAGCGCATCGGCCGCTACGAGTATCCGGTGCTGGTGCTGTTCGCCACGCTGGGCATGATGATGATGGTCTCGGCCAACGACTTCCTGGCCATGTACCTGGGTCTCGAGCTCCAGAGCCTGTCGCTCTACGTGCTGGCCGCCTATGCCCGCGACAACGTGCGTGCCACCGAATCGGGCCTGAAGTACTTCATCCTCGGCTCGCTGGCCTCGGGCCTGCTGCTCTACGGCATCTCGCTGATCTACGGCTTTGCCGGCACCACCTCGTTCGACGCGCTGGCCAAGGTGTTCGCCGACCACCACGTGCCCCACCTGGGCGTCATCGCCGGCATGGTGTTCGTCATGGCGGGCCTGGCGTTCAAGATCTCGGCGGTGCCCTTCCACATGTGGACCCCCGACGTCTACGAGGGCGCGCCGACCCCGGTCACCGCCTTCTTCGCCGTGGCGCCCAAGATCGCCGCGCTGTGCCTGTTCACCCGCGTCCTGGTCGGGCCGTTCGCCGACCTGCTGGTGCAGTGGCGCCAGGTGGTGACCTTCATCGCCATCGCCTCCATGTTCGTCGGCGCCTTTGCCGCCATCGTCCAGACCAACATCAAGCGCCTGATGGCCTACAGCTCCATCGGCCATGTGGGCTACGTGCTGGTCGGCCTGGCCGCCGGGTCGGACATGGGCATCCAGGGCGTGCTGATCTATCTGGCCATCTACCTGTTCATGAACGTCGGCACCTTCGCCGTCATCTTGTCCATGCGCCAGAAGGGCCGCATGGTCGAGGGCATCGACGACCTGGCCGGGCTGTCGAAGTCCAACCCGATGATGGCCTTCGTGCTGGCGGTGCTGATGTTCTCCATGGCGGGCATCCCGCCGCTGGCCGGGTTCTGGGGCAAGTTCTACGTGTTCATGGCCGCCATCCAGGCCGAGCTGTACACCCTGGCCATCCTGGGCGTGCTGACCAGCGTGGTGTCCGCCTTCTACTATCTGCGCATCGTCAAGGTGATGTACTTCGACGAGGCGGTGGACAGCTTCGACAAGCCGGTGTCGCGTTCGGTCGGGCTGGTGATGGCGGCGTCGACCGCGGTGGTGCTGCTGTTCACCTTCGTCCCGGCGCCGCTGGTGTCGGGTGCCAAGGCGGCCGCCGCGGCGCTGTTCCCGGCGGGATGATCCTCCCGCCGGCGTTCCGGCTGGTCGCGTTCGACCGGGTCGGCAGCACCAACGACGAGGCCAGGCGACTGGCCGCCGAGGGTACGGCCGACCTGACCGTGGTTACCGCCGCCGAGCAGACCGCCGGCCGTGGCCGGCGCGGCCGCGGCTGGGTCAGCCCGCGCGGCAACCTGCATTTCTCGGTACTGATCCGCCTCGACCGGCCGCCGGCCGAGGCGGCCTCGGTCGGCTTCGCCGCCGCCGTCGCCCTGTGCGAGGCCTTGGGCCCGCTGGTCCCCGCAACCGACATCCGCTGCAAATGGCCCAACGACGTGCTGGCCGACGGCCGCAAGGTCGCCGGCATGCTGCTCGAGGCCGAGGGCGACTGGCTGGTGCTCGGGCTCGGCGTCGACGTCGCCCAGGCGCCGCCGCCGGACGGGCTGGTCTATCCCGCCACCTGCCTCAAGGACCTGGGGGCCTCATGCGATGCCGATACCGTGCTGGCGGCCTTCTGCACCGCCTTCGCGCCCCGGCTGCAGGCGTGGCGGGACCACGGCTTCGCCGCGGTGCGCCAGGCCTGGCTCGGCCTCGCCCGCGGTTTGGGCGAGCCGGTGGTGGTGCGCCTGGAGGCCGAAACCCTGACCGGCACCTTCGCGGGACTTGACGAACAGGGTGCACTTCTGCTGGATCAAGGCGCCGCCGGCATGCGTTCGGTCTTCGCCGGCGACGTGTTCTTCCCCGGCGCGCCCGCGTAACGGAGTTGCCCATGCTGCTGGCGATCGATTCCGGCAATACCAACATCGTCTTCGCCGTGTTCGACGGCGACCAGTTGCGCGGCGAGTGGCGGGCCTCGACCCACACCGACCGCACCGCCGACGAGTTGGGGGTGTGGCTGACCCAATTGCTCACCATCGAAGGGCTGAACCGCCAGGACATCAGCTCGGCCATCATCGCCTCGGTGGTGCCGGCCATGGTGTTCGGCCTGAAGACCCTGTGCCGCCGCTATTTCGCCTGCGAGCCGTTGGTTGTCGGCGACGAGGGCGTGCATCTGGGCATCAGCATCCTGCTCGACCGCCCCGAGGAAGTCGGCGCCGACCGCCTGGTGAACGCGGTGGCTGCGCACGGCTGCTACAAGGGGCCGATGATCGTCATCGATTTCGGCACCGCCACCACCTTCGACGTCATCGATGTGGACGGCAACTACTGCGGCGGCGCCATCGCGCCCGGCATCAACCTGTCCCTGGAAGCGCTGCACATGGCCGCGGCCAAGCTGCCCCGCGTCGCCATCGGCCGGCCGCGCCAGGTGATCGGCAAGGCCACCGTGCCGGCCATGCAGTCGGGCATTTTCTGGGGCTATGTGGGCCTGATCGAAGGATTGGTGCACCGCATCGAGGAGGAATTCGGCGCCGAGATGCTGGTGGTCGCCACCGGCGGCCTGGCGCCCCTGTTCGCCGAGGCGACCAAGGTCATCCACCGCCTGGATGCCGACCTGACCCTGCGCGGCCTGCTGGAAATCCATCGCCGCAACAAGCGGCTGGAGTAGTTTTTTCTTCGTCATGCCCGCGCAGGCGGGCATCCAGGGGGGAATGGCGCCGTCGCGCGTTTCGGGCTCCCCCTGGACCCCCGCCTTCGCGGGGGTGACGGCAACGGACGAGATGGCATGAACCCTGACGAACTGGTTTTCCTTCCCCTTGGCGGTGCCGGCGAGATCGGCATGAACCTCAACCTCTACGGGTTCGGGGGCAAGTGGCTGATGGTCGACCTGGGCGTGTCGTTCGGCGACGACAGCATGCCGATGATCGACGTGGTGATGCCCGACCCCAAGTGGATCGAGGAACGCCGCGACAACCTGGCCGGCCTGGTGCTGACCCACGCCCACGAGGACCATCTGGGCGCGGTGCAGTACCTGTGGCCGCGGCTGCGGTGCCCGGTCTACGCCACCCCGTTCGCCGCCTCGGTGCTGCGCGGCAAGCTGCACGAGGTGGGGCTGACGTCGCAGGTGCCGGTCCACGTGGTCGATCTGGGCTCGCGGTTCAAGGTCGGGCCCTTCGACGTCGAGCTGGTGTCGCTGACCCACTCGATCCCCGAGCCCAACGCCCTGGCCATCCGCACGCCGCTGGGCACGGTGGTGCACACCGGCGACTGGAAGTTCGATCCCGATCCGCTGCTGGGCCTGCCCGCCGACACCGAGAAGCTGAAGCGCCTGGGCCGCGAGGGGGTGCTGGCGCTGGTGGGTGATTCCACCAACGTGTTCACCAAGGGCCATTCCGGTTCAGAGGCCGAGGTCCGCAACAGCCTGATCGGCCTGCTGGGCCGCTTTGATGGCAAGATCGCGGTCAGCTGCTTTGCCACCAACGTGGCGCGGCTGGAAAGCATCGCGGTGGCGGCCCAGGCCTGCGACCGCCACGTCGCCCTGGTCGGCCGCAGCTTGTGGCGCATCGACAAGGCCGCGCGCGAGAACGGCTATCTGGCCGATCTGCCGCCGTTCCTCACCGACCACGACGCCGGCTACCTGCCCAAGGACAAGGTGCTCTACATCTGCACCGGCAGCCAGGGCGAGCCCCGCGCCGCCCTGGCCCGCATCGCCGCAGACGACCATCCGCATGTGACCCTGGGCAAGGGCGACGTGGTGGTGTTCTCGTCGCGCATCATTCCCGGCAACGAGAAGTCGATCTTCAAGCTGCAGAACGACCTGGTGCGCCTTGGCGTCGAGGTGGTCACCGAGAAGGACGAGTTCGTCCACGTCTCGGGCCATCCGGCGCGCGAGGAACTGGAGACCATGTACCAGCTGGTCCGTCCCCGCCTGGCGGTGCCCGTCCACGGCGAGGCCCGCCATGTCCAGGAGCACGCCCGCCTGGCGCGCGCCTGCCAGGTGCCGGAAGCGGTCGAGATCGTCAACGGCACCATGCTCAAGCTGGCCCCCGGCACGCCCGAGGTGGTCGACATGGTGCCCACCGGCAAGCTGTGCGTCGATGGCCCCAGGCTGGTGCCGCTCGATTCCGAGATCATCCGGGCTCGCCGGCGCATGGTGTTCAACGGCACCGCGGTGGTCACCGTGGTGGTGGACAAGGCTGGCCACCTGCTGGGCGAGCCCCAGCTGACCGCGCTGGGCCTTTTGGACGCCGAATATGCCGCCGAAGAACACGAGGCGGTGGTCGAAGCGGTGGTCGACGCCTTGTCCGAACTTTCGGCCAAGGAGCGCAAGGACGACGGCAAGGTGCGCGAGACTGCCCGGGTGGCCGTGCGCCGCACCCTGAAGTCCATGTTCGGGCACAAGCCCATCACGGACGTCCACTTGGTTAGGGTCTAAGCCTTAATACTTAGTCTCAATTGAAAGCGTAGCCCGTTTCGGTCCTTCTTGAAGGGAGTTGGACGCCGAAAGGGTAGACATGCGCCGCCTGCTTTCCGTTGCCGTGCTGGGACTTGGGATCACCGCCGCTGTCGCCGGTGCCGCCTCAGCCAACGAATATTACGGCCACCAGAAAGTGGTCTACCACGTCAACGGCGAGGGCGGGGACAAGGACCGCTCGTACATGATGGCGTTGACCAACGTGCAGAACCAGATCAACGCCGTCGGCAAGGACAATATCGAGGTCAAGGTGGTGCTGCACGGCGATGGCCTCGACCTGCTGAAGGACGCCCGCGACAACATGG
The DNA here is from genome assembly GCA_050260215.1 of Actinomycetota bacterium. Lineage (GTDB taxonomy): Bacteria > Pseudomonadota > Alphaproteobacteria > Rhodospirillales > Magnetospirillaceae > JBLNBU01. The sequence continues at coordinate 21,077 of JBLNBU010000070.1, forward strand.
CGCTGCAGTCCAAAGTGATCGCGCTCAAGGAACAGAAGGTTCAGTTCCTGGTGTGCAACAACACCCTGGTCGGCCGGCACATGGACGCCAACCGCGACCTCTACGACGTCGAGAAGGAAGACATCGTGCCGTCCGGGGTCGCCGAACTGTCGCGGCTGCAGATGAAGGGCTACACCTATATCCGGCCGTGAACGGGCCGGGTGACTTGGGGATGCCGTGGCCCGACGGCATCGCCACCCGCAACGGGAACGGGCTTGGGGTGGGCACCCGAAGACGGAGGCGGACATGCCTCTGATCGAATGGAACGATGGCTTCAGCGTGGGCTCGACCCTGCTGGATGCCGACCATCGGCGCCTGATCGACATCCACAACCGGATGGTGGCGCTGGGGCAGGGATCAAGCGAGGCGGCCGCGCTGGGCGCCCTGTTCGACGAACTGCTGGCCTTTGCCGAGGGCCACTTCGCCCGCGAGGAGACGATCCTCAAGGCGCTGGGTTACGAGGGACTGGGCCGCCAGAAGGCCCTGCACGTGGAGATGGGGACCGAGATCCTGCGCTTCCGCGGGCTGCACATGGCCGGCTGCGCCTCGCCTGCCTCGGCCAAGGAGGCGACGGCCTTCCTGCGCGGGTGGCTTATCCACCACATCCTGGAAGAGGACATGCAGTATCGCTCGCTGATGCTGGGGGAATGACCGCGTCGGCGCCGGGGAGCCTCAGCGCAGCGTCCAGGCCAGGATGGCCAGCATGGCGAGCAAGGTGCAGGCGCCGGCCATGACCAGGCGCTGGGTGCGCAGTTTGCGGACCTGGTCGGCATGGGCCCGCTGCATCCAGCGGATGGTGATCTCGACCGCGGTGGCGCCGGGGAAGTCGGCGAACACGCCGTACAGCGAGGTGGGCTCGAACATGCCGTCGTCGTGTTCGTGCACCACGGCGCGCGACCAGGTCTCGTCGGCCTCGAACTGGTGGACCCAGTCGGCGACTACCCGGCGGGTTCCCACGCGGCGCTGGGGGTATTCGGGTTCCTCGCGCGAGAAGACGAATTCATGGCCGCCCAGGCCGACGATACGCTTGTCGGTCAGGATGCCGCTGCGCTTTTCCGCGCCGTTGTCTTCCGTCATGCCCGCTTCCCCCTCCCGTTCGCCGGGATCATAGCCCGAGGCCGCGCCATAGGCTAGGCGGCTAGCGCATTTGCGCAGGTGGTTACCCCGCCCGCGACTTTGCCGCCGGAGGTCGGCGGCGGCGACAATCCGTCCGCCAGACAGCCGGAGGCGACCGGGTCATGAAGGACGGCATCCCCACCCTGTGCATCGGGCTTCCGGTCCGCAACGGCGAGGCCTATCTGGCCGAGGCGCTGGACAGCGTGCTCGGCCAAAGCTTCGGCGACTTCGAGTTGGTCATCTCGGACAACGCCTCGACCGACGCCACTGCCGATATCTGCCGGACCTTCGCCGACCGCGACCGCCGCATCCGCTACACCCGGGTCGACCGCGACATCGGGGCGGCGCCCAACTTCAACCGGGTGTTCGGCTTCTGCACCGCGCCCTATTTCAAGTGGATGCCCCACGACGACCTGCTGGCCCCCGACTACCTGGCCCGCTGCCTGCGCTTGTTGCGCCTGGATAGCGAAGCCGTGCTGGCCCACACCGCGGTCACCATGATCGACGACGCCGGCCGGCCGCTGAAGGTGCGCGCCGACGGCCGGGTGATCGACGCGCGCGGCAACCTGCTGATGGAGATGGAGCCCCTGCACCTGGCCGAGGGCGACCGGCCGCAGGACCGCTTCCGCGACGCGCTCAGGCGGATGAACTGGTGCACGGCGGCCCTGGGGGTGATCCGCAGCCATGCGCTCAGGCGCACCCGCATGCACGGCGCCTTCTATGGCGGCGACCATGTGCTGCTGGCC
>JBLNBU010000071.1:0-6877 GCA_050260215.1 Actinomycetota bacterium
TTCTGCAGATAGGCGACGAACGCCTTGGGCGGCAGGTCCAGCGCCGGGCTGCCGCGGCGCATGCCTTGCCAGGAATAGAGCTGGCCCTGGAACAGCGTGCCGTGGCGGGCGGCCGAGACCAGTTCCTGGGGGGCACCCAGGTGGTCGCCGTAATAGGCCTCGTTGCGGCCGGTGGCGGCGACCGTGGCCGAGTGGTGGAAATCGTCGTTCCACAGGGCGTCCAGGCCCAGGTCGCGCACCAGCTCGGCGTGCTGGGGCTCGTTCTCGCCCACCACCAGGGTGGCGCGGCCGCCGCCGGCGTCGCGCACCGCCAGGGCGATCTCGGAGATCACGTGGACGGGCGAGGCGTCGTAGATGCACTGGGTGGCATCCAGGCGCAGTCCGTCGAAATGGAACTCCTGGGTCCAGTAGCGGGCGTTGGCGACGAAGAAGGCGCGCACCGGCCCCGAGCGCGGTCCGTCGAAGTCGACCGCCTCGCCCCATTCGGTCTCATAGCGGTCGGTGAAGTAGTCGGTGGCGAAGCAGCGCAGGTAGTTCCCGTCCGGTCCCAGGTGGTTGTAGACCACGTCGAGGATGACTCCGATGCCGACGCCGTGGGCAGCGTCCACCAGGGCGCGCAGCTCGTCGGGGCTGCCGTAGAGGTGGGACGGCGCGAACAGGTCGACGCCGTCGTAGCCCCAGCCGAAGCGGCCGGGGAATTCGGCCACGGGCATCAGCTCGACCACGCCGATGCCCAGCTCGGCCAGCCGGGGCATCTGGGCGGCGGCGGCGGCGAAGGTGCCCTCGGGCGTGAAGGTGCCCACATGCAACTCGTAAAGGACCTGGCCGTCGATGCCGGCCCCGCCCCAGTCGCCGTCGTGCCAGGTATAGGCGCCGGGATCGACCACCTGGGAGGGCCCGTGCGGACCCTCGGGCTGGAAGCGCGAAGCCGGGTCGGGAAAGGGCCCGCGGTCGTCCAGGCGGAAGCGATAGCGCTGCCCGGCCGCCATGTCCGCCACCACGCCCCCGAACCAGCCGCCGCCCTCGGCCGGCAGCTCTGTGTCGCTGCCGCCGTCGACGGCCACCGCCACCGCCTTGGCCAGGGGCGCCCAGACGCGGAAATCGACCCCGCCGGCCACCGGCTCGGCACCCACGGGTAGCCGGCGGCCGCGTGGCGGCGTCATTTCTCGCGGAAGGCCAGGGTCATGGCCTGGGCCAGCGGCTCGATCATGTACTGAAGCGCCGTGCGCTCGCCGGTGGCCACCAGCACGTCGGCCTGCATGCCGGGCGCCAGGGGGCCGGGTAGGCGCTTCAGCGAATCGGGGTCGAGCTCGATGCGGGCCAGGTACCAGCTCTGGTCACCCTTGTCGTTGTGCAGAAGGTCGGCCGACACCCGGGTGACGATGCCGCGGGCCGGCGGAGTCAGTCCGCGCATGAAGGTCTTCAGCCGGACCTGGGCGGGTCGGCCGGCATGGACGCGGTCGATGTCCTCGGGCTTGACCTGGGCCTCGACGATCAGCACGTCGTCGCGGGGGACGACGTCCATCAGCGCCTCGCCGCCGTTGACCACGCCACCCGGCGTGTGGACGCGCAGGCCCACCACCACGCCTTCCTGGGGCGAGCGGACGACGGTGCGGCGCAGCTGATCCTCGGCGGCGGCCATCTGCTGCTCGGTGTCGCGGATATCGTTCTCGACCTTGCGCAGTTCGCCGGCCACCTCGTCCAGGTGGCGATAGGTGACGTTGGCGATTTCCAGCTGGGTGCCGGCGACGCTTTGCCGCACCCGGGCTATTTGGGCGCCGAAGTCGTCGCGCTCGCCCTGCAGCCGGGCGGCGTCGCGTTCCAGCGACAGCAGGCGCGGCTTCACCCCCAGTCCCTTGCGCACCAGGTCGCGGGTCGTGGCGACCTCCTCGGCGATCAGGGCCAACTGGCGGTCCTTCGAGGCCTGTTCGGCGGCCAGGGACTGCGCTTCGCGCTGGTACTGGTCGATGCGCCGGTCGAGCACAGCGACCTGGCCGGCCAGCATGGTGCGCCGGGCCTCGAACAGGTTGGTCTGGGCGCGGATGACCTCGGCGACGCGGGGATCCTCGGCCGCCGGGGGAAGGGCCGAGAAGTCGACGGCGTCGGCCTGGTCCCGTTCAGCCACCAGCCGGGCCCGGTTGGCCAGCGAATCCAGCCAGCTGCTGCGCAACTGCCGCCACTTGGCGCGGACCGGCGTGTCGTCCAGCAGCACCAGGGGTTGGCCGGCGGCGACGTGGTCGCCGTCGTGGACCAGGATCTCGCGCACGATGCCGCCTTCCCGGTGCTGGACGGTCTTGCGATAGGATTCGACCTTGACCTCGCCGCGGGCGATGGCGGCGCTGTTCAGGGGCGCCAGCGCCGCCCAGGTGCCGAAGCCGCCGAAGCCGGCGGCGACGACGGCCAGGCCGAAGACGATGGGGCCGCGGGCACGGATGCGGGGCGTCTCGTCGCTGTTCATCGGCCGGCCTCCCTCATGGCGGGCGTGCGTTCGGGCTGGGCCTGCTGCTGCGGGTTGGGCAGCACCCGGGCCATCACCTCGTCGCGCGGGCCCAGCATGTCGATGCGTCCGTCGCGAAGCAGCAGCAGGCGGTCGACGGTCATCAGCACGCGGGCGCGGTGGGCAATGACGATGGTGGTGGTGCCGCGCTCGCGGGCACGCAGCAGGGCGCGGATGACCGCGTTCTCGCCCTCGGCGTCCAGGTTGGAGTTGGGTTCGTCCAGTACGATCAGCCTGGGGTCGCCATAGAAGGCCCGCGCGATGGCGACACGCTGGCGCTGGCCGCCCGACAGGTTGCGGTAGATCTCGGCGATCTTGGTGTCGTAGCCCAGCGGCAGGCGCAGGATCATGTCGTGGACACCGGCAAGCTGGGCGGCAGCGACCACTTCGGCGTCGTCGGGCCGGCCCATGCGGGCGATGTTGCGCTTGACCGTGCCGGCGAACAGCTCGATGTCCTGCGGCAGATAGCCGATGTGGCGGCCCAGGTCCTCGCGGTCCCAGGTGGCGACGTCGGCGGCGTCCAGGCGGGCGCGGCCCTGGCTGGGCGTCTGGATGCCCAGGATGATGCGGGCCAGGGTCGACTTGCCGGCGGCCGACGGGCCGATGATGCCCAGCGATTCGCCCGGCTGCAGCTCGAAGTCCACTTCCGTCAGCACCGGGCGTTCCAGCCCCTCTGCCTCGAAGGTCACGCCTTCCAGGCGCAGCCGGCCCGAGGGCGTCGGCAGCCGGGTGGTGCTGCGGGGCGGCAGCGGCTGGGCCAGCTCGTCGCGCAGCCGCGCCAGGCCGTTGCGGGCGTCGGCCAGGCCGCGCCAGCTGCCGACCAGACTTTCGATGGGGGCAAGTGCGCGGGCCAGCAGGATCGAGCCGGCCACCACGCCGCCGGGGGTCAGCTTGTCGCCCACCGCCAGCCAGGCGCCGGCCGCCATCACCGCGATCTGCACCCCCAGGCGCAGGAAACGGGCGATGGCCGACAGGACGGCGCTGCGGTTCCAGCCCTGTTCCAGGCAGTCCTCGGCCTCGTGCTGGTCGGCGCCCCACAGGGCCTTGATGCCGGGCAGCATGCCCATGGCCTCGATCACTTCCGAGCGGCGGATGTAGTCGTAGGCGCGGATCAGCTGGTTGTTGAAGCCCTGGCCGGCCACCCGCAGGGGCGCCCGCGTGGCGATGTCGCTGGCCACCGTGACCGCAAACAGCAGCACTCCGCCCACCAGCGTCAGCCAGCCGAGCGCCGGGTGCAGCATGAACATGGTGAAGGCGTAGACCGGCACCCACGGGCTGTCGAACAGGTGGAAGATGCCCGGCCCGCCGATCCAGTTGCGCACCGTGGACAGGTCGCGAAGCAGGTTGATGCCCGGGCCCGAGGCGGCGCCGCGGCGGATGGCGCGCTCCAGCAGCTCGGGGGCCCAGCGACGTTCGAGCCACAGGCCGATGACCACCATCAGGCGGGAACGGACGTATTCCAGCACCGCCTGTACCACCAGGGCCAGGCCGGCGATCACCGTCAGCATGGCAAGCGTCTCGCCGCTGCGGCTGGTCAGCACCCGGTCGTAGAGCTGCAGCGAGAACAGCGGGATGACCAGCATCAGCAGGTTGGCGAACAGGCTGAACACCAGGGCCGCGGCGATGGCCCCGCCACTGCCCGACAGGATGGATTTCGGACCGGACATGTCTGGCCTCTCTCCAACGGGGAAGGGGGCGCCGCCACCTGTTGCGGTGGCGGCGCCTGTCGGTCGATCAGCTCAGGAACCAATCCTGCGATACCTGGCCGGCATTGTGCCCGACCAGGGTGATGTCGCCGGTGGCGGTGTGGATGGTCACCGAGGATTCGCCGCCACTGGTGGTGGTGCCGCCCGTGGTGCCGCCCGTGGTGCCGCCGGTCTCGCCACCGGTGCCCGTGGTGGTGCCGCCGGTGGTGCCGCCGGTCGTCCCACCGGTGGTGCCGCCGGTGGTCTCGCCGCCGGTCCCGCCGGTGGTGGTGCCACCGGCCGTGGTGCCGCCGGTGGTTTCGCCGCCGGTGCCCGTGGTGCCGCCAGTCGTGCCACCGGTCGTGCCGCCGGTGGTCTCGCCGCCGGTCCCGCCGGTGGTGGTCCCGCCGGCCGTGGTGCCGCCGGTGGTTTCGCCGCCGGTGCCCGTGGTGCCGCCGGTCGTCCCGCCGGTCGTGCCACCGGTAGTCTCGCCGCCGGTGCCCGTGGTGGTTCCGCCGGTGGTGCCGCCCGTGGTGCCGGTTCCGCCGGTGGTGCCTCCGGTGGTTCCCCCGGTGGTGCCGGTTCCGCCGGTGGTCCCGCCGGTGGTGCCGCCCGAGGTTCCGCTGGTTCCGCCGGTCAGGGCGGACAGCACGGCCTGGGCCGATTCGCCGTTGGCGAGCACGATGCGGTCGCCCTCGGCGAAGTTGAAGTCGCGGATGACCATGTGGCCGCTGTCGAAAACGAACAGGTCGGCGCCGTTCCCGCCGATGGCCACGTCGTTGCCGCCGTGGCCGATGATCACGTCGTTGCCGTTGCCGCCGCGCAGCACGTCGTCGCCGTTGCTGCCGACCAGGATGTCGTTGCCGTTGCCGCCGTCGAGCTGGAAGCCGGCCGAGGTGGTCGAGCCGGTGCCGGTGGTGCTGGTCGACGTCCCGGTGGTACCGCCGGTGTTGTCGGTGGTACCGCCGGTGTTGTCGGTGGTACCCGAGGTCTGGTCGGCCGCGCCGGTGGTTCCGGTGGTGCCGGTGCCGCTCGAGGTGCCTCCCGAGGTGTCGGTGGTGCCGGTGGTGGTGCCGCCCGAGGTTGTGCCGCCGGCGGTGTTGTCGGTGCTGCCCGACGTGGTCCCCGAACCGCTGGTGCCCGAGGTGCCGCCGGTATTGTCGGTGGTGCCGCCGCTGGTCGTGCCCGTACCCGAGGTGCCCGTGCCCGAGGTGCCCGTGCCCGAGGTGCCGGTGCCGGACGTGCCGGTGGTCCCGCCGGTGGTGCCGGTGGTACCGCTGGTCGCGGCCAGCTGCTGGGCGTTCAGTTCTGGGGCGATCAGCACGTCGTTGCCGTTGCCGCCGATCAGCACGTGGCTGTTGGGGGTGCCGAGCAGGACCGAGTCGCCATTGCCGCCGATGATCGCCAGCGAATCCTGGCCGGCGGTTACGACATCGGCATTGCCCAGGGTGGTGCCGACATGCAGCGCGCCGGTGGCGGTGGTGCTGCCCACGGTCTCGGTTCCGGTGGTGCCGGTGCCGCCAGTTGTGCCGGTCGTCCCGGTAGTGCCGGTGGTCCCGGTCGTCCCCGTACCGGTCGTATCGGTGGTCCCGGTCGTGCCGGTCGCAGTCGATCCGTCTGCCATTGGATGGCTCCTCTCTGAGTTGCCGACTGCGCTAGGAAACGGCGTTCGCGGAATTCCGTTGCACCCGCTCAGGCTTATGGCTTTCTGATGCAATGTGCGCCGCGAATACGTATACGCCCGCGTTCGTCACCACCATGGAGGCAGGGGACGGGGCCTTGATGCTGCACCATGGGGGCAGCGGGGGCGCGGTCAGGGCCGGGCCCGGCTTTGTCGGGATATGTGGCGAAAGGGGCGCCCGCCCTGCCCGCATGGGGGATGCGCCTGCCGCTTTGCGGCAACGACGGGAACGGCCGCGCATCGGCAACCGCCCGAAAGACATATCTTCACCAGCAGCCGATGGCTTTTCCCGGATGGGAAAAGCCGCCATCCACCATCAGTGCCATGGCTGGGGGTAGTCGGCCGAGCGGTCGCGCGCGCCGCTCATCCGGGGAGATCAATCCTCCGGTCTGGCCAGTTCTCCGTTCGATGCGCCGTCCGGGGCAGGGGCGGCCCGGACGGTCTTGGGCGGGCGGTTCTTGCTCTGATTGGAGAAGCGGAAGCGTCCGGCCAGGATGCAGCCCTTCATGCCCGGATCGCACGGCCGCCCCGCTACCCGGGTACACGTCCCCTTGTCGTCGTGTGGGCAACCCCAGCCGCTGCTCATTCCCATCGTCCCGTCGTTGGACCTGGCGGCCATGCTAGCAGGTCGATTGCGGCCGATGCCAGCAGTGGAACCACGTAAGGGCCGGCGGTGTTGCCGTTTGGAACGAAGGTTCAACGGAGGGTGTGCCATGCGATTGACACGGGCTGCGGTCGGGCTGGCGGCCCTGGGGGCAAGCTGGCTGGTGGCGCGCATGCTGGGGACGCCGGCAACCCGGGTGGCCGAGGACTCGCCCGACCCCAACGACCTGATCGGCGAGCCTCTCGCCGACAAGGACGCGCGGTCCAGTGCCGAGGTGCTGGAAGGCGCGCGCCAGGTGCATTAGCGCGGGGAGGGCCTCAGCCGATCCGCCCCAGCGCGCCCGGGGGCAACCCACCCGGCGGCGCGCCGCCCGGCGGGGCCGTCTGGGCGGCAATCTGCTTCATGTGCTT
>JBLNBU010000072.1:0-2699 GCA_050260215.1 Actinomycetota bacterium
TCGGCACCAGCCACGGCGCCTACAAGTTCACCAAGAAGCCGACCGGCGCGGTGCTGCGCATCGACCGCATCAAGGAAATCCACGCCCGCATCCCCACCACCCACCTGGTGATGCACGGCTCTTCCTCGGTGCCGCAGGACTGGCTGGAGATCATCAACAACTTCGGCGGCGACATGGGCCAGACCTATGGCGTGCCGGTGGAAGAGATCGTCGAGGGCATCAAGCACGGCGTTCGCAAGGTCAACATCGACACCGACCTGCGCATGGCCTCGACCGGCTCGATCCGCAAGTTCCTGGCCGAGCACCGCAAGGAGTTCGACCCGCGCAAGTACTACAAGGTCGCCCAGGACGCCATGGTCGGCATCTGCAAGGCCCGCTACGAGGCGTTCGGCGCCGCCGGCATGGCCTCGAAGATCAAGGTCAAGGGCCTGGAAGACATGAGCAACGCCTACGCCAAGGGCGCGCTCGACCAGAAGATCGTCTAAACACGCTTGACCCTTCCGTCACCCCCGGGCTCGTCCCGGGGGTCCATGGATGCCCGGCTTATGCCGGGCATGACGGGAGAGGTGCGTGCCAAAAATAGAAGGGAGGAAGAACCATGTCCGTCAAGATCGCGCCCAGCATCCTGTCCGCCGACTTCGCCCGCCTGGGCGAGGAAGTCAAAGCCATCGACGAGGCCGGTTGCGACTGGATCCACATCGACGTGATGGATGGCCACTTCGTTCCCAACCTGACCTTCGGCCCGCCGGTGATCAAGGCGATCCGCCCGTGGACCAAGAAGACCTTCGACGTCCACCTGATGATCGACCCGGCGCAGCCCTATCTCGAAGACTACGCCAAGGCCGGCGCCGACCTCATCGTCGTGCACGCCGAGGCCGACAAGCACGTCGACCGTTCGCTGCAGTTCATCAAGTCGCTGGGCAAGAAGGCCGGCATCTCGCTGAACCCGGCCACGCCGGAAAACGTCATCGAGTACGTGCTCGACCGCCTGGACCTGGTGCTGGTGATGAGCGTCAACCCCGGCTTCGGCGGCCAGAGCTTCATCGATTCGCAGCTGGAAAAGATCGCTCGCATCAAGCGCATGATCGGCGACCGCCCCATCGACATCGAGGTCGACGGCGGCGTCACCGCCGAGAACGCCTGGAAGGTGATGGCCGCCGGCGCCAACGTGCTGGTCGCCGGCTCGGCGGTGTTCAAGACCAAGGACTACGCCGCCAACATCTCGGCGATCAGGAATAGCCGCGGCTAAGTTGTTCCTGTAGCCTCACCCTGAGGAGCGGCTTCGCCGCTCCTCAGGGTGAGGCATTTGGTCGGGCAGGAGCCCCATGAAGGAATGCAGCAAGGCGGTGATGCGCCGCCTGAGGTCGCCCGAGTTCGCCACCCGCTGGTTCGTCGGCCAGGGGCTCGACATCGGCGGCGCGGCCGACCCGCTGGGCCAGTTCCGCGAGCTGTTTCCCCAGGTGCGGGCCGTGCGCGGCTGGGACGCAGCCGACGGCGATGCCCAGTACCTGGCCGGCGTGCCCGATGCCAGCTTCGACTTCGTCCACGCCCTGCATGCCCTGGCGACCACCGCCGACCCGTCCGAGGCGCTGAAGCACTGGTTCCGCGTGCTCAAGCCGGGCGGCCACCTGGTGGTCGTCGTCCCCGACGAGGACATGTACGCCCAAGGGGCCTTCCCGCCTCGCTACAACACCGACCATCGCTGGACCTTCACCGTCTACAAGGCCAAGTCGTGGAGCCCCCGCTCGCTCAACCTGGTCGAGCTGCTGCAGGGGCTGGGCGCCCAAGCCGAGATCAAGAAGATCGAGGTGCTCGACCAGGGCTTCCGCCACGGCCTGCCGGCCTTCGACCAGACGCTGACCCCGGTGGCCGAGTGCGGCGTCGAGGTGGTGGTGCGCAAGCGCCCCCTGGAAGAGGCGGTGGCCGGCGGCCGCCTGCCCAAGGCCGGCCGCCTGTCGGCCAAGGACGTGTTCGTGCTGACCGGACTCAAGGTCGAGGAAGCCAAGGGCTGACGGCGTCCTGAGGAGGTCAGACGTTTCCATTAGGCCCGGGTGAGGCTCACAGCCGGTCCCACAGCCCCTTGGGCACGTGGAAGCGGCGGCGGGTCAGCACCACGCCCAGCAGGTTGGCGCCTGCCGCGGTCAGGGCGTCGCGGGCGGCGGCGGCCACCGCTTCGCGGGTGCGTTCGGCTTCCACCAGCAGCACCACCGCATCGACGGTGGGCGCCAGCGCCAGCGCCAGGGCCGAGGCGGTCACCGGCGGGCTGTCCAGCACCACCAGGTCGGCCCGTTCGGACAGGCGCTGCCATGCCAGGCGCAGTGCCGCCGGATCAAGGGCGCGGGGATCGCCGTCGGTGCCGGGCAGTGGCCCGAAGGCCACGGTGCCGTCGCCGCCCACCCGCCGGTGGGTGCCGTCCAGCACCACCACGCCGCGGCCGGCGGCGGCACCGGCCAGCCGGGCCAGGCCCACCGCCACCGAGGGGTCGTCCTCGCCCTCGGCGCAGGCGGCGATCTGCACCACCCTGGTCGGACGGCCGGCCAGTCCGGTCTCGATGGCCTGCCACAGCCGCACCAGTTCCCGGTCGGCCGGCCCCAGCCGCGGGGCGGGGCCGCCCGTGTCGGGGGCTGGGACCTGCCGGCCGGGCGGCGGCAGCAGGGCGCGGGCGTTGGCGACGGCGTCGAACAGGCGGCTCATGGCGG
>JBLNBU010000073.1:0-31131 GCA_050260215.1 Actinomycetota bacterium
CAGTCCTTGGGCGGCTGGACGAACAGCCCGTGGCCAGCCGAGCGCATGGTGTCGATCTCGGCGGCGGTGAAGCTCCAGGTCCCGGAGGCGGCGTCGAAACGGCCCAGCTTGGTGGCGTCGGCGGCGTCACCCGAGGCATAGAACACCGAGCCCGCCGGAGCGCCGGTGATGGTCATCCCGGTATAGGACTCGTTGGAATCGGGCAGGGTGATCGACAGCTTGGTGTCGATGCGGGTGTCCTCGTTGCCGACCGCGGCGATGCTCTGGGTCACCACCGGGGCCTCGGCGGTGCCGGTCACCGTCACTTTCAGGGTGTTCGAGCCGGTGGCGGTCGCCACCGCGATGTGCCCGGGATCGCCGGCCTCGGTGGCGGTGGCGGTCACCGTCAGGGTGAAGTCGTGGGCATCGTGCGCCTTGGGCAGGATCTTCAGGCCCGCCAACTGGGCCGGCGTCAGCGTCCACGACCCGTTGCCGTTGTCGGTGCCCTGGTTGAGCACCGCACCGGTGGGCACCCCCGAAATGGTCACCGAAGTCACCGATTCGGACCCATCGGTGTCGGCCACCGCCGGATTGACGGACAGGGCGATCCAGTTGCCGGCGGCGCCGCTGCCGTCGTTCTGGCTGCCGCTGGCGGGAGTGACCGTCACCGTCGGCGTATCAGCCACCGACTTGACCGCGACGGTGATCGCCAGCGGCGCCGCGCTGGCAGTGGTGACCAGATTGGTGTCGGGATCGGTCTGGGTCGAGGTCAGCACCGCAGAGAGCTGCATGCCGGTGGTGTGGGTGGTGGTGTCGCTGTTCCAGTCGCTCCAGTCCTTGGGCGGCAGCACGTACAGGCCGCCGGCCTTCACCGCCGTGATGTCCGCCGACGAGAAGCTCCACAGCTTGGTGGTAGCGCTGTAGGTCCCGATGGCGCTGCCGCCGCTGGCCGCCGAATAGAACGCCGAGCCCGCCGGCACCCCGGCCAGCGTCATCGACAGCGACTCGCCGCTGTCGGTCAGCTGTGGGTTGAGGTTCAGGTTGATCCGGGTGTCCTCGTTGCCCGCGGCGGCCGCGGTCTGGGTCACGGTCGGGGTGTCGGCGACGCCGGCGACCTTGACCACCAGGGTCTTGGTGGTCGACGCGGTCGCGGTGGCGACGTGGGCGGCGGTGCCGGCCTCGGTCGCGGTCGACTTGACCGTCAGGGTGAAGTCCTTGGCGTCGTGGGCCGCCGCCTGCACCTTCAGGCCCGCGAGGTCCGCCTGGCTCAGCGTCCAAGAGCCGTCGGCGTTCCTGGTGCCGTGGTTGAGCAGCGCCGTCGCCGGCATGCCGGTGACGACCACCGAGCTGATGCTTTCCGAGCCGTCGGTGTCGGCCACCGAGGTCGACAGGTTGAGGTCGATCCAATTGGCATGGGTGCCGTCGTACTCGGTGCCGGTGGCGTCGTTGACGGTCAGGTTGGGGGCGTCGGCCACCGACTTGACGGTGACGTTGAACGACAGCGGCGCCGTGCTGGCGGTGGTCACCGCCCCGCTGTCGGGGTCGGTCTCGGTCGAGGTCAGCGTCACCGTCAGCGGCATGCCCGTGGTGCCGCCCGTGCTGTTCCAGTCGCTCCAGTTGGTGGGCGCCTGGATGTAAAGCGAGTTGGTCCCGGTGGTCAGCGTCTTCATCTCGGCGGCCGAGAAGGACCAGCTGCCGTTGCCGTTGTCGTGGCCGATGGCGGTGTTGCCGCTGCCCGAGGAATAGAACGCCGAGCCCGGCTGCACGCCGGTGATGGTCATGGTCAGCGATTCCTGACTGTCGGCCAAGGCCTCGGTCAGGTTCAGCTTGATGCGCGCATCCTCGTTGCCGGTGGCGGTCGCGCTCTGGGTCAGGGTCGGCGTCTCGGCCGCGCCCGCCACCGTCACCTTCAGGGTCGACGAGGTCGAGGCGCTCGCCACCGCGATGTGCGAGGCCACGCCCTGCTCGGTCGCCGTGGCGGTGAAGGTCAGCGTGAAGTCCTTGGCGTCGTGGGTCGCCGTGCGGACCTGCAGGCCGGCAAGGTCGGCGGCGGACAGATTCCAGGTGTTGGCGCCGGTCTGGGTGCCGTGGTTGAGGATGGCGCCGGTGGGCACGCCGGTGACCACCAGCGACAGGGTCTCGGACGAATCGGCGTCCACCAGGGTCGGCGCAGTCACCGACAGCGGGATCCAGTTGGCGTGGCTGCCGTCGTATTCGGTGCCGCTGGCCGCCTGGGTCACCATGGCGGTGGGGGTGTCGGCGACGGCGTTGACCTGGACCGCCAGGGATTGGGTGACGCTCTGGCTGTGGACCAGGCCGCTGTCGGGGTCGGTCTTGGTGCCGGTCAGCGTCGCGGTGATCCGCATGCCGTCGGTGTGGTTGGCGGCGCTGCTGTAGTCGCTCCAGTTGGCCGGCGGCAGGACGAACAGGCCGCCCGACTTGATGGTGGCGACCTCGGCGGCCGAGAAGCTCCAACTGCCCGAGGCTGTCTCGGTCCCCAGTTGCGCCCCGCCGCTGGCGGCGGACCAGAACTGGCTGCCCGCCGGCACGTTGGCCAGAGTCATCCCCGACCAGCCTTCCGCCGTGTCGGGCAGGGCCAGCGTCAGGTTCATGTTGATGCGGGTGTCCTCGTTGCCCGCCGCAACGGCCTGGGTCAGCGACGGGCCTTCGGCCGTCGCCTCGACGACGACCTTGATCGGCACCGCCACCGAGGTGGCGGTACCCTGCCCCGCCGCCACGTTGGGCCCCGCCTCGGTGGCGGTGGCGGTGACGTGCAGGGTGAAGTCGTGGGCGTCGTGGGCCTTGGGCAGGATCTTCAGGCCCGCCAGCTGGGCCGGGGTCAGCGTCCAGGTGTTGGCGTCGACCTGGGTGCCCTGGTTCAGCACCGCGCCGGTGGGCACGTCGGAAACGGTCAGCTTGGTGATGCTTTCCGAGCCGTCGGCGTCGGCCAGATGCGGGCTGATGTTCAGCGCCAGCCAGCCCGTGCCGTCGGTGTTCTGGGTCCCCGCCACGTCGGCGGCGGTCACCGTCGGCTGGTCGGCCACGGCCATGACGTGGACGGTGGTGCTCCGCGTGGTGGTGGCCGACAGCACGGCGCCGTCGTCGGTCTCGGTGGCGGTGACGGTGGCGGTCAGCTGCAGGCCGGTGTTGTGGCCCGTGGTGTCGCTGCTCCAATCGCTCCAGTCCTTGGGCGCCTGGACGTACAGCCCACCGGTGCGCACCGCCGCCACCTCGGCAGCCGAGAAGCTCCACTTCTGCGTCGGCGCGTCATAGGTGCCGACCGCGGTGCCGTTGCCCAGCGTGAAGCTGGACCCCGCCACCGCCTGGGCCATGGCCGCGCCGCTGCCGGACTGGGCCGCGATGGTCATGCCGGACAGGGTCTCGTCGGACTTGGCGGTCGACAGGCCCAGGTCGACGGCGATGCGCTGGTCCTCGTTGCCCGACAGGGAGGACGACACGGTCACGCCCGGCGCGTTCAGCACGCCGTTGACGGTCACGCGGATGTCGACCGGGGCCGAGACCGCATCGCGGACGCTGACGTTGCCGCCCTGCTCGGTCGAGGTGGCGGTGACGTGCAAGGTGAAGTCGGCCGGGTCGTGGGCCGCAGGGGTCACCGTCAGGCCGGTCAGGTCGCCGGACGACAGCGTCCACGAACCGTCGGCGTTCCTGGTCCCGTGATTGAGCACGGCACCCGACGGCACGCCGGTGATGGTGAGCGAGGAAACCGCCTCGGTGTTGGTGACGGCGGTCAGGTGGGGGGTGATCGACAGGGCGATCGCCGTGTCCTCGTTGCCGTGGGCGGCGACGCCCGTCACCGTGGGCGCATCGGCCACCGCGGCCACGTGCACGGCAAAGGCCTGCTGGGTGGTGCTGGTGGTGACCGCACCGCTGTCGGGGTCGGTCTGGGTGGCGACCAGCCGCGCGGTCAGCTGCATGCCGGCGTTGCCACCGGCCGAGTTGGCGTCGTTCCAGTCCTGGGGCGGCAACACGAACAGGCCGTTGCCGGCCCCTTGCGTCTGCGCCACCTCGGCATTGGTGAAGGTCCACGAGCCGTCGCCGTTGTCGTGGCCGATGGCGGCCCCGCCGGTGGCCCCGGCATAGAACTTCGCCCCCGCCGGCACGCCGCTGACGGTCAGCGCCAGGGATTCGTTGGCGCTGTCGGGCGTGGCCAGCGACAGGTTCAGGTTGATGCGCTGGTCCTCGGTGCCGCTGCTGGCGGTGGGGTGGACCAGCTGGGTGGTGGCCTGGCCGTCGACGGTGACCTTCAGCGTCTGGGTGGTGCTGGCCGAGCGCACCGCCACCACCCCGTCGTCACCGGCCTCGGTGGTGGTCGAGGTGACGGTCAGGGTGAAGTCGCGGGCGTCGTGGCTGGCCGGCTTGATCTTGAGGCCGGCGAGCTGCGCCTGGGTCAGGCTCCACGAGCCGTCGGCGTTGGCGGTTCCCGCGCTCAAGGTAGCGCCGGCGGGCACGCCGGTGATGGTGACGGCCAGGGTTTCCGAACTGTCGGTGTCGGCGGTGCCGGTGGCCACCGACAGCGCGATCCAGCCGTCCTCGGTGCCCGTAGCCGCCGTGGTGGCCAGCGTCGGGGTGTCGGCGACCGCCTTGACCAGCACGTCCAGCCCCTGGGTCGACGTGGCCGTCAGGCCCGAATCGGCAGCGGTAGCGCTGACTTCGAGATGGATGGACGACCCGCCGAAATTGGCCGGCGGCGTCAGCGTCAGCCCGGCCAGGTCCGAGGGGGCAAGCAGCCACGACCCGTCGGACTGGGCGGTGCCGTGGTTCAAGGTCGCCCCGGCGGGCACGCCGCGGATCGTCACCGAGGTGATGGCGTCGCCGGTATCGGTGGCGGCGACGGTGATCGACAGCGGGACGGCCGTGTCCTCGTTGCCGCCCCCGGACGACGCTGCCACCGCCGGCGCCCCGACGGTCGCCTTGGTCACGGCCAGGGTGTCGTCGGTGGTCGCAGGCGTGCGGGTGGTCTGGGCGGCCGGTTCGGCGGCCACCGGGGCGGGCGGCGGCGGCGCGGCGGCGGGTGCGGCCGGGGCGGCGACCGGCGGAGCGGTCACCGCGACCGGGGTCTCGGGCTGCGCGGCCGGCTGCTCAGGGCCGTTCGCGGGCGCGGCCGGCCCTTGCGGGCGCGCCGCATCGGTCGGGAGGGGGGCAAGGCGCGAATCACCCTGCGACCCGTCGGCGCGCGGGCTGTTTTCGGGACCGACCGGCCGGGCATTTTCGATGGCGTCGATGTCGCGGCCTCGGCCGGCGTCGCCGGGATCGCGGCCCTGGCCCGAATCCTTGGCCGCAGCAGCTTCGGGGGCGACGGGAACGAAGGCGGCGGCCAGATCCGGCGTACCCTGCAGGATGGAGCCCAGCTCGACGATGCCGCCGCCGCGCTCGCTTTCCTGGTTTTCGCGCGCTTCGCCCGAGGCGGGCGCTGCCGCCTGGGGCTGCGCCAGGACCGTCAGGTCGTCAAGAAGGGTCCGGTCGTCCGCATGGGACTCCACGGCATTGCCGCCTTGCGCGGCGCCGTCATCTGCCATCGTGCTCGCCCTCACGTAGCCCGATGGCGCCTGCCCCCCAAAAGCTCGCGCCACCCTAAAGTGTTAGGGAATCTACCCGAGGGCGCATGCCTTTTCCACTAAAACCAAATCTTGCGTATGGGGTCCATGTTTAGCGATCGACAGTCCGGAAACAGCGACGCGCCATTTCTCAATCTGCGGTTACGGCCGTCTGGCCGGAAGCGGGCTGGAAGGGGGGCGGATCGCGGCGCAGCGCCATCGCCTGCTCGGCGGTCAGCGGCAGCACGATGGCGGCCCGCCCCGCCCACGGCGCCACCTGCGCCCACGGAATCAGGGTTTCGCCCACGTTGCGGCCGTAAAGGCTGGTGATGCCCACCACCACGCCGACCATGGCCCCCGACGGATCGACGACCACCTGGGAGATCCGCCCCAGCAGGTCGCCGGCGCGGGCATGCACCGACTTGCCGATCAGGTCCTTGGGCTGGACGGTCGGGGCCGGCTCGGCCGCTGGGGCCGGAGTGGGCTCGGGTGCCGGTTCGGGCGCCTTGGCCGGGGCACCTAGCTCGGCAACCAGATCGGGGAAGATCCAGCCGGTTACCGGCCGGCCAGCGGCGGCCTCATAGTCCTTGATGGCGGCGGTCAGCTCGGGGCCGACGACGCCGTCGATCGGGCCGTGGTAGTGGCCGCGCTCGGCCAGTCCGCGCTGCACCACCATGACCTGGGCCGGATCGGTGTCGCGCAGCCGGGGATTGACGATGCCGCCCGACCGGGGACGGGGCGTCCGGGCCACGGGCATCCCCCTGCCCTCGCCGCCGCTCACCGTGGCGGGCGCCGGAGCGGGCTGCGGCAGGGGCGGTTCGGATGGTGCCGAAGCCGGAGCGGCGGGCCGGCCGGCCTCGATCTCGGCCATCAGCTCGGGCGTCAGCCAGCCGGCGGCGGGCAGGCCGCGGTCGCCGAGATAAAGGTCGATGGCGCCGCGGGTCTTTGCCCCCAGCACCCCGTCGACGGGCCCCACCGGATAGCCCAGGGCCTTCAGGCGCCGCTGTACCTCGGCCACCGCCTGGGACCGCCCGGACGCCACCGCGGCCGCGGGCGCGGGCGCGCCGAAAGGCGATGGGGTCTCCTCGGCGCGGGCATCGGCCACCACCAGCAGCAGCGACGCTGCGACCACTCCGACGGTACGATGCATGTGTTCCCCGCTCGCTGTGACTGCCCCTTATTACCAACCGGGCCGTCGATTGCCTAGGCCGGAGGTATTGGCGCCACGGCGACGGGTCAGCCGGTCATCTCGGCCATGATGTTGCGCAGCCAGCCTTCCGCGTAGGCGTGCTCGAGGACGCCGTCGCTCAGGTCCAGCGGCGAGGCGCCGCCGGCACCGGGCACGGCGACGATCTCGCCCCCGGCCGAGCGGTAGACGGCGGCGACGCTGGCCGCCACCTTGTCGTCAAGGGCGGTGTAGCAGACGTTCAGCCCGGAAAAGGCCACCGGCCGGGCCCCGTTCAGCAGGGCGACCACGTTGACGGCACAGGCCTTGGCCTGGGCATTGGCCGAGGTTCCCGACTTGGGCATGGCACCGCCGCCGGCGGCGTCGCCGATGACGTGGATGCCGGGCTGGACGCGCGATTCGAAGGTGTCGGGATCGACCTCGCACCAGTGGCGGCCGCCAGCCAGGCCGGCGCGGGTGGCGACCAGCCCGGCCCTTTGGGGCGGCACCAGGTTGACCACATCGGCCGAGAACGGGACGAAGCCCTCGACGAAGACGGTCTTGGCCTTGGCGTCGACCCGCGACACCTGCATGGCCGGATGATGGTCGATCATGCCGCCGAAACGGCTGTCCCAGGCCTTTTTGAAATGGGCGCCGAGGCTGACGATCTCGGGGTTGGCATCCAGCACCACCACCTTGGACCGCGGCTTGGCCCGCTTCAGGTAGGCGGCGACCAGGCAGGCCCGTTCATAGGGCCCGGGCGGGCAGCGGAACGGCGTGGGCGGCACGGTGATCAGCACGCTGCCGCCGTCGGGCATGGCCTCGATCTGGCGCTTGAGCAGCAGCGTCTGCTCGCCGGCCTTCCAGGCATGGGGCAACTCGGTGGGCGTGACCACCGGGTCGTAGCCGTCCAGTTCCTCGAAGCGGAAGTCGATCCCCGGCGACAGGATCAGGCGGTCATAGGCGATGGCGCCGGTCCGCCGGGTGGTCACTTCCCGCTCGTCGGGGTCGATGGCGATCACCTCGTCATGGATGACGCGGATGCCGTGGCGGGCCGCCAGCGCCTCGTAGCCGACGGTGATGTCGTCCAGCCCCTTCAGCCCGGCCAGCACGTGGTTGCTGAACGGACAGCAGACGTGGCGGGCGTCCCGCTCGATCAGGGTGACGTCGATGGACGGATCCATGCGGCGGACGACGCGGGCGGCAATGGTGCCGCCAAAGCCGCCGCCGACCACCACCACCTGGCGCCGCTCGCCCGCCGCCCGACCGCCGGCACAGCCCTGGACCAGGGCCGCCATGCCGGCAGCGCCGGCTGCCCCGAGGAAGCCGCGGCGCCTCATCGCTGCAACTCCTTCAGGCTGGCATAAAAGGCGGCCACCGCCGCCGCGTCCTGGTCGGACAGGGCGTCGACCGCCTTGGCCTTGCGCGGCGACATGGGTCGCCGGTGGCGGCGGAAGTCGTCCATCTGGGCGTTGAGATAGCCGACCCATTGGCCGCCGATCAGCGGCACCTCGTCGGCGGTGTCCGAACCGTAGTTGGCGTGGCAGCTGGCGCTGCAGGTCTTCTCGTAGGTGCGGTATTGGTGGATCTGCCGCCACAGGCTGCCGTCGAGGTGACAGGTGCGGCACTGCTTGAAATAGACCTGCATGCCGCGCTTGACCAGGGCTGCGTCCAGCGGCTGGCTGGCCGCCACGGGCTTGCGGGCAGCGAACCAGGCGCCCATGGCGTCGATCTCGGCATCGGTATAGCCCCTGGCCAGGCGCCCCATCACCGTCGAGGGCCGCTCGCCGCTTTTGAAGCGCTGCATGGCGGTGACGAAATAGGCCTTGGGCTGGCCGGCGAGGCTGGGCATGGTCGGCCCGGCGCTTACCCCGCCATCGCCATGGCAGGCACCGCAGGATTCGGCCGCCAGAACCACCTCGGCCGGGGCCGCCTGGGCCGCCGCCCATCCCCAGGCCAGGCCGATCGCCACCCCGGCGATGCCCCACAGCTTCCACATGGACTGACCCCTGGTCGACAAGACAGCCTTAGCGCCGCCAAGCGGCGCGGTTGACCGCCACTATCTTCGACGGCCCACCCGGGGTTCTGTGAGCATCGTCAAATGTCCGGCCTATCCGCCGGCCTGGTCCAGGTACTCCTTCTTCCTGGCCATGTCGGAATCGCTGTCGGCGAAGCGGGCGGCAATGGCCTGGAATTCGTCTGCGAGCGCCAGGAAGGCTTCGACGATGTCGGGGTCGAAGTGGCTGCCGGCGCCTTCCTTGATGATCTGCACCGCCTTGGCGTGGGGCATGCCATCCTTGTAGACGCGCCGGCTGATCAGCGCGTCGTAGACGTCGGCCACCGCCATCAACCGCGCCGAAACGGGGATGTCGTCGCCGCCGATGCCCTGGGGATAGCCCGAGCCGTCCCACTTCTCCTGGTGGCCGAAGGCGATTTCCTTGGCCATGGACAGGAAGGCGACCGGGGTGCCCAGCGACTTCTCGGCGTGCTCGATGGCGTCGCGGCCGAGAGTGGTGTGGGTTTTCATGATCTCGAACTCGTGCGGTTCGAAGCGGCCGGGCTTGAGCAGGATGCGGTCGGGGATTCCCACCTTGCCGATGTCGTGCAGCGGCGCCGACTTGAACAGCATGTCGATGGTGGCGTCGTCCAAGCTGGCGGCGAAGCGCGGGTGGTCCTTCAGCTTTTCGGCCAGGGCGCGGACATAGTACTGGGTGCGGCGGATGTGGTTGCCGGTGTCCGAATCGCGGGTCTCGGCCAGCGAGGCCATGGCCAGAATGGTGACGTCCTGGATGGCGGCAACCTCGCGGGTACGCCGGCCCACCTCGGCCTCCAGATAGTCGGCCTTGTCGCGCAGGAAATCGGCGCTGGCCTTCAGCTTCAGGTGGGTCTCGACCCGGGCCAGCACGATGGGCGGGCTGATGGGCTTGGTGATGTAGTCGACGGCGCCGACCTTGAGGCCCATTTCCTCGTCCTCGGTGGCGGTCATGGCGGTGAGGAACACCACCGGAATGTCGCGGGTCGCCCGGTCGGCCTTGAGGCGTCGGCAGACCTCGTAGCCATCCATGCCGGGCATCATGATGTCGAGCAGGATCAGGTCGGGCGGAGTGTCCGAGGCGGCAATCGCCAGCGCCTTCTCGCCGCCGTTGGCGATCTTGACCCGATAGAGGTCCTTGAGCAGGCCGCTCATCAGTTTCAGGTTGTCGGGGGTGTCGTCGACCACCAGGACGACGGGGCGGATGTCGTCGGTCATTTCAGCTCCACCTTCAGCGCCCGCTCGACCGCCTTCTTGACCGCGGCGATGGAGACCGGCTTGACCAGGTAGCCTTCCACCTTCAACTGCTTGGCGGTCAGCACCGCCTCCTCGGTGGAATCCGAGGTCAGCATCACGATGGGGGTGGCGGCCACCTCGGGGATCGGCGCCTTGCGGACGTGCTCGACATAGACGAAGCCGTCGTCGTCGGGCATGTGGATGTCGCACAGCACCATGTTGGGCCGCATGCGCAGGGTCTCGGTGGCCCCGGCCCGGGCGTTGCCTGCCTCGTAGACGTTGGCCTGGGGCACGCCGACCTGCACCAGGATCTGGCGGATGGTCGAACGGATGAAGGCCTCGTCGTCGATCAGCAGGACCTTGACCTTCTTGATGTCGAAAACAGTCATGCGGCACCTGTGGGCGTGAGGACGGGAAGGAGTGCCGCTTCCAACTCGGCGAGCGTCGGCGCCATCAGGGGAACCAGCAGGGAAATGGTATCGGCGCTGCCGGCCTTGGCGGCGGTCTCGATGTCGGCGGCCAGCCGGCCCAGGCGCGCCGCGCCGGCGGTGTTGGCCGAGCCTTTCAGGCTGTGCGCCACCTGGCGCAGGGCGTCGTGGTTGTCGGCCTCGGCCACCAGCCGGGCGACCTTGGCCCGGGCATCGTCGAGGAAGCCCGCCAGAACCGGCACCAGCCGCGCCATGTCCCACTTGTAGATCGGCCCCATCTGGCCGGGGTCGAACACGTCGGGGTCGATTTCGGGGAATCCCGGGGCGGGCGGATCCAGCAACGCTAGCGCCTTGTCGAAGTCGTAGGCCCGCACCAGCCGCGCCACCTCGTCGGCCTGGGGCAGCGCGTTGCGCAACAGGGCAAGGTTGGCGTCGACCAGGTCCTCGGCCTCGGGGTCGCTGTCGGCCAGCAGGGTGCGCAGGCGGGCCAGCACCTCGTCGGCAGAGCCCGCGGGGACCTGGGCCGCGGCCGGCGGAGCCAGCTGGCGCTCCAGCTCGGCGGTCATCGCCACCAGCGGGCCCTCCAGCGCCGCCAGTTCGGCTGCCCCGTCGCGGCCCTCCTTCAGCGCCGCCTCGGCGGCGGCGGCCAGGACTTGCAGCCCCTCGGCGCCGACGTTGCCGCAGATGCCCTTCAAGGTATGGGCGATGCGGCGGGCCTCGTCGGGATCAGTGGCAGCGCGGATGCGGGCGACGGCGTCCTTCTGCCCGGCGGCGAACTTGCCCAGCAGGTCGAGGTAGAGCGGCTGCTTGCCCCGCACCCTTTTCAGCCCCGCCGCGGTGTCCAGCCCCGCCACCTGCGGCAGCCCCCCGGTCGGCTGAGGTTCCGGCTGAGGTTCCGACTTCGGTTCCGACTTCGGTTCCGGCTGCGGTTTGGGCAGCCATTTCAGCAAGGTGGCAAACAGCTCGTCGGGGTCGATGGGCTTGGCCAGGTGGTCGACCATGCCGGCGGCCAGGCACTTCTCGCGGTCGGCCTCCATGGCGTTGGCGGTCATGGCGATGATCGGCACCTGGTGGCCGCGCCGGCGGATCTCGCGGGTGGCGTCGATGCCGTCCATCACCGGCATCTGCATGTCCATCAGAACGATCCCGTAGGAGGCGACCTCGACCTTGTCGAGGGCGACCTGCCCGTTCTCGGCCACCTCCACCACGACGCCGACGTCGGCCAGCAGCTCGGTGGCGACCTGCTGGTTGAAGTCGTTGTCCTCGACCAGCAGCACCTTCAGCCCCTTCAGGGCGCGCAGGTCCGCCTCGGTCACTTCCGCCCCGGCGGCGGCGGCCGGCTCGTCGTCGTCGAGGACGGCGCCCAGCGCGCGCATGGCCGCATCGAACAGGGTCGAGGGGTTGACCGGCTTGATCAGCACCTCCTCGATGCCGACCGCCTCGGCGCCCTTCAGCACCTCCTCGCGGCCATAGGCGGTGACCATGATCAGGTGCGGGGTGTCGGGCAGCCCCAGGCCCTTGACCTGGCGCGCGGTCTCCAGGCCGTCCATGCCCGGCATCTGCCAATCCAGGAACGCGATGTCGAACGGCTGCCCCGCCTTGGCGGCGTCGCGCACCGCCCGGAGCGCCGCGGCACCGCCCTCGACCGCCTCGGCCCGGAACGACATGGTCGACAGCATGTCGACCAGCACGGCGCGGGCGTTCTCGTTGTCGTCAACCACCAGGACGCGGCGACCGCGCAGGTCGGGCCGGGGCACCAGGGCGCGCCGCGGCCGGCCCTTGCCCAGACGGGCAGTGAACCAGAAGGTCGAGCCCTTGCCCGGCTCGCTGTCGACGCCGACCGCGCCGTCCATCAGCTCGGCCAGCCGCTTCGAGATCGCCAGCCCCAGCCCGGTGCCGCCGTACTTGCGGGTGGTCGAGCTGTCGGCCTGCTGGAAGCTCTGGAACAGGCGCGCCTTCTGTTCCTCGCTCAGGCCGATGCCGGTGTCGCGCACCGCGAACTTCAGGCATACGACGTCGCCCATGTCCTGTTCGAGCCGCACCAGGATGTCGATTTCGCCGGTCTCGGTGAACTTCACCGCGTTGTTGGCGTAGTTGATCAGGATCTGCCCCAGGCGCAGCGGATCGCCGACCAAATCGTTGGGGACGTCGGGGCCGACGTCGAAGACCAGCTCCAGGCCCTTGGCGGCCGCCTTTTCCGAGATCAGGTTGGCGACGTTGTCGAGCACCTTGTCCAGGTGGACGTCGGTCTTCTCGACCGACAGCTTGCCGGCCTCGATCTTCGAGAAATCCAGGATGTCGTTGATGATCCCCAGCAGGTGCTGGCCCGACTGCTGGATCTTGTTGACGTAGTCGCGCTGGCGGGGGTTGAGCTCGGTCTTCATGGCCAGGTGGCTCATGCCGATGATGGCGTTCATCGGCGTGCGAATCTCGTGGCTCATGTTGGCCAGGAAGTCGGCCTTGGCCTGGCTGGCGGCCTCGGCCTTGTCCTTGGCCACCTCCAGCTCGGCGGTGCGCTCCTCGACCAGGTCTTCCAGGTGCTCCTTGTAGGCGACCACCTCGGCACGGGCGTGTTCGGCGTCCTCGGCCAGGCTGATGGCGGCGACGCGCTCCTTCTGCGCGGCGACCACGTGCTCGCGGATGCGGCCCTCGGCCTGGCGGGCCCGCCACTGCTGCACGGCGAACGAGCCGACCAGCCTGGCGAACCTGGCCAGGAAGCCCAGGATGGCCGGCAGCTGGGCCTCGTCCTTGATCGGGGCCTCGCGCACCGCCGTCATGTACTCGTCGCTGTCGAAGCCGAGCTGGTCGGCCTGCATGCGGAAGAAAGTGTCGTCGATCTTGCCGACATGGAACTGGCCGATGAAGACGTTGGCGACATGGTGCCCGGCGACGTGGATCGGCGAGGCGCAGTCGGTCATCCCGTTGCGGCACTTGTAGATGGCGTAATCCTTGCCCTCGGCCAGGCGGTGGGCCAGGTCGGTGTCGCTTTCGATGCAGCGGGCGCAGCTGATCGAATTGACCCGGTGGAAGTCGGTGCACACGCGCTGCCAGCGGGCCGCCGCCAGGATGTCGCCCTGGGGGTCGATGATGGCGGCGGCGATGCCGACTGCGTCGCAGAAGTTGGTGAACAGATCCTGCAGCTCGTTCTCGCGCAGCAGCTCGATGAACTCGCGCCTGACCGTCTCCCCGTCGAGAACCTCGACGGCGCAGGCCTCCTCGACCGGCTCCATCTCCTCGGCCTGGTCGGGCGCCTCGAACAGTGCACCGCGTCCGGCCTCGGCGGCCAGGGCGTTGACCTGGCATTTCAAATCGATGATGCGCTGCTCGCGCCCCAGGGCCAGCCGGTTGAAGCGTTCGATCTCCTCGACCTTCTTGCGGTCCGAGACGTCGACGAAAGTGCCGATCAGCCCGCCCGGCGAACCGTCCGCCTTGCGGAAGCCGGCCACGTAGTACAGCGTGTCATGCACCTTGCCGTCGGCGAACGGAATCGGCATCTCCTTCTCGACGGTCGAGGCGCTGGCGATGACCGCCTCGTCCTCGGCCTGGTAGGCAAGGCGGTCGGCCTCGGGCAGGTAGTCCAGCTCGAGGACCCTTTTACCGACCAGTTGGCGGCGGTCGACGCCGAAGGTCTGCTCGTAGGCCTTGTTGGCGCCGAGATACCTGGTGTCCGGCCCCTTGTAGAACACCGGATAGGGAATGGTGTCGACCAGCGCCTGCAGGAAGGCGGTATGGTCGGCCATCTCGCGCTCGATCTGCAGGCGCCGGCTGATATCGCGGAAGCTGACCACCGTGCCCACCACCTCGCCGTCCTTCACCACCGGGGTGGTGGCGTACTCGGCCGGGAAGGAGGTGCCGTCCTTGCGCCACAGCACCTCGTCGGCCACCACCCGCGGCTTGCCGTCGCGGCTGGTATGGTGCATGGGGCAGTCCTGGCGCGGGAATTCGGACCCGTCGGCATGCGAGTGGTGCACCAGGGCGTGCATGGGCTGGCCCGCCAGTTCCTCGGTGCTGTAGCCCAGCATCCGCGCGCCGGCCGGGTTGACGAAGCTCACCGTGCCGTCCACGCCCAGGCCGCACACCCCCTCGCCGATCGAGGCCAGGATCAGGCGCGAGCGTTCCTCGGCCTCGGCCAGGGCCAGGTCGGCCAGCTTGCGCTCGGTGATGTCGCGGGCGACGCCGATCAGTCCCAGCAGCTCGCCGGCAGGACCGTGCAGCGGCACCTTGGTGGTTTCCAGGACGGTGCGGCGGCCGTCGGGATAGGTGGCCTCTTCCTCGTCGGTGCGGGATTCGCCCTGGGCCAGCATGGCAACGTCGCGGTCGCGGTTTGCCTCGGCCACCGGCTTGTCGAAAAGGTCGAAGTCCGTCCGCCCGACGATCTGGTCCAGCGGGCGTCCCAGCAGCTCGGCCAGCGCCTTGTTGCCGACGAGGTAGACCCCCAGCATGTCCTTGACGAAGATGACGTCCGGAATCGAATCGATCAGCGAACGCAGCAGCGCCCGCTCACGGCCCAGCTCCTGGGCCTGTTCCTCGACCGTGCGGCCCTGTTCGGCCAGTTGCTCGTTGATGGCCTCCAGCTCTTGCTGGCGGGCGGCGAGCTGGCGCTCCGAGGCAGCCAGGGTGGCGGCCTGGACCTGGGTTTCTTCCAGCAGCCGGTGGGTCGCCGCGGTGCGTTCGATGATTTCCAGGCTCATGGCCAGGATGGGCATGGCGCCGTCCAGCAGCGCCTGCTGCAAGGGTCCGAACGCGTCCAGGGTGGCCAGCTCGACCACCGCCAGCAGCCGCTCGCCCCTCAGCACCGGCAGCACGGCGATGGCCCTGGGGGTGACCTCGCCCAGGCCGGCATCGATGCGGATGTAGTCCGACGGCGGCCGGGTGATGATGATCGGCTGGCGTTCCAGCGCGCACTGGCCGACCAGGCCCTCGCCCATGGCGAAGCCCTGTTCCAGCGTCTTGCGCTTGCGGAAGGCATAGCCGCCCAGCAGGCGCAGCCGGCCGTCCTGGTAAAGGTAGAACACCCCCTGCCCCACCTGCAGCAGGGGCGCCAGCGTCGACAGGAATCGCCGGGCCAGCTCGGCCGGGTCCGCGGCTTCCTGCAGTTCGGACGAGATGGCGGCCAGGTGGGTCTTGACCCACCGCTGTTCCTCCATCTGCCTGGCCTCGATGCGCAGCACGTCGATGGCGCGGGCCAGCTGGCCGACCTCGTTGCCATAGTCGGTGTGGGGCACCGGCAGGGTGTGCTCGCCGGCGGCCAGCTTCTCGACCACTTCGCGCAGGCGGGTGGACGGGCGCCGGATCGACAGGCCGATGAGGATGGCAAACAGCACGCCGAAGCCGACGCCCCCGGCGACGAACGCCAATGTCCATCTTGCCGCGTCGGCGGCCAGGGTGGCGGCCCGCTCGGCTTCGCGGCGGGCGGTTTCCTCCTTGAGATCGGCGACCACGGCCAGGGCGTCGTCGGCCGCGACGCCGGCCCGCTGGAACTCGGGCGTCGACACGAAGGTGGCGGCCGCCCCGTCGCCCTTGCCGAGCAGCGCCCGCGCCTGGTCCACATTGGCCTTGTAGGCTTGGTAGGCGTCGTCGAAGCGGGCCAGGTTGGCCAGGTTGTCTTCCCGCCACACCCGCGAGCGCACGCTGTCGACCTCCCGCTTCAGCGCGGCCTCGGCGGCGGCCAGTTGGGCCAGCCCCTGCTCGCGGTCGGAGGCCCCCTGCGCCAGGATGGCCTGGCGGAGCGCCCGGCCCATCTTGGCCAGGGCGATGCGGGCGTCCTTGATGTCGGAAACGCCGCGCAGCTCATACTCGTACAGGCGCTGGATCTCGTCGTTGAGGGTGCCCAGGCGGTCCAGCCCGAAGGCGCCCAGGCCCAGCGTGACCAGCAGCACCGCGGCGAAGCCGGCGGCCAGCTTGATCGACAGCCGGAGGCGTTCGAGGGCTTGCAGCGGTGTCGTCATGGTACGGCCTCGGGTGCGCGCGCGTGGCGTCGTTGGATTTCCAGGTTGAGCGCCAGCAGCGCCGACATCTCTTCAAACTGCTGGGCGGCTTCGGCCCCCAGGGGTGCCAGCACCGCCACCGCGGCGACGCCCAGCGTCGCCTGCTCGAGCAGCAAGGGTGCTACGATCACCGCGGCCGGGCGGGCGTCGCCCAGGCCCGAGCGCACCAGCCAGCGTCCATCCCCAGCAACGTCGAGCACCTGGGCGCGCCGGTCGGCCACCACCTGCCCCAGCAGGCCTTCGCCGGGGGCCAGGGTCTCGGGCAGGCCGGGCGAACAGGCGAAGCCGGCCAGCAGGCGCATGTCTGCCGCCCCCTCGGCCTCGAACGCATAGACCACGCCTTGCAATGCCCCCAGCAGGCGGTGGCATTCGGCCAGGAAGGCCTGGGCCAGGTCGGCGGCCGACCCGGCCCGCTGGAAGCGCAGCGAGGCGTCGGCCAGGTCCGACTTGCGCTTGGCGCTGGCCTCCTGCTCGTGGGCAAACGCGGCGATGCGCCGGGTCGCCACCGTCTGCGCGTGGTGGCCGCGCAGAAGGTTCAGCGCCAGCAGTCCGATCAGCGTCATGGTGCAACCGGCGGCGACCGCGCCCCAGGCCGGTTCGCGCACGGGCACCGTGCGGCCGAGATCTTCCATCAGCACCAGCCGCCACGGTCCCGACTGGTCGTTCCAGTCCACCGCGGCACCGGCCACCGCCAGGCGCTGGCCCTGCCAGGCGCCGAACCCCTCCTCGACGGTGACGGGCAGCGGCGTCGGCTCGCGGTTCTCGAACATGGCGCCGAACTGCTTGAGGTCGCGGATGGCCGCCAGGCGGGACGGCGTCGGCGTGCCGGCCAGCATGCCCACCCAGTCCGGCCGGCTGCTGGCGAACACCACGCCTTGCGGCGACAGCAACAGCGCCATGTCGGCCTTGCCGCGCAACAGGGCGTCGACCCGGTCCAGGTTGGTGCGCGCCACCACCGCCCCGATGGCTGCGCCTTCCTTGGCCGCGCCCCGGAACACCGGGGCGGCGAAATACAACGCGCGGTCGCCGCGGGCCAGGCTGACCGCGGCGTAGACATTCTCGCGCCCCTGCATGGCCATGCGCCAATAGGGCCGGAACTTGACATCCAGCCCGGTCGAGGGCCGGCCGCTGCTGTCCCAGGACGAGTGCACCATGCCGTCGCGACCGACGACGAAGACGCCCTCGGCGCCGTGGGCGCGGGCGACGCTTTCCAGCAGGGCGAGCATGCGCGGGGAATTGGCGGCGGCCGCCCCCAAGGCGTCGCGCTTGATCTCGTCCTCGACCAGGCCCAGCAACGCGATGGATCCCATGACGTTGCCGTTCAGGGTCTGCGACATGATGTCGATGCCGCGCCGCTCGGCCTCGATCGACAGGGCTTCCAGCCGGTCGCCGTGACGCGCCTCGCGCACCAGCCAGCCGGCCAGCACTGCGGTTGCCAGGACGAACGCCACGGCCGCCCCCCAGGCGAGGCGGCCATGCTCGGTGACGAAGGCGGCAATGCGGGCCATGACCACCAAGTGGATAGCTGCGACCAACTCTAAAGTAGTAGACCCGGCTGCCTTTAGAAATCGCTTTTTCGAGGGCGGGGTCTACGAGGGCTTGGCCACTGTCACCGGCTTGTCGATGACGGGTCGGACCCGGAAGCCGGTCGCCAGCATCACCAGGAGCGGCAGAACGATGGTGAACGGAATGATCGCCGCGCACAGGACGAGGAAATCGGTGCCGAGCAGAATCAGCAGATCCGACAGATGGTCGAGGGGGAACAGGGCGACCACGGTGAAGGCGACCACCACCAGCACCGACGCCACCTCCCCGCCGGTGACGATGCGGCGCTCGAGCACGGTGGGCGTGAGATTCGGCGAGAAGTCGAAAAACAGCAGCCGATAGCCCCAGCGGTCGATGGCCCGGCCGATCAGCCAGGGCGACAACAGGGACCACAAGAGCCACACCAGCCCGCTGGCGATGGCGGCGTTCACCTGGCCGCGGGATCCCAGCCAGGCGACCGGCACCGGCAGCAGGAGCGTCAGCGCCAGCCAACACAGCTTGTGGGTCTGCGAGCGGAAGACGAAGCGGACGCGCATGCCCAATTGCGGCACGTAGGTAGATTGCACCAGGCCCGCCGCCTCGGCCCTGGCCAGCACGGCCGCCTCCATCTCCTCCTCGACCGCGGCATTGGCGCGGGCGCGCACCAATTCGGTCTTGTGCAACTCGCGCGACACGCCTTCCAAGGCCTTGATCTCGGCCGACACCTCTTCCTCGCCGGCCGGGCTCACCTCGGTCACGGTGGCGGAAAACGTCAAGGTGGCGCCCGCCAGCGGGTGATTGCCGTCGAGCACCGCCTTTTCGCCGTCCACCGCGGCGACGCGGTAGTTCAAGGTGGTGTCGGCGAAGGTGCGTTCCAGGATGTCACCGACCGCCGGCATCTCCTGGAAGGCTTCCAGCGGCATGTCGACGACCAGCGCGGGGTCGTGTTCGCCGAAGGCGTCGGCCGGGACCAGGGTGACGTCGACGCGGTCGCCGACGTCCTTGCCCTCCAGCGCCTCCTCCAACTTGGCCAACATCCCGCCGTAGCCGCCATGGAGGTAGCGCACCGGCTCCTTGCCGTCGTCGACCACCTGACCGCCGGTGTCGGTGACGCAGAGCGTCAGGGTGACGAAAGCGTTCTTGCAGATCTTCATGTCGCCTCCGCGGCCAGGTCGCCGGCCGGGTGTGACATATCCGCGGCCGTCGTTCAATCCAGTACTACCCGGAGTTGGACGGCGGCACGCCCCTAGTGCAGGCCGGGCGCCTCGTGGCCGGTGCTGGCCACGTATTCGGTGTAGCCGCCGGCATACTGGTGGACGCCGTCCGGGGTCAGTTCCAGCACCCGGTTGGACAAGGTGGCCAGGAAGCGCCGGTCGTGGGAGACGAACAGCATGGTGCCTTCATAGGCGGCCAGGGCCTTGATCAGCATTTCCTTGGTGTCGAGGTCGAGATGGTTGGTGGGCTCGTCCAGCACCAGGAAGTTGGGCGGGTTGAACAGCATGATGGCCATCACAAGGCGCGCCTTCTCGCCGCCCGACAGCACCCGGCACTTCTTTTCCACGTCGTCGCCCGAGAACCCGAAGCAGCCGGCCAGGGCGCGCAGCGATCCCTGGTTGGCGGTGGGAAAGGCCGACTCCAGGGATTCGAACACGCTGGCGCTGCCGTCGAGCACCTCCATGGCGTGCTGGGAAAAATAGCCCATGCGCACGCTGCCGCCGACCGCGACGGTTCCCGCGTCAGGGTCGGTGGCACCCGCCACCAGCTTCAGCAGGGTCGACTTGCCCGCACCGTTGACCCCCATGACGCACCAGCGCTCCTTGCGGCGGATGGTAAGGTCGAGCCCCTGATAGATGGACCGGCTGCCGTATCCCTTGTGCACGCCGCGCAGGACCGCCACGTCCTCGCCCGAGCGGGGCGCGGGCGGGAAGTCGAAGGCCACCGAGTGGCGGCGCCGGGGCGGCTCGAAGCGCTCGATTTTTTCCAGCTTCTTGACCCGGCTCTGAACCTGGGAGGCGTGCGAGGCCCGCGCCTTGAAGCGCTCGATGAACTTGATCTCCTTGGCCAGCATGGCCTGCTGGCGGTCGAACTGGGCCTGCTGCTGCTTCTCGTTCATTGCCCGCTGGCGCTCGTAGAATTCATAGTCGCCGGCATAGGTGGTCAGGGTTCCGCCGTCGATCTCGATGATCTTGTTGACGATGCGGTTCATGAACTCGCGGTCGTGCGAGGTCATCAGCAGCGCGCCTTCGTAGGTCTTGAGAAAGCCCTCGAGCCAGATCAGGCTTTCGATGTCCAGGTGGTTGCTGGGCTCGTCCAGCAGCATGACGTCGGGCTGCATCAACAGGATGCGGGCCAGCGCCACGCGCATCTTCCAGCCGCCCGACAGCCCGCCCACGTCGCCGTCCATCATCTCCTGGCTGAAGCTCAACCCCGCCAGCACTTCCCGGGCGCGGCCCTCCAGCTCGTAGCCGCCCAGTTCCTCGAAGCGGGCCTGGACCTCGCCGTAGCGCTCGACGATGGCGTCCATCTCGTCTGCCCGGTCGGGATTGCACATGGCCGTTTCCAGCTCGGCCAGCTCGGCCGCCACGGCGCTGACCGGGCCGGCGCCGTCCATCACCTCGGCCACGGCGGTGCGGCCCGACATCTCGCCCACATCCTGGTTGAAATAGCCGATGGATGCCTGCCGCTCGATGGACACCTGGCCGTCGTCGGGCGCCTCCTCGCCGGCGACCATGCGGAACAGCGTGGTCTTGCCGGCGCCGTTGGGGCCGACCAGCCCGACCTTTTCCCCCCGGTTCAGGACGGCGGAGGCCTCGCAGAAAAGGATGCGGTGGCTGTTCTGCTTGCTGATGTTCTCGAACCGGATCATGTGCGGCTGGGGTCCCGTCTTACAAATGCGGCCTCCTTATGCCACAGGACGGGATTTGTGGGGTGCTCAAGTTGCACAGGTGCCCCCTCTCCGTCTGTCGTAAGATCGGCGTCGTGGTGATTTGTGGAGTCCACCCCGGAGCCGCGGATGTCGCCGTTCGTACCACCGGAACGCAACGATGCCGGTCGCAGCGGATGGCGATTCGCGGCAGCAACCCTGCTCCCCTTCCTCGTCTGCATCGTCCAGTGGCTGCTGTGGGACCCCTGGATCAAGCCTTACGTCTGGTTCCTGTTCTTTCCGTCGGCGTTCTTCAGCGCCTGGCTCGGCGGGTTCCGGGGCGGACTGGCCGGCACGGTCATTGCCGCGGCGCTGGTGTGGTTCTTCTATATCCCCCCGCAGTTCTCATTCTCATTGCAGACCCCGTCCTCGGTGGGCTCCATCGCCATGTTCGTCATCATGGGCGGCCTGTTCGGCTGGGTGTTCGAGCGGCTCCAGGAAGCCCAGCAGCGCACCGACGCAGCCCTGGACCAGACACGGGACGCCAACGACAGGATCGAGGCCCTGTACCGCAAGACGGTCGAATTGGACGAGGTGAAGTCGCAGTTCTTCGCCAATGTCAGCCACGAATTGCGCACCCCGCTGACGCTTCTGCTGGGACCGCTGGAAAGCCGCCTGCGGCGCGCTGTCGGTGCCGACTTCTCAGAGCAGGACCGTCGCGAGACCGAGATGATGCTGCGCAACGCGCGCCTTTTGTACCGGCACGTCAGCGACCTCCTTGACGCCGCCAAGCTCGAGGCCAACCGCACGGCGGTGGCATGGGCCAGGGTGGACCTGGCCCAGACCGTGCGCGTGAGCGCCAGCCACTTCGAGACGCTGGCGAACGATCGCGGCGTCGCGTTCAGCGTCACCGTCCCCGAGACGCTGGTGGTCGAGGCCGACAACGAGAAGGTGGGGCGCGTGCTGATCAACCTTCTGTCCAATGCCTTCAAGTTCACGCCCGACGGCGGCCACGTCGAGGTCCGGCTGCGCGCGGAGGGCGACATGGCACGGCTCGAGGTCGAAGACGACGGCCCGGGCATCCCCGCCGACATGCGCCACGCCATATTCGAGCGGTTCCGCCAGGTCGAAGGGGGCAACCTGCGCCGCTACGGCGGCACCGGGCTGGGCCTGGCGATCGTCAGGGATTTCGTCGAGCTCCATGGCGGCACGGTCGAGGCCGGCCTGGCACCCCGCGGTGGGGCGCTGTTCAGCGTGCGCCTGCCGCTCAGGGCGCCGGAGGGCAGCCGGATCGACGACACCGTCACCCGGCCGGATCCCATCATCGAACAGGCGGCAGTCGACGAACTGCGCAGCGAGGTCGCCTTGGAAAGCGCGGACTGCGAGACAAGCGCGGACGCACCGCTGGTGCTGGTCGTCGAGGACAATCCCGACATGAACGCCTTCATCGCCGCCTCGCTCCGCCCCCGCTACCGGGTCGTCCAGGCCTTCAACGGTCGCGAGGGCCTGGACCGGGCGCAGGCAGAGCCGCCCGAACTGATCGTCACCGACGCCATGATGCCGCTGATGAGCGGCGAACAGATGGTCGAGGCGCTTCGCCGCCAGCCCCGCTTCCTCGACCTGCCCATCATCATGCTGACGGCCAAGGCCGACGAGGCGTTCCGCAAGCGGATGTTCGAGCTCGGCATCCAGGGCTACCTGAACAAGCCGTTCGCGGTCGAGGAACTGCTTGCCCGCGTGGGCGCGCTGTTGGCCGCCCGGCAACGGGTCATCCAGGAGATCCGGCGCCTGAACGCCAGCCTGGCCGCCATCGTCCAATGGTCCGACGACGCCATCATCGGCAAGACGCTGGACAGCGTCGTCACCAGCTGGAACCGGGGGGCGGAAAAGATATTCGGCTACACCGCCCAGGAGATGATCGGCCATCCGCTGACCATCCTGTTCCCGCCGGGGCTCGAGGAGGAGGAAGGCCAGATCGTCGCCCGCATCGCCCGAGGCGAGGTGGTGAACCACTTCGAAAGCCGCCGCCGGCGCAAGGATGGCCGGATCATCGACGTGTCGGTGACCATCTCCCCCATCTTCGACGACAAGGGCCGCGTCGTCGGCGCGTCAAAGATCGCGCGCGACATTACCGAGGCCATGCAGTCGGAACTGGCCCTGCGCCAGAGCGAGGAACGGCTGCGCACCATCCTCGACGGGGTGGACGCCTGCATCTACCTGAAGGACTGCGACGGGCGCTACCTGTTTGCCAACGACGCGGTTCGCCGGCTGTGGGGCGTCGAGCTGGACGAGGTGGTCGGCTTCGGCGACGACAAGTTCTTCGATGCCGAGACGGTGGCCAATATTCGCCACAACGACCGCCGGGTGCTGGCAGGCGGCGAGATCGTGCGCGCCGAGGAGACCAACCTGGTCGTGGGCAGCAGCGCCCCGGTGACCTATCTTTCCGTCAAGCTTCCGCTGCGGCATGCCGACGGAACCATCTATGCCCTGTGCGGCATCTCGACGGACATCTCCGAGCGCATCCGCGCCGAGAACGACATCCGCATCGCCATGGACCACCTGTCGGTGTCCAACGCCGAACTGGAGCGCTTCGCCTATGTCGCCGCCCACGACCTGCAGGAACCGGTCCGCAGCATCGTGTCGTTCAGCCAGCTGCTGGAACGCCGGCTCGGCGCCACGCTGTCTGCCGACGATCGGGAATCCTTCGGCTTCGTGATCGACGGCGCCCGCCGCATGGGCACCTTGATCAACGACCTGCTCGCCTATTCCCGCATCAATTCGCAAGAAGAGCCGTTCTCGCGCATCGCCTTGGCGACCGCCTGCAACGAGGCCCTGGTCAACCTGCAAGGCGCCATCCGCGACAAGGACGCCGACGTCATCGTCGGCGACCTGCCCGAGGTGCTGGGCAACAGCGCCCAGATGACCCAGCTGTTCCAGAACCTGGTCGGCAACGCCATCAAGTACAGCCGCCCGGATGTGCGGCCGCACATCGCGGTGTCGGCAAGGCGGCAAGGGGCGGAATGGGTGGTCACCGTCTCGGACAACGGCATCGGCATCGGCAACACCGACCAGGACGTCTTCGAGATCTTCCGGCGCCTGCACACGGTGGACGCCTATCCGGGCACCGGCGTGGGCCTGGCGATTTGCAGGCGCATCGTGCAGCGCCACCAGGGCCGCATCTGGTACGAGTCGGTGGAAGGCCAGGGCTCGGCCTTCCATTTCGCCATACCGGCCTGACCACTCAGTCGAAGGCGGGTAGCGCGACCAGGAAGGTGGTGCCGGCGCCAGCCCCGGACTCGATCCAGATGCGGCCGCGGTGGTGGTCGACGATCTTCTTGCACACCGCAAGACCGATCCCGGTGCCCTCGTAAGCATCGCGGGTAACCAGCCGCTGGAAGATGCCGAAGACCCGGTCGTGGTCCTCGGGCGCGATGCCGATGCCGTTGTCGCGGACCGAGATCACCCACTCGGCGCCCTGGCGGCGACAGCCGATCTCGACCTCCGGGACCTGGTCGGGGAGGTGGTACTTCAGGGCGTTGCTGATCAGGTTCTGGAACAGCCGCACCATCTCGATCCAGTCGCCACGCACCGTCGGCAGGTCGGAGGCGACGCGCACGGTGCCGCCGGCATCCTGGATGGCCAGGGCCAGGTTGCCCAGGGCCTCGGCCACCGCCTCGGCGAGGGCAAGCGGGGCCATCTGCGCCGACTTGCCGGTGCGCGAGTATTCGAGCAGCCCGACGATCAGCGCATCCATCCGCTTGGCGCCGCCGACGGCAAAGCCCAGGAAATCCTTGATCTCACCGGTCAACTGCCCGGCCAGCCGCCGCTCGATCAGCCCCAGATAGCTGGTGATCATGCGCAACGGCTGGCGCAGGTCGTGGGACGCCACATAGGCGAACTGCTCGAGTTCGGCATTGGACTTAGCCAGGTGATCGCGCACCGCGCTCAATTCGTGCTCGGCCTGCTTGCGGTCCGAGATGTCCCGCCACGAGACCAGCAGCACGTCGCGGGCCTGGTAGGTGCCGGGCGCGATGGCGACCTCGGCCCAGAAGTCGCTGCCGTCCGGCCGCCGGTGCAGCCATTCGAACCGGTGGTAGCCCTTCTCCACCGTCTCGGCGATGCGCTCGGCGACAGCGTCCCGCGATGGCCGGCCGTCGGGCTGCAACGGCGGCGACAGCGCGTCCGGGGTCAGCCCGACGATCCGGTCGCGGTCGACGCGCAACAGCGCCTCGGTCGCCCGGTTGCAGTCGCTGATGCGGCCGTCGGCGACCTCCATGATCAGGTAGGCGTCGGGCGAATCGGTGAACAGCAGCCTGTACTGCTCCTGCACCTGCCGGATCGCCTGCTCGGCGTGGTATTGCTCGGTGATGTCGCGGGAGTAGATGGCGACGCGGGTGACGCCCCCCTCGGCCCCGAACACCGGATAGATCATGTTCTCGAGGACCAGGCCGGCCCGCTCGTCCTTGATGCACTGCGGCTTGCCCGTGGCGATGACCTCGTCGCAGGCGGTGCGCCGGGTGGCGGCCAGGCCGGCCGGCAGCAGGTCGAAGAACTGCGCCCCCACCAGGTCGTCGACGGACCGGGCGAAGCGCCGGGCCAGCGCCTGGTTGGCGGCGCGGACGATCCCGTCCGCGTCCAGCAGCAAGGCGGCGTCGGCGGACGCATTCATCAGCGCCGCGGCGATCTGCTGGCTTTCGAGCAGCGCCGCCTCGGACCGCTTGCGAATGACCACCTCGCGGTTGAGGCGCCGGTTCCACACCAGGATCACCACAAGCACGGCGGCGGTCGCCAGCCCGGACGGAACCGCCCACAGCAGCACCATCTTGAGGTCCAGGCCGAAATTCACCTCGACCGCCAGCCAGGTGTTCTCGATGGCGGTCTTCTCGCGGGTCGAGATCGCCTCCAGGCTCTTGTCCAGGATGGCCGCCAGCTCCGGCCAGTCCTTGCGGGTGGCCATGCACAACTCGAAGCGATAAGGCGTCGCTTCGCCGATCTTGATATGGGCCAGCCGCAGGCGGCGGGACTCGTAGATGATGGCCGCCAGGTTGTCGACGACCGCGTCGACCCGTTGCCCGTCCAGCTCGGTCAGGCCCGCTTCCAGGCTATCGAAGGGAACCAGGTTGATGGCCGGGTAGTCCTTGGCCAGCAGCTCGTTGGTGATGTAGCCCTTCACCACCCCGACCCTGCGCCCGGCAAGGCTTTCCAGGTCGCTTACGATGCCGTTGTCGCGGTTGGTGGCGATGACCACCGGAAAGGTGATGTAGGGCTTGGTGAAGTTCAGGTACGCCTCGCGCTCCTTCGAGCGCACCACCGCGGGCAGAAGGTCGATCTCGTGGGCCTTGACCCGATCGACCACCTGGGCCCAGGTCAGCCCTAGGACCGGCCGGATCTCGGTCTGCAGGCTGCGGGCGATCCAGTCCATGTAGCCCGAGCTGATGCCGCTGTAGACCCCCTTGTCGTCGACGAAGGCGAAGGGCGGCCACATGAAGTCGTCGCCGAGGCGGATATTCGGGTGCTCGGCCAGCCACTGGCGTTCGTGGTCGGTCAGGCTGAGGCCGTCGAGGTCGCGCGCCGCAGAAGGCGATGCGAGCCCCAAAAGCCCGACAACCATCGCCAAGACCACTGCCCGCGACTGTTTCGCCACCCTGCCCAAACGCGATGCGATAGACCCGCCCACAACCTCTCCACGGTCTTTCGCCCCAGACCAAGACTTAGGATATAACATCGACTTCAGGTGTACCATACGATTGGGGCCGCGCCATTGCCGATCACAGCAGGGCAGCCTGGCCACGGCGGCGGACGCCCACCGGCTCCTTCATGCGGTTCATCCGAAGGACGTTCTGCAGCCGCAGGAACAGCATCTCGGTGATCAGCCCGCCGGCGGCGAGAACCAGACGGTCGTTCTCGAGGCGCAGGTCGGATTCGAGGACGTCGCCGACCCTGATGTCGGCGGCCGGCACGTCAAGGCGGATCTCCGCGCCCTCGCCGCCCACCAGGGTGGCTTCGACCAGGCAATTGCGGACCGCGGCCAGCACCGCCGGGTCGTAATGTCCCTCGTCCTTGGTCAACACGGCAAGGGCGGCAGGGGAAGGCCGGCCGGCCCCGACCGTATCCAGGGCGATCAGCGCGCTCAGGATGCGGGCTGCCAACGGCAGGTCGCGGCTGCGCGACCGGTCGACGAACCGGGCCGCCTGGAACTGGACCGCATCGGCAACCGGGGCCAGACGCGGGATCTTGCGGATCAACGCGGCGCCGGTATCGGGAATGCGCGCGACCATGTCCTCCTCGGCCGGCGACAGCAGCTGCCCTGCGTGGTGGCGGGCGAGCACGTCGGGCGGCACGGCGATGGCCCCCAGTTGGCTCAGTTCGACCGCCATCTCGACCACCCAGGCGTCGACCATCCCGAGGTGCCTGGCGACCGCCGTGGCCCACGGGCGTATCCGGTGGACCCGCCGGAAGCTGTCCGGTGCGACCAGGGACAGCACGTCGGTGAGCAAAGCCACGCTGCCCGCCAGTGTCTGCTCGAGCAGCTGGCGCTCGGCGACCACCAGGCGATACTGGACCATGGCGGCGTCGATGCCGTCACGAAGATCCTGGATTGGCGTCGGCTTGTTGAAGAAGCGGAAGATCTTGCCGCGATTGACCGCCTCGACCGCAGTCTTCTGGTCGGCATTGCCGGTCAGCATCATCCGCACGGTGTCCGGCGAAATCTCGGCCAGGCGGCGCAACACGTCGATGCCGTCCATGCCCGGCATCCGCATGTCGCACAGCACGGCGGCAAAGGGCCCCTCCTCGACGACCTTGCGCAAGGCGTCTGGGCCGTTGTCGACTGTGGTGACGGCGAACTGCTCGCCAAGCAGGCGGGACAGTCCGGCCAGCAGGTTGGCATCGTCGTCGACGATCAGCAGGCGATCGGGTTCGGTCATGGCGCCGCCTCTGCGGGTTCGGGACCGGCCAGCGGCAGGCGCACCCGGAAGCAGGCGCCCTTGCCGGGCTCGGAAGCCACCGTGATGGTGCCGCCATGGCGCAGGATGATGGCCTTGCTCAGCGCCAGACCCTGGCCGGTTCCCTTGCCCGGCGGCTTGGTGGTGAAGAACAGGTCGAACAGCTTGTCCAGATGCTCGGGCAAGATCCCGGCGCCGGTGTCGGCGACGCTCAGTTCGACGAAGTCGCCCGACAGCCGCGTGGCAATGTCGATGCGGCCCAGTTCGCCGGCATTCTTCTCCTCGATGGCTTGGGCGGCGTTGAGGATCATGTTGACGAGGACCTGGTTGATCTCGCCTTCGATGCCGACCACGTGCGGCAGGTTGGGCTCGGGGTCGAGAACCAGTTCGGCAACGTATTTCCACTGGTTGCGGGTGACGATGCCGGCGGTCTGGATGGCCCGGTTCAGGTCGAAGGGCTGCGGTGTCTTGCCGCTGGGATACGAGAATTCGCGAATGGCCTGGACGATGCTGGAAATGCGGGCGATTCCCGCCAGCGACTGCTCGGCAGCCGCCGGCAGCTCGCGGGCGGCGAAATCGTAGCGGATGGCGCCGGCCCGCTCGGCGACGGGCTGCCAGTCGCCGGTCTCGGCGGCCGTTCCGGCATCCTTGACCACCGCCAGCAGCTTGGGCAGCCAGTCCTTGATGAATTCCAGGTTGTCGCCGATGAACTGCGCCGGCGTGTTGATTTCGTGGGCGACGCCGCCGGCCAGCACGCCCAGGGATTCCAGGCGCCCCACTTCGGCCATGCGCGCAATCATGGCGGCGCGTTCGCGTTCGGCGGCACGGCGCTGGGTGATGTCCTGGAAGGTCAGCACCCGCGGGCCGCCCGGCGCGCCCGCCGCCTGGCCCACCGCCGACAGGACGCGGTCGCCGATGCGCAGGTCGATGTCCAACGGGCAGGCGCCGTCTCCGGCCAGTCCTTCCAGCAGGTTGGCCCGGTCCTCGGGATCGAAGTTGGCAAAGACCTCGTCCGCGGTGCCGCTGGTGCAGCCGGGCTCCAGGCCCAGCATCTCCTGTGTTCCCTCGCCCACCCGCCAAAGGC
The DNA here is from genome assembly GCA_050260215.1 of Actinomycetota bacterium. Lineage (GTDB taxonomy): Bacteria > Pseudomonadota > Alphaproteobacteria > Rhodospirillales > Magnetospirillaceae > JBLNBU01. The sequence continues at coordinate 28,798 of JBLNBU010000073.1, forward strand.
CCGAAGCGGGCTCGAACTCGACAAAGCCCAGGCGCGCCACGCGATGGGCTTCGCTCAGCTGCTGCTTGGCGCGGGCGATCTCGCGAGCGAAGCGGGCGGAGTTTGCCATGCGCTCGGCGCCGGTCTTCTGGTGGTAGGCGAAAAAGGCCGTCGCCATCAGCCCGATGGTCAGCGCGGCAATGGCACTGAACGGAATCGCCCCGCCGGCTGCGGCCGAAGCCGGGGTTGCCACCAGTTGCCAGGTCCGCCCGGCGACCTCGAAGGTCATCTCGGCATGCAGCCCCCGGGTCAAAAGATCGGGATCCTCCTCGGGCTCGACCGGGAACAGCTGGCGGCTGTCGGCCGGGGCAGAGCGGTCGAACAGATGGATCAGCACCTGCGCCGAAACCTGGGGCTGGCCGGCCAGTTCCGCCGCTGACTCGCTGATCAGGTCGCCAAGGCGGAACACCCCGGACACGTATCCGGCCAGCGCCCGCCGGCGGGCCGCAACGTCGTCGCCGGGGACGTCGTCGAACACCGGAGCAAGCACCAGGACCCCGTACTGGTTGCCCACTTCCTGGACCAGCTTGATACGGGCGGTGACCTGGGGTCGGCCGGCATCGCGGCCCTTGTCCAGGGCGGCCTTCCGCACCGGGTCGGACGCCAGGTCGAAGCCGACCGCCCGCATATTGGAGGCTTGCGGCTCGATATAGGTGATGGGCACGTATTCGGGCCGCGACGCCGCCGGGCGGGATCGCCCCTCGGGGTCACGCTCGGTGATGACGAAGCCGTCGGCGCCGTCCTTGCGGATGGCGGCCTCGAACGCCGGGCGGTCGGCCTGGCGCACCAGGGGATCCCAGGAAAACGCCTGGATGAACCGGTGGGCGGTCAAGGTGGGTTCGACCATCCGGCGGAAGTCGGCCCGCGTGGTCATGCCCGCGGGGGTCGTCGCAAAATGGCCGACGATCAGGCTCACGCTGTCATTGGCGATGTCGATGCTTGCCTTGACCGCAACGATCCGCTGGTGGGCCAGTTCGTGGAAACGGGCGGCGCTGCTGGCCTGCTCGGCCCTGAGGACCAGCCAGCCCAGGGCCAGCGAGGCGACCGCGCCCAGCACGACGATCCGCCAGACATGCCGGAGCGGCAGACCGGGGGCGGCACCGCCGGTCAGCCGCTGGCGGTCGCTGGCGCCGTCGGCGATGAAGGCGGCATAGTCCGCGTCGCTCTTCAGGATGTGCGCCGTGAGCCACTGCCCGATGAAGTCGAAGGCGTCCCAGTCCAGGCTGGCCAGGTTGCCGCTTTCGACCCTGTCCAGCAGCGATGCCAGGCTGGACCGCAGCCGGCGGTGCTCGTCCACATGGCGGGCCAGGCGGGGGTATCCCCAGTGCTGCAGGTGCTTTTCTTCGCGAGCGAAGTGGGCGTCCATGCCGGTACAGACCCGCTTCAGCGTGGCCCGGAGCGCATCGTTCTCCTGCCGCTGCTCGGCGGCGAGCCAGAGCTCGTTCAACAGGGCGAACAGCGAGCGGTGATCCTCGTCGAGGTCGGCGATGCCGACACTGAACCCTTCGTTCCATTGGAGCAGCGGCATCTCGGGCATCCTCGACCGCGAACCGGCGCTGGCCGGCTCTCATGTGCCATTGTGGGACGCCCATCGATGGCAAACTATCCCCAAATGAGGGGGGCCGGCTGATTGACCCCTAGGGTGTCGGCGCGTCGAGGAGACCCGCTTCCAGCGTCAGCCGCGTCAGGTTCGACAGCCCGCTGACGCCCAGCTTGCCGGAGATGCGGATGCGGTGGCCGTCGACGGTGCGGTTGCTGATGCCGTATTTCAACGCGATCACCTTGGTGGTCAGGCCGCGGGCGATGTCGGCCAGGATGGTCTTCTCGCGCTCGGTCAGCCGGGCCAGCCGCAGGCGGAACTCGACCAGGTCGGGGCGCTCGGTCCGTGCGAGGGCCTCGAGGCCGCGAGCCAGGACGAGCGCCTCCTCAGGCACCCAGCGCGGCCATGGCGCCGAACAGCCGCGCCGCTCGGCGATCCACCGCGAGAACGAGTAGCGGGGATAATACACTCCCATGCGCTTGTCGGCGGCGACCATGTCCGGGGTGGCCCCGCCCCACACCAGGGTGCGCTCCACCTCGGGGGCGGTCCACAGGATGACGCGGCGGCCGACGCGGACGGCGACGATGCCGGCGATGCTTCCCAGCCCCTCGCCGACGCCGGGCAGCGTCGAGGCATTGGCGGTGACCAGCACCGGATCGCCGTCGGCGGCGGTGCAGGCGCTGGCCAACGCCAGGGCGGCCGCGTCCGAGGGCGTCTCGCCGCTGGCCCAGATGCCGGCCTGGTCCAGGGACACC
>JBLNBU010000074.1:0-8399 GCA_050260215.1 Actinomycetota bacterium
GTACCCAGCTCAGCGCAGTGCCCGAGCGAGATGCGCCGGGGCCACATGCCTTTCAGGAAGGTGACGATCACCGCCGGGCGGCCGCAAAGCTGGCGCAGCGCGCGGCCGTCGCGGCCGTGCAGCGGGGTGGGGCAGGCCAGGCCGCGCTCGGCCAGGTGCTCCATCAGGCCCAGGAAGAACGGCAGGTCGGCCGGGTTCACCCGCCGCTCGTAGAGGGTGAGGATGTAGGTCCCGCCCTCGGTCTGCAGCAGGTAGTTGGAGTTCTCCACCCCTTCGGCGATGCCCTTGCACGAGACCACGTCGCCGATGTCGTACTCGGCGACGAATTCCTCGAGCTCGTCGTCCGAGACTTCCGTGTAGACCGCCATTCCCCCTTTCCTCGCTTCCGCTGGACGAGCCGGAAGGTACGACAGCGCGGACGGTTTGCCTAGTGCCTGTCGGGGTTAGCCGGTACGGGGCCGCTCCAGGCCAGCTTGCCCGAGCGGGTCAGCTCGGCGGCGGGCAGCGTCGACGCTTCGGTGAGATAGGCGCGCACCGCCGCCGGCGAACCGACCAGCTGGTCGATGGGGCCGGGGCGCAGCGACACCCCGTGGCGGGTGGCCAGGCGCGCCTGGGCGGCCGGCGCCGGGGACAGCAGGGCCAGGTCGTCGCCGTCGCGGGCGGCCAGCAGGGCCAGGCGCATGTTGCCGGTGAACTGGACCAGGTACAGGTTGGCGCCGGCCTTGGCGACGCGCGCCTTGCCGACGGCCGAGCCGCCGATGTCGAAGGCGCGTTCGGCCTCGTTCCAGCGCACCGCCAGCTCGGTGCCGTCGGCGCGGCGATAGACGCCGTCCTTGACGCCCTCGGGGCGCGTCACCGCGTCCGCAGGAACGACGTCGGCGTCGACCTGCCAGCAGGCGGCGAGCGACAGGAGGGCGAGGGCGGCGAGGACGGCGCGGATCATGGCGGGCCGGACCCTACCACCCCCGCGCCGGCGATGAATTGACATCGGACAATTCGGGCGCCCTTGTCGGGTGGTTGACAGCCCGCTAAAGTCCGCACGCGCCCAATTCGGAGGGATCCATGACCGACCGCGTCCTCATCATCGACTTCGGTTCGCAGGTGACGCAGCTCATCGCGCGGCGCGTGCGCGAAAGCGGCGTGTACTGCGAGATCCATCCGTTCAACAAGGTCACCGAGGACAGCCTCAAGCAGTTCGGCCCCAAGGCGGTCATCTTGTCGGGCGGTCCGGCCAGCGTCATCGACATCGGCACGCCGCGCGCCCCCGACGCGGTGTTCACCATGGGGGTGCCGGTGCTGGGCATCTGCTATGGCCAGCAGACCATGTGCGCCCAGCTGGGCGGCACCGTCGAGGCCGGCGACCACCGCGAGTTCGGCCGCGCCTACATCGACGTCACCGACGACTGCGCCCTGTTCCACGGGGTGTGGGACAAGGGCGGCCGCGAGCAGGTGTGGATGAGCCACGGCGACCGCGTCACCGCCCTTCCCCCCGGCTTCCGCGTGGTCGGCACCTCGGAGGGCGCGCCGTTCGCCGCCATCGCCGACGATACCCGCCACTTCTACGGCGTCCAGTTCCACCCCGAGGTGGTGCACACCCCCCACGGCGCCCAGCTGCTGAAGAACTTCACCCACAAGGTCGCCGGCTGCTCGGGCGACTGGACCATGGCCGCCTTCCGCGCCCAGGAGATCGCCAAGATCCGCGCCCAGGTGGGCAAGGGCCGGGTGATTTGCGGCCTGTCCGGCGGCGTCGATTCGTCGGTGGTGGCCGCCCTGATCCACGAGGCCATCGGCGACCAGCTGACCTGCGTGTTCGTCGACACCGGCTTCATGCGCGCCGGCGAATCCGATCAGGTGGTCAGCCTGTTCCGCGATCGCTTCAACATCAAGCTGGTGCACAAGGACGCCTCCGAGCTGTTCCTGTCCAAGCTGGCCGGCGTCACCGACCCCGAGAAGAAGCGCAAGATCATCGGCGCCACCTTCATCGACGTGTTCGAGGAAGAGGCGCGTGCCGTGGGCGGCGCCGACTTCCTGGCCCAGGGCACCCTGTACCCGGACGTGATCGAAAGCGTCAGCTTCATCGGCGGGCCTTCGGTGACCATCAAGAGCCACCACAACGTCGGCGGCCTGCCCGAACGCATGAACATGAAGCTGGTCGAGCCGCTGCGCGAGCTGTTCAAGGACGAGGTCCGCGCATTGGGCCGCGAGCTCGGCCTGCCCGACGACATGGTCGGCCGCCACCCGTTCCCCGGCCCGGGCCTGGCCATCCGCATCCCCGGCCAGGAACTGACCCGCGACAAGCTGGACATCCTGCGCAAGGCCGATGCGATCTATCTGGAAGAGATCCGCAACGCCGGCCTCTACGACGCCATCTGGCAGGCCTTCGCCGTGCTGCTGCCGGTGCGCACCGTCGGCGTCATGGGCGATTCCCGCTCCTACGACTACGCCTGCGCGCTGCGCGCCGTCACCTCGACCGACGGCATGACCGCCGACTTCTACCACTTCGACATGGAATTCCTCGGCCGCGTCGCCAACCGCATCATCAACGAGGTCAAGGGCATCAACCGCGTGACTTACGACATCACGTCGAAGCCGCCGGGCACCATCGAGTGGGAGTGAGGGCGGCCCCCCTCACTCCGCCGCCACCGGCGTGACCCTTCCGATCACCGCGGCCGCCGCGTTGAGGCAGAAGCCGGCGTGGGCGCAGCGGTCGCAGCCCTGGATGGCGCTGATGCAGTTCACCGCCGCTCGGTGGTCGCCGGCGCGCAGGTGATGCTGGGCGTGCTCGACGCTTTTGAGCAGTGTCGGACAGTCGCGGTACATGGGACACCTCCACCCCTGGCGGGTGCCGCGCGCGGCGGCTGATACCTTTGATATAGAACGATCGTCGGCGGTAACAAGAGGTGGTAGGCAAGCCCTGCGCCTTGCCCATATGTGCCCTGATTGGAAACGATCCAGAAACCTTCGGCATACCTCCCCATCTATCCCGTAAGGATGGGGTGGTCCCGCCTCGAAGGGGTAGCCGGAGATGAGCGATACGTTGGCAGGGCTGATCAGCGCCGTGTGCTACCTGATCGACGAGTGCCGCGACATGGGACTCCACGAGGTGGTTGAACTGCTGGAGCGCTCGAAGCTGCTGCTCGAAGCCGAACTGGCCCGCCGGGCCCACTGAACATGCGGAACCTTTGCCCACAAGGCCCGTTTCCAAAGGCGAGGCGACAACGGAGCGGGCGGCCATGGACAGGGTGGTGGTGGTCACCGGCGCGTCGGCGGGGGTCGGCCGCGCCACCGCGCACGCCTTCGCCCGGGCGGGCGACCGGGTCGGGCTGATCGCCCGCGACGACGGCGCCCTTCAAGACACCAGACACGAGATCGAGCGCATGGGCGGCGTCGCCCTGGCGGTTGCCGCCGACGTCTCCGACCCCGACGCGGTCGAGGCCGCGGCGGCTGCCATCGAGGCCGGGCTGGGTCCCATCGGCGTGTGGGTCAACAACGCCATGGTCACCGTCTTCGGCCCGTTCGAGCGCATGACCGCCGCCGAGTTCCGCCGGGTGACCGAGGTCACCTATCTGGGCTACGTGTACGGCACCATGGCGGCCCTGAAGCGGATGAAGCGCCGCGGCGGTGCCATCGTCCAGGTCGGCTCGGCGCTGGCCTATCGCTCCATCCCGCTGCAGTCGGCCTATTGCGGGGCCAAGTCGGCCATCCGCGGCTTCACCGACAGTCTGCGCTCGGAGCTGCTGCACGACGGCAGCCCGGTGCGGCTGACCATGGTGCAGCTGCCGGCGGTCAATACCCCGCAGTTCGACTGGGCCCGCGACCTGATGGGGCGGCTGCCCAGGCCGGTGGCGCCGGTCTATCGCCCCGAGGCCATCGCCGACGCCATCGTCTGGGCCGCCGACGCCGGTCGGCGCGAAGTGTGGCTGGGACGGATGACGGTGGCGGCCATCCTGGCCACCCGGCTGGTGCCCGGCCTGCTCGACCGCTACCTGGCGCGCACCAACTATTCGGCCCAGCAGCGTCCCGCCCCGGTACCGCCGACGCGGCCGGACAACCTGTTCGCCCCGGTGGGGCCGGCGCACCGCACCAACGGCCCGTTCACCGCCGAGGCGCGGGGAACCATCTGGCAGTTCGCCCTGTCGCGGCACCGCGGCGCGCTGGCCCTGGGGGCTGCGGCGGCGCTGGCGGGCGCGTGGGCGCTCAGGCGGCGATGACCGCCACCAACCAGGTGGACATCGGCGCGCACGGGGCCATCGGCGACTGCCGGTCGGTGGCGCTGGTCACCCGCGACGGCGCCATCGACTGGCTGTGCTGGCCCATGTTCTCGTCGCCGGCGCTGTTCGCCGGGCTGCTCGACCCCGACGGCGGGGTGTTCCGGGTGTCGCCGGCCGGACCGTTCACCGCGACCCGGCGCTACCTGCCCGACACCAACGTCATCGAGACCACCTTCGCCACCCCCGAGGGCCGCCTCCGCCTGACCGACTTCATGCCGGTGCCGCCCGCCGGCGGGCCGCTGCGGCCGACCCGCGAGCTGCTGCGCCTGGTCGACGCAATCGACGGCAGCCCCACGGTGCGGGTGGAGTTCGCACCGCGGCCGCGCTTCGCCGCGGCGCGCCCGCGCTTCCAGCGCCGCGGTGGGCTGGGCTGGGCGGTGGCCGACCGCGGCGACCTGGTGGCCCTGCACACCGACATGGCGCTGTCCCCCCGGGGGGGCGCCCTGGTGGGCGAGGCGCCTTTGGCGGCGGGCGAGCGCCGCGTGCTGTGGATGACCCATTCGCCCGCCGAGATCGGGGTGGTGCCGCCCCTGGTGCTGGCCGAGGCCCGCCTGGCCGAGACGGTGGCGTGGTGGCGCGGCTGGACGGCGCACTGCACCTACCAGGGCGACCACGGCGAGGCGGTGCGCCGCAGCCTGCTGGCTCTGAAGCTGCTGACCTATGCGCCCTCGGGCGCGGTGGTGGCGGCGGCGACCTCCAGCCTGCCGGAATCGCCCGGCCACGACCGCAACTGGGACTATCGCTTTTGCTGGCTGCGCGATTCCAGCCTGACCTACCGGGTGTTCAACGACACCGGCTACGGCGAGGAGGCGGACCGCTACCTGCGCTGGCTGGTGCTGGCCACCCGGCTGTCGGCGCCCGAGCTGCAGGTGGTCTACGACGTTTACGGCCGCACCCGGCTGACCGAGCGCCAGCTGCCCCACCTGGCCGGCTGGCGCGGCTCGCGCCCGGTGCGGGTCGGCAACGATGCCCATCGCCAGTTCCAGCTCGACCTCTACGGCGAGGCCATGGCGACGGTGGCCGACTTCGTCGAGCACGGCGGCCGCCTGACCCCGCTCGAGATCGCCCTGCTGGACGGCTGGGCGGGCAGCGTCGAGAAGCAGTGGCGCCATCCCGACCGCGGTATCTGGGAGGTGCGCACCGCGCCCCGGCACTTCACCTATTCCAAGGTGATGGCCTGGGCCACTTTCGACGCGCTGGCCCGCATCGTCGCTCGCGGCGCCGCGCCCGGCGGCAGCGCCCGCGTCGCTGCCCTGCGGGCGCGTGCCGGCGCCATCGCGCGGACCATCGAACGCGACGGCTTCGATGCCGAGCGCGGCACCTATGTAGCGGTGTTCGGCGAGGACGCGGTCGACGCCAGCCTGCTGCTGCTGCCCTGGTTCGGCTATGTGCGAGCCGACAGCCCCCGCATGCGCGGCACCCTTCGCCGCATCCTGGCCGAGCTGGACCACGGCGGGCTGATCCGCCGCTATCCCACCGGCTTCGACGGCTTCGCCTCGCGCGAGGGCGCTTTCCTCGCCTGCGGGTTCTGGGCCGCCGACTGCCTGGCCCGGGCCGGCGAGCTGGCCGAGGCCGAGAGCCGCTTCGCCGCCCTGATGGCCTGCGGCAACGACCTCGGCCTGTTCGCCGAGGAGGTCGACCCGGCGCAAGGCTGCCAGCTGGGCAACACGCCGCAGGCGTTCTCGCACGTGGCGGTGGTCAACGCGGCCATGACCCTTGCCGATGTGAGGGGGCAATGACCGGCGTGGTCGAGCATTTCGCCGTGGCGGGCGGGCTGGCCACCCTGGCGCTGTCGACCCTGCTGGAAGGCAGCCAGGGCCTGCGGCTGTCGCGGCTGTCGCTGCCTTTCCTGGTCGGCACCGCCTTCAGCGACGACCGCCGCCGCGCCATGGCGATGGGCTTCGTCTTCTACCTGGCCGGCGGCTTCGTGTTTGCCGCCGCCTACTGGCTGGCCTTCGCCGCCACCGGCCGGCACGGCTGGCTGGAGGGCGCGGTGCTGGGGGCCGTCCACGGCGCCTTCCTGCTGGTCGCGGTCACGCCCCTGCTGCCCTTCGTGCATCCGCGCATGGCCTCGGAACACGACGGGCCGGCCACCGCCCACGGCATCGAGCCACCCGGCTTCATGGCGTTGAACTACGGCGCCGCAACCCCGGTGGTCACGCTGCTGGCCCATTCCGCCTATGGGGCGATCCTGGGCGCCCTGTACCCCGGCTGATTTTTCTGTACGAAAGGGTTATACCTTTGGTGTAATGACGCCGGGTTCGGATCATGGCGGGAAAAATCGGGCCGATGACGTTGCGCGGCTTCAGTATCCGGACGAAGTTGATCGCCCTGTTCGTGGTGATCAAGGTCATTCCCCTGGTCGCGCTGGCGTGGTTCGCCTGGACCGGCGGCTCGATCCTGGCCGAGCGGGTGGCCCAGGCCACGGCCGAGATGGCCCAGGCCATGAAGAAGACCACCGCCGAAGTCGGCGAGACCATGACCGCCGACGCCATCAACGCGCTGGACGCCACCTCGCGCGAGGCGATGGAGCGGCTGACCACCGACACCGCCGGCGCCGTCGCCGCCTTCCTCTACGACCGCGACGGCGACATCCGCCTGGCCGCCAGCCTGCCGCAGACCGAACAGGCCTTCCGCGACTTCCTGGCCGGCCGCCAGCGCTTCGTCACCGACCACGAGACCTGGCGTGTCAACGCCGAGGGCACCGGCTGGGTGGCCGCCGGCCAGAAGCCGCCGCAGGCCGAGGTCGAGTCCTCGGCCAAGGACAACGAGCGCGCCTTCCACTACCGTCCGCCCGAGGCCCGCGGCATCCGGGCCTCCAAGCCGCTGTTCCTCGAGATGACCTTCGTCGGCCTGGACGGGCGCGAGAAGGTCAAGGTCACCACCTCGCCGGCCATGGCGGCCGAGCTGAAAAACGTGTCGAAGCGCGAGAACACCTTCGTCAAGGCCGAGACCTATTTCGACGACCTCAAGGCCCTGCGTCCGGGCGAGATCTACGTCTCCGAGATGATCGGCGCCTACGTGCCAACCCACATGATCGGCACCTACAGCCCCAAGGCGGCCGAGAAGAAGGGCATCGCCTTCAAGCCCGAGGAGAGCGCCTATGCCGGGATGGAAAACCCGGTCGGCCGCAAGTTCCAGGGGCTGGTGCGCTGGGCGACGCCGGTGGTCCAGGGCGGCAAGGTGGCCGGCTGGGTGACCCTGGCGTTGGACCAGGCCCACCTGCGCGAGCTGGTCGACCACGTGGTGCCGACGCCTGAACGCTATTCGCCCATCACCGATGCCGGGTCGGGCAACTACGCCTTCATCTGGGACTACAAGGGCCGGTCCATCGTCCACCCCCGCCACTACTTCGTGGTCGGCTACGACCCCGAGACCGGCGACCCGGTTCCGCCGTGGCTCGAAGACAAGCTGTACGACGACTGGCAGGCCAGCGGCCTGCCGCTCAAGGACTATCTGGAGGTGGCGCCTTCCTTCCGCGACCAGTCGCTGTCTCGCAAGCCGTCGCCCGAGCTGACCAGGAAGGGCCTGGTCGGACTGGATTGCCGCTATCTCAACTTCGCGCCGCAGTGCGTGGGGTGGATGGACCTGACCAAGTACGGCGGCTCGGGCTCGTTCGCCATCTTCTGGAGCGGGCTGTGGAAGCTGACCACCGCGGCCACCATCCCCTATTACACCGGCCGCTACGCCGACAGCCCGCGCGGCTTCGGCTTCGTCACCGTCGGCGCCAACATCGACGACTTCCACCGCGCCGCCACCGAGGCCAAGGACCGCATCGACGGCATGGTCAAGAGCCGCGAGGACGAGCTGAACACCAAGCGCGGCGAAGTCTTCGACATGATCGCCAGCCACCTGTCGGACCTGGCGCGCAAGCTGTCGGTGTCGACCTTCGTGATGTCGGCGGTGGTGATCGGCATCGCCGTGTGGATGGCCTCGCTGCTGACCAGGCGGGTCACCACCCTGGTCGAAGGCATCCACCGCTTCCAGCACGGCGAGCTGGACTACCGCCTGCCGGTGGGCACCCGCGACGAGATGGGCGAACTGGCGATCTCGCTGAACCAGATGGCCGATTCGGTGGCCGAATCGGTCCGCCGTCTGGACGAGGCGCGGCGCCGCGCCGAGGAGGTC
>JBLNBU010000075.1:0-24292 GCA_050260215.1 Actinomycetota bacterium
CCTTGAAGCACACCACGTCGGGCATGGCGTCGATCAGGGTGGTCAGCCATTCGCGCTGGCTGAGGATCTCGCCCTCGGCCGCCTTGCGGTCGGTGATGTCGTGGCCGATGGCGATGAACAGGCGCTGGCCGGACAGCTGCATCGCCGACAGCGACAGTTCCAGCGCGAAGCCCTCGCCGGTACGGCGCCGCGCCACCACCTCGGTGCGGGCATCGAGGAAGGCGTCGATGGCCGGCCGGCCGTCGCCGCCGGTCAGTCCGGGGATCAGCACCGAGACGGGCTTGCCGACGACCTCGTAGGGATTCCAGCCGAACATGCGCTCGGCCGCCGGGTTATAGGTGCCGATGGCGCCGTCCTCGCCGAAGGTGACGATGGCGTCGGCGGTGTGGTCGACGATGGCGCGGTTGTGCAGCTCGGACAGGCGGTAGTTTTCGGCCAGGGCCTCCATGGTGCGGGCCTGCTGGCGCAGCATGGCCTCGCGCGCGGCCATGCTGGTGACGTCGAACACCTGGATCAGGCACGACCGCGCGCCCTCGGCGGCCAGCGGCTTGACCACCACGATCTGCTGCATGGGGTCGCGGTGCTCGGGCGAGCGGCCCTCGCGCCACAGCGGGAACAGCTTCTTGTTCAGCGACGACGACAAGATGGCCGACATGCCGTTTTCGATGGCCTCGGCGACCGCCCCTTCGATGCGCGAGCCGGCCAGGTCGGGAAACACTTCGGCCAAGGTGCGGCCCTGGGCGGTGTCGCAGGGTATGCCGGCGGCCTTGGCGAACCAGGCGTTCCACAAGACCACCCGCCGGTCGGCCGCCACCATCACCAGACCCAGTTCGCCGGCGTCGGTCAGCGCGCGCAACAGGGAGTCCGGTGCCTGGGTCATCCGCCTAGACCGCCAGCGACCGCTTCAGGTAGTCGCGCACCGCCGCCAGGAAGCCGTTGGCCGAGTCGATGTCCATGATGAAGGCGAGGTAGCCGTGAACGTCCTTGCGCGTCAGCGAGAAGTCCACGTGCAGGAACATCACCAGCTCCTCGTCGCCGCCCTTGGCGGCGGCGCCCAGGATGCCGGCACCCTTGGCCCGCACATAGGCCGGCAGCGAGCTTTCCACCGGGGTGCCCAGCTGGTTGGCCAGGCTGCCGATGCAGGCGTTGAGGATGATGTTGCCGACCTCCAGCAGGGCTTCCTGCTCGAGCTCGGTCAGGGTTTCCAGGGGCAGCGCGTCGCCCAGCATGGAGCGCACCAGTTCCAGGCTGCGCTTGCCGGGGAAGATCAGCAGGATGTCGCCCGAGAACTGGCCCTGAAAGTACTGGCGCACCGCCACCGATTCGCCGCCCTGGGTTTCCTGGTCCAGGCGGGTGGTGGCGGCCGAGGGCGAGAGGAAGTCGACGAAGGGCACCGACAGCTTGATTTCGTCGTCGACCAGCTGCGACAGCGACGCCGCCGCCTGGCCGATGGCGATGTTCAGAAGCTCGGTGACGGCGTCGCGCTCGATATCGCCGATGACAGGCATCACGATCCCGCCGCGGCGTCGAGGAAGGCTTTCAATTGGTCCGCATGGATGGGCTTGGTCATGAAGCCGATGCCCATCTCCTCGGCGTGCTGGCGGATGGGGTCCTGGATGTTGGCGGTCAGCAGGCTGATGGCGACCTGCGGAAGGGCTTGGCGCAGGCGCCTGGCGGTCTCGATGCCGTTGATGCCGGGCATGTTGACGTCGAGCAGGGCGGCCCGGGGGGCATTGGCCGCGGCCAGGGCCAGGGCCTCCTCACCGCTGGTGGCCTCGGCGACGGTCCAGCCCGGCCCTACGCTCTCGATGGCATGGCGGGTCATCATCCGGGCCACCCGGCTGTCGTCCACCACCAGAACCGTCATCGTCCCCATGGATCGCTTACCCTTCCGAAATGTCGTCCCCTGCCGTTGGTGGGTGCCCCGAGAAGCAGCGCGCCCCACCCGAAATCTATGCTTGACGCTTCGCGCCGCCGCAAGCGTAAAGTCCCCCTTGCACAGCCGCGGAAGGGGAGTTCCGATGACCACCCAGCAAGCGATGATCAGCCACCATGCCGCCCTGGTCTACGTCATGGTGTTGGTGTCGGCGGCCGACAGGAACATGACCGACGCCGAACTGCGCATGATCGGCGAGATCGTCGAGTTCCTGCCGGTGTTTCGCGACTACGACCCGGCGCTGCTGCCCCACACCACGGCGGCCTGCGCCGAGCTGCTGGACGCCGACGACGGCCTGGACCGCGCCTTCGAGGTCATCCGCGCCGCGCTGCCGCCGCGCCTGCGCGAGACCGCCTATGCGCTGGCCTGCGATGTCGCCGCCGCCGACGGCGAACCCCACCAGGAGGTCATCCGCCTGCTGGAAATGCTGCGCCACCGCCTGGATCTCGACCGCCTGATCGCCGCGGCCATCGAGCGCGGCGCCCGGGCCCGCTTCACCTGCCTGAACGGCCACGGCCACCACTGACGGGCGCCGCCGACGGGTCTCTTGCAAATCCCGGCCGGGAGCGCTAATTTCCCGGCCGCGCCGCCCGGTTTTTCGGGGCGGCCAACGGTGTGCCGGCGTAGCTCAGTTGGTAGAGCAGCGCATTCGTAATGCGCGGGTCGGGAGTTCGAGTCTCTTCGCCGGCACCATATTTTTCAAGGGCTTAGCGGTCATTCGCTGAGCCCTTTTGTGTACTTGGGGTGCGCTCGGTCAGGGCGCCCGCGTTTGGGTGCGGGCAAAACGCATGGCCGCCATGGTGGCGTCGGTGTCGTGGAGGACCAGCACTTCGCGGTCCCCGTGGCTGTCGGTGGAGATGCGTTCGGCGGAGACGCCCTGGCGAATGAGGTAATCCCTCACAGCCAGGGCGCGAAGATAGCCGATCTTCAGGCCATCTGCGGTCGCCGCCTCGAGCTTGTCCACATGTCCGACGATGTCGACCATGAGATGCGGATAGGCCAGCAGGGCGAATGCCTGCCGGTCGAGGGTGGCCATCGCTTCGGTCGTCAATTCGCTCGATCCAAATGGGAAACGCACCACAAGATCCTGCGTCCGAATGGGCGACTCAATTCGGCAGGGCAATGAGAAATCTGCCTTGGCGCCCGCCAGTTGGTTGCAGGACGCCGCTTCCTGCGCCGAGGCCGGCCCGGAAAAGAAGAACACGGAAAGCATTAGAACCAAGGCAGATTTCATGCTCTGTTCAGGGCGGCGCCCTGGTCATATTCCGCGCATTGGTGGCAGAATGCGGCCAGTCCACGGATTCACCCCGTCCACTATGGGGTTTCCATCTTTGTCAAGATAGGCTCCTGGGGCATAATTTGGAAGAGGTTCGGTAAGAACCGGCATGTTTGGATCAACGTTTGGCGGGATAATAACAGGCATATTCCAATAGGTGCCGTCAGGCATGCCATCGTCATCACCGCCGCCATCACCGCCCTCTTCGCCACCATCGCCGCCGCCCCCGTCGTCCGCCAGGGTGAGGTGCTGATTGATGCGGTTCTCGGTCGGGCCACCGGGGCGCATGAAGCCATCAACGGTCAGGGAATTGTCCTTTTGAAACTGCTTGATGCCGTTGAACATGGCATCGTCAGTCCAGGGTTGAATTCCTATCCTCTTCACGGGCTTGTAGTAGCCAAGCCGGGTAAGGGCCGTCTTGGTGTTCACGATGTCACCGGGATCGACTCTGTATGTCGAGCCGAGAGGCTGCTTGAGCTTGAACCATGACATGGAAGACTCCTTGTAGGATGTTATGCCTAACAAGGCCGAAGGTAGGCGTGGTCCAGCCCCCGCGTCAAGAACATTTACAGAACAACTAATGGAGGGTGCCTGCCGAGCTCCGATCCGCCAACTCCCAGCCGTCGCGGAAGTCGGCTTTGACGTTGTCCGAGGGACTGCGATTTGCCAATGCGAAATGAGCGCCTATTTCGCAGTTCAATTCGCATATGCCAAACAAGCGCTATAAGGCGCGCTTAATCAACGCACTAGCACCTAGCCGCACGTGTTCGCAATGCGCGGGTCGGGAGTTCGAGTCTCTTCGCCGGCACCATTTCTTCCCGATAAATCAGTCTTTTCGCGGAAGTGCCCCGCATCCGACCGGGGCCTGCCGTGGCTTGCCGCGGGTCAATCATCCATATTAGACTCCTGCAATGGACCCACGTAGCCGGGGGCGTCGGGGCATGGATGGGGCGCTGCATTTCGATTTGCGCGAGGCCGGGTATTTCATCTGGACAACCCGGATCTTGGGCCTGGCCGCGGCATCCCTGGCACTGAAGCTCGGGCTTTACGTGTTGGGCAGGCGCGACGACGGCGGCATTTACGGCTCCCTGCTTCCATTGGCCGTCGCCATGGGGATGCTTGCCGTGGTGGTCGCGCCGGTCGAATACTGGGAGAGTCGTACCGATCGTGAACTGGCGGGCGCCTTCGACGCCGGGAAGGGGACGGTGGTGGAGGGCGTCGTCGAGGGCTATCAGCCTTCGCGGGTACGCACCCTGGCCAGAACCCTGTCCTATGAGTCAGGAACGTTCCAGATCGGCGGCCAGCTGTTCTTCATCGATCATGGCAACCCCGCAGAGGACTTCCTTGCCAATGGCAAACGGGTTCGGGTCTCTATGGTCGACGACGTCGTCGTCCGGATCGAACTCCTGCCCTAGCGCGCTTCAGCACGGGTAAGGCGCCCTTCCCCCGTCCGTGCTATGCTCTTTGGCGTAACCAACATCGGAGCCGCGCCATGGCGAAGAAGACCCTTCAGGATATGCTCGACGACCATGCCCGTTGGCTGAAGGGGGTGGCGGAGGGAATTCGCGGGCGGCTGGACAACATGCAGTTCGGGGGCATGGACCTGGCCGGGCGCGACCTGCGCGACATCAGCCTGCGCGAGGCCGACCTGTCGGGCTGCAACCTGGCCGGGGCCAACCTGCGCGGGGCCAACCTGTCGGGCGCCAACCTGCGCGGGGCCAACCTGGCCGGGGCCAATCTCGAAGACACCGACATGTCCAATGCCGACCTGCGCCAGGCGGTCCTGGTCGGGGCCAACTTGGACGGCGCCGACGCGTGGCGCAGCAACCTCTATGGCGCGGTGATCGCCCCCGACGTACTGCACCGCCTGCTCGGTTGCGTGGCGCCGGGACGCTGACGGCGCGGGACGGTTGCGCCATCCTCCATACGGAAGTATAATGCGACCCTCCTTTAGGTGTAGGGGGCGCCATGGCGAAAGGAAGGGGGGAAGGGGCCGGCCGCCGGAAGCGCAAGGCTTCCGCGGGTCCGGCAGAGGCTGCGGCTGAGCAGCGCCGCGGGCGCGGACAGCGCGACGCCGAGCTGTTCGTCGTCGGCATCGGCGCCTCGGCCGGCGGGCTCGAGGCGCTGCGGCCGCTGGTCGCCAATTTGCCAGCCGCCTCGAACATGGCCTATGTGGTGGTGCAGCACCTGTCGCCGCAGTACCGCAGCATGATGGCCCAGCTGCTGGCGCGCGAGACCGAGCTCGAGGTGGTCGAGATCACCGACGGTACCCCGGTGGTCGCCAACAAGATCTTCCTGACCCCGCCCAACACCGACCTGCGCATCAAGAACGGCGTGCTGACGCTGCGCCAGCCCTCGATGCCGCTGGGGCCCAAGCCGTCCATCGACCTGTTCTTCTCGACCCTGGCCGAGGACTGCGGCCACAATGCGGTCGGCGTCATCTTGTCGGGCACCGGCACCGACGGGGCCCACGGCATGCGGGTGCTGAAGGCCAAGGACGGCTTCACCATCGTCCAGGTGCCCGAAAGCGCCAAGTACGACGGCATGCCCAAGGCGTCCATCGACACCGGCTGCGTCGACCTGGTGGTCAAGCCCGAGGACATCGGCCGCGAGCTGTCGGCCATCACCAAGTTTCCAAGACCGGTGCTGCAGCCCCAGCCCGAGGCCGGCGGCGACATCATGCGCCGGCTGTTCCGCCTGGTGGGCAGCCGCACCGGCATCGACTTCTCGCAGTACAAGTCGACCACCATCCGCCGTCGCCTGGAACGCCGCATGATCGCCAACCGCATCGACGGCGTGGCGGCGTATGTGGACTACGTCAAGGACTACCCGGCCGAGCTGGACCTGCTGTGCAAGGACGTGCTGATCTCGGTCACCTCGTTCTTCCGCGACGCCAAGGAATTCGACGAGGCGCGCGCCGTCCTGGCCGAGCTGGTGGCCGCCAAGAAGGCCGGCGACGGCATCCGCCTGTGGGTGCCCGGCTGCGCCACCGGCGAGGAGGCCTATTCCTTCGCCTTCATGCTGCACGACCTGCTGGGAGAACGGGTCAACGAGTACAAGGTGCAGGTCTTCGCCACCGACATCGACACCGACGCCATGAACCACGCAAGGCGCGGCATCTATGCCGAGACGACGCTGGAGCGGGTCGATCCGGCCACAATCGACCGCTATTTCGATCCCATCGGCCATTCATTCCAGGTGCGCAAGGCCATCCGCGAGATGGTCGTCTTCGCCCGCCAGGACCTGGCCAAGGACCCGCCCTTCGTCAAGATCGACCTGATCAGCTGCCGCAACGTCCTGATCTATTTCAACACCGACCTGCAGGACCGGGTGCTTCGGGTGTTCCACTACTCGCTCAACCCGGAAGGCTGCCTGTTCCTCGGCAAGTCCGAGGCGGTTGGCCGCAACACCGACCTGTTCCGGGCGGTGCGCACCAATTCCAAGCTGTTCCAGAAGCGCCTGGGCTCGACCCGGCCCGAGGTGGCGCTGCCCGGCTTCTCGCGCCCGGTGGTCTCGGAGTCGCTGCGGACCGACCCCCGCCGCCAGCCCGCCATCGAGGACCTGGTCAAGGAAGGCTTCGTCGCTGCCTGCATGCCGCCGTCGGTGGCCATCAACGAAGATCTCGAGGTCGTCTACTACCACGGCGACGTCAAGCGCTTCCTGCGCTTCCCCGAGGGCTCGCCCACCACCAGCCTGGCCAAGCTGGTGGCCGAGGAGTTCCGCTCGGACCTGCGCGCCCTGGCGCATCGGGCCAAGACCTCGAAGGCGCCCTGCGGCGGCCCGTTCCGCCAGTTGCGCACCGAAGCCGGCGAATACCAGGCCCGCCTGCTGGTGCGGCCGCTGCCGCTGGACCGGCGCGAGACCCTGATGCTGGTGTCGTGGGAGATGGCCGAGCACCGCGATCCGGTGCCCGCCGACGCCGGGGCAGCCGAGGACGAGCTGCGCAACGCCGAGCTCGAGCAGGAGCTGACCGCCACCCGCGAGCACCTGCAGACCGTGGTTGAGGAGCTGGAGACCTCGAACGAGGAGCTGCAGGCGGTCAACGAGGAACTGCAGGCGGCCAACGAGGAACTGCAGTCCTCAAACGAGGAGCTGGAGACCGCCAACGAGGAACTCCAGGCCACCAACGAGGAACTGACCACGGTGAACCAGGAGCTCCACATCCGCACCACCGAACTGGCCGAGGCCAACGCCGACCTGATCAATATCCAGGACAACATCGGCTTCCCGCTGGTGGTGGTCGACAACGAGCTGCGCCTGACCCGCTACACCCCTCAGGCGGTGCGGCTGTTCGGCATCCTGTCCACCGACATCGGCCAACCGGTGACCTCGCTGCCCAACCACCTGCAGATCACCGGGCTGCGCGACCGCCTGCGCGGGGTGGTCACCACCGCCGAGGAACACGAGGACGAGATCCACAACGACGGGCGCATCCTGCGCCTGCGCATCGTTCCCTGCCGCGACCAGGCCGGGCGGATCAACGGCGCCGCGCTGACCCTGTTCGACGAGACCGAGATCCGCACCGCCCGCGACGAGCTGCAGAACCTGGTCGCCGACCTGCGCTGCTCGCAGGACCAGCTGCGTGCCGCCAAGGAGGCGGCCGAGCAGGTCAGCCAGGCCAAGTCCGCCTTCCTGGCGCGCATGAGCCATGAGTTGCGCACGCCCTTGAACGCCATCCTCGGCTTCAGCGAGATCCTGATGACCGCCCAGCTGGACGAGGCCAAGCGGCTGGACTACCTGCAGGCGGTCCGCGACAGCGGCACCCACCTGCTGACGCTGATCGACGATCTCCTCGACATTTCACGCATCGAGGCCGGCAAGGTCACCTTGCGCGAAAGCGAGGTGGCGCCCGCCCTGGTGATCGGCTTCGTCGTCGACATGCTGCGCGAGCGCGCCAATGCCGGCCAGGTCGGCCTGGTGATCGATTGTCCCCACGGGCTGCCGGCGGTGCGGTGCGACGAGGTGGGCCTGCGCCGGGTGCTGCTCAACATCGTCGGCAACGCCATCAAGTTCACCCCCGCCGGCGGACGGGTCGAGATCCGCGCCGTCGCCAGCCCGGGCGGCCTATGGATCGCCGTCGAGGACACCGGCCCCGGCATCGCCGCCGAGGACCTGGCCCGCATCATGGAGCCGTTCGAGCAGGGCAGCCTGACCGCCCACCATTCCCAGGAAGGCGTCGGCCTGGGCCTGCCCATCGCCCGCTCGCTGGTCATCCTGCACGGCGGCGCCATGGACTTCGCCTCGACCCCCGGCAAGGGCACCACGGTCACCGTCAGCATCCCGCCCGAGCGGCTGGTACGAGGATAGGCCGCGCGCTCCTACGTCATGGCCGGGCTTCCCAGGACCCTCGGGGTCAACGCCTTTCGGCGGGGGCCTGGGCCTTCTGCTGTTGGTTTTCCTCGACCGCCTGAACGCCGGTGCCGGCACCGGCACCGGCAGCGCCGCCGATGACCGCGCCCACCGGGCCGCCGATCAGCGCTCCGGCGGCGACCCCGCCCAGCCCGCCGCTGGCGGCCTTCTGCTCCTCGTTGGTGCCGCAGCCGCCCAGCAGGGCGGGGGCCAGGGCGACGACGAACCACAGGCTGCGCATCTCGCACCTCCATCGCTTCGCTGGAATGAACAGCCGTGGACGCCGCGGGTTGCCACGACGGTGACACGGGGGATGCGGGACGGCGGGCATTAGGGTGGCGCCATGGCCAGCCTGCTTGCCACCTTGTACGCCTGTTCGGGCGTCGCCGGCGCCGTGTGCTACGGGCCCCAGCTGGTGCACCTGTGGCGGGTGCCCGAGGCGCGGCGCGCCATGTCGCCCCTGACCTGGGGCGGATGGGCGGCCATGGGGGCGGTGGCGCTGGCCTATGCCGCCTTCGAGGTGCGCGCCGCCGAGATGGTGGCGGTCACCGCCGCCAACTGGACCTGCCAGTGCCTGGTGCTGGCCATGGCCCTGGGGCAACGTCTGGCCGACCGCAAAACGAAACGGCCCCGCCTTTGGGGCGGGGCCGTCCGAACCGTTGCCGGCGAAGATCACTTCTCGAAGTAGATCTCGACGCGGCGGTTCTTGCCTTCCTTGACGTTGTCCTTGGTCGCGACCGCCGGCTTGGTCTTGCCGAAGCTCTTCAGGTCGAGGACCTTCGAGGCCACGCCCATCTTGCCCAGGGCGGCGGCGACGGCGTTGGCGCGCTTGGCCGACAGCTTGTCGTTGTAGGCCGAGGTGCCGACGGTGTCGGTGTGGCCGGACAGGTAGATGTTGGCCGGCTGCAGCTTCTTCTGCTCGGCGGCAACCTCGTCCAGGGTCTTCTTGGCGGCCTTGGTGATGTCGGCCTTGTTGAAGTCGAAGTAGACGATGAAGGTCTTGATGATCTTCGGCTTCGCGGGCTCGGCCACGGCCTTCGGCTTCAGCTCGGGCTCGATCTTCAGGAAGGCGGCGCGGCAATCGCTGTTGGCGTCACCCTCGTTCTCCTCTTCCACCCAGCAATCGAACTTGACCTGGGCGGTGGCGGAGGCAGCCGGCACGCGCTCGCGGGAGCCGCCGGCGAAGTAGCCCATCAGGCGGGCGCGGGCGTCGGCCAGTTCGGGGACGCGGGCGGCCGGGACCTTGGAGTAGTCCGAAACCTGGGCGGGCTCGACCGCCTCGCCGCCGGCGGCGCGCAGGCCCTTGCGGGCGAAGATGGCGGCGTCGTCCCACTCGTACTCGACCTCGGCCTCGTACTTGGCATAGGCGGCGTACTCGGCCAGCAGCGCCTTGGTGAAGGCGGTGCCGCCGGTGGCCTGGGCCTTCTGGACGGCATTGACGTCCGAAACTTCCCACGGAGTGGCGCAGGCGGCCAGCAACGCGGCACCGGCCAGGGCCGGCAGCATACGGATCAGCTTCATTCGTGGTTCTCCCCTTGTCCCCGTCATGTCGGGCTAGTGATTCAGATATAGCACAGCCTTGCCATGGAGGTATCGGGGATTAACCTTATGGATGAGCCTGCGCGCCTTTCAGGATGAGCGCGGCGCGGCCGGTGTCGATGAGGTCGACCGGACCTTCCGGGCCGGCGGGCGGCAGCAGCAGCAACCAGGGCGTTCGTCCGCCGGCATCGACCAGGACGTGGTCGAGGTCGCGGCTGCCCGGCGGCCACAGCCGGCACAGGCCGATGCCGCCGGGGCCGTCGCGGCGGGGGCAGCGGGCGGCGGCTTCATCCCAGGCGGGCAACTCGGCCAGGGTGACCTGCCAGCTGCCGGCGTCGGTCCAGCCGCCCTGCAGCAGCATGATCTCGGCCCCGGCCAATGCCGCCGTCCCGCGTACCTCCACCGGCCTGTGCAGGGCCAGTGGCGAAGGTTCGCCCGCCGGGGGCGCCCACCAGGAGACCGAAAGGGTTCCCGGCGCCGGCGGGGCACAGCCGGCCAACAAGGCGACCAAGAGATATGGGGTGGCGATCCGCCGCAATCCAGGGGTCATTTTCGCACTGCACAAGTTGAAGTTCGACGTTATAGGCATTTCAGCGTGTTAAATATATCTTTCTACAGAAAATTTCCCTATTGCCGAATATTCGTTTTTGTTGAAACATGGATCCGCGAGGTTGAATGACCCGCCAAAAGAATAGAAGTTTCAGGTCCACAAGGGCCGCGGGAGGACGCATGTCTGGGACACCTTGGGTGCGCGCGGCCATTGCCGCCGCGCTGACAGTTTTCCTCGCCTTGGGCGCGGACGCCGCGCAACGCAAGAAAGCCCCCGAGCGCTCGGTGTGGGAGCCCTCGCGCATGGCGCCGCTGACCAACGACAAGGGCGACCCCGCCCGCGGCCGGATCGCGGTGATCAAGAAGGGCAACTGCCTGGCCTGCCACATCATGCCCATCCCCGAGGAGCCGGACCACGGCGACGTCGGTCCGCCGCTGGAAGGCGTCGGCTCGCGCCTGACCCCGGCGGAACTTCGCATGCGCATCGTCGACCCCAAGGTGCTCAACCCGGACACCATCATGCCGTCCTTCTACAAGCGCGACCTGAACCGGGTGGCCAAGGAATGGGAGGGCAAGACCATCCTTGACGCCCAGGACGTCGAGGACGTGGTCGCCTACCTGTCGACGCTGAAGTGATTTCCTTTCTGTCCTAGAGGAGTGCCCATGTCCGACGTCGAGTTTTCCCCGGAGCTGTCGCGCCGCGGCGTGCTGGCCGGCCTGTCCGCCGCCGCCGCCGTCGTCGCCCTGGCCCCGTCCCAGGCCCACGCCACCAAGGCCGAGGCCGACGATCTGGTTGCCAAGCTGGCCGGCGGCGCCAAGCCGCAGGACAACGGCAAGGTCAAGATCAAGCTTCCCGAGATCGCCGAGAACGGCAACACGGTGCCGCTGACCGTCACCGTCGAGGCCCCGATGACCGAGGCCAGCTACGTCAAGGCGCTGCACGTCATGGCCGAGGGCAATCCCTCGCCGCAGGTCGCCAGCTTCCACTTCACCCCCACCGGCAAGGCCGAGGTCTACTGCCGCATCCGCCTGGGCAAGACCCAGGACGTGCGCGCCGTCGCCGTGCTGTCGGACGGCCAGGTGTGGGAAGCCAAGAAGGAAGTGAAGGTCACCGTCGGCGGCTGCGGCGGCTGAGGACCCGGTTTCAGGAGAGGGACGAAACATGCCTACCCCCAAGGTCAAGTTCAATGAGACCGCCGCCAAGGGCGAAGTCCTCGAAATCAAGACCATGATCGACCACGACATGGAATCGGGCCAGCGCAAGGACAGCGCCGGCAAGACCATTCCGAAGAAGATCATCAACAAGTTCACCTGCACCGTGAACGGCAAGGAAGTGTTCCGCGCCGACCTGGCGCAGGCGATCTCGGCCAACCCGGCCCTGAACTTCTTCATCACCGCCACCGAGAGCGGCCCGGTGGAGTTCAAGTGGTTCGACGACGACGGCTCGGTCTATTCCACCACCAAGACCCTGACCGTCTCCTGATCGAGGCCATCCCGGCCCGCCCGTCGGCGGGCGGGCCGGGTGCTTGAGCCGAAGGAATGCCCATGAACAAGCTGATCGCCTCCGCCGTTTCCGCTGCCGTGATCGGGCTGGCCCTGCCCGTCCTGGCCGACCCGCCGTTCGATCCCAAGGATCCGGCGATGGCCAAGTACGTCACCTCGGACGGCAAGCGGTCGGGCTACACCTTCGCCGAGCCCGAGACCCGGGCGATGCAGGATGACGACTTCATGAACCCGGCGATGCTGTGGGTCGAGAAGGGCGAAAAGCTCTGGCACCACGTCGACGGCAAGGCGGGCAAGTCCTGCGCCTCGTGCCACGGCAAGGCCGAAGACAACATGAAGGGCGTCGGCGCCGTCTATCCCAAGTACGACATCCACGCCGGCACCGTGATCAACATCGAGCAGCGCATCAACCTGTGCCGCGAGAAGCACATGAGCGCGCCGGCCTGGAAGTACGAGTCCGAGCCGCTGCTGGCCATGACCACCTTCGTCAAGATGCAGTCCCGCGGCATGCCGGTGCAGGTGCAGATCGACGGCCCGGCCGCCCCCTATTTCGAGAACGGGCGCCGCTTCTACTACGAGCGCCGGGGCCTCAACGACGTCGCCTGCAAGCACTGCCACGAGGACAACTGGGGCAACCACGTCCGCACCGAGCTTCTGTCCCAGGGCATGGGCAACGGTTTCCCCACCTATCGCCTGAAGTGGCAGAAGCTGGGCTCGCTGCAGCGCCGCCTGGCCGGCTGCAACGAGGAGATCCGCGCCGAACCCTTCCCGCTGGGCTCGCGCGAGTACACCGACCTCGAACTGTTCCTGGCCTGGCGTGCCAAGGGCCTCGAGGTCGAGACCCCGTCGGTGCGCAAGTAGTCTTCCGCCATCCTCGACCCTCTCCCGGCGGGAGAGGGCTGGGTGAGGGAGAATGACCGCCGCCGGAATCGGGCGGCAAGCAGCTCCCTCTCACCCCAACCCTCTCCCGCCGGGAGAGGGGGCGAATTCAAGGGAGATCCCCATCCATGCTGACCCGTCGTGATTTCCTCCAGGTGACCGCGGCCGCCGCCGCGCTGGGCCTGCCCCTGTCCCATGCCGCCGCGGCCCAGAAGATCACCCAGGCCGAACTGCTGAAGTTCAAGCCGGTCGGCCAGGTGACGCTGCTGGCGTTTACCGACATCCACGCCCAGCTCAAGCCGCTGTATTTCCGCGAGCCCTCGGTCAACCTGGGCGTCGGTGAGGCCAAGGGCCTGCCGCCGCACCTGACCGGCAAGGAGTTCCTCAAGGCCTTCGGGCTCAAGGCCGGCAGCCCCGAGGCCTATGCCTTCTCGTGCGACGACTTCGCCGCTCTCGGCCGCACCTACGGCCGCGTCGGCGGCCTGGACCGCATGGCCACGCTGGTCAAGGCCATCCGCGCCGAGCGGCCGGGCAACACGCTGCTGATCGATTCGGGCGACACCTGGCAAGGCTCGTACACCTCGCTGCAGACCAAGGGCGAGGACATGGTGGACGCCATGAACCTTCTGGGCGTCGACGCCATGACCGCCCACTGGGAGTTCACCTTCGGCGAAACGCGGGTCAAGGAGCTGATCGAGAAGCTGAAGTTCCCGTTCCTGGCCGGCAACGTGAAGGACAACGAGTGGGAGGAGGACGCGTTCACCTCCACCGCCACCTTCGAGCGCGGCGGCGTCAAGATCGCGGTGATCGGCCAGGCATTCCCCTACACCCCCGTGGCCAATCCGCGCTGGATGATGCCCAAGTGGAGCTTCGGCATCCGCGAGGAGGACATGCAGAAGCGGGTCGACGACGCCCGCGCCAAGGGTGCCGACCTGGTGGTAGTCGCCAGCCACAACGGCTTCGACGTCGACCGCAAGTTGGCCGGCCGGGTCAAGGGCATCGACGTGCTGCTGTCGGGCCACACCCACGACGCCATTCCGGCGGCGGTCAAGGTGGGCAAGACCCTGCTGGTAGCGCCCGGCTCGCACGGCAAGTTCCTGGCCCGCCTGGACCTGGAGGTCAAGGGCAAGGCGGTGGTCAACCACTCGTTCCGCCTGATCCCCATCTTTGCCGACGCCATCCGCCCCGACCCGGAGATGGCGGCGCTGATCGAGCGCATCCGCAAGCCGCACGAGGCCGAGCTGTCCAAGGTGCTGGGCCGCACCAAGGGCCCGCTGTACCGTCGCGGCAACTTCAACGGCACCTTCGACGACCTGATCTGCCAGGCCCTGGTCGCCGAGCGCGACGCCCAGATCGCGCTGTCGCCGGGCTTCCGCTGGGGCAGCTCGCTGCTGCCCGGCCAGGACATCACCGTCGACGACGTGTTCAACCAGACCGCCATCACCTATCCCAACGCCTACCGCTCCGAGATGACCGGCAAGCTCTTGAAGGACATCATGGAGGACGTGGCCGACAACCTGTTCCATCCCGATCCCTACTACCAGCAGGGCGGCGACATGGTGCGCGTCGGCGGCATGACCTACACCATCGACCCGGCCAAGGCCATCGGCTCGCGCATCACCGACATGACCCTGGCCAGCGGCGAGAAGATCGAGGCCGACAAGACCTACGTCGTCTCGGGCTGGGCCAGCGTCAACGAAGGCACCCAAGGCCCGCCGATCTGGGAGGTGGTCTCCAACCACATCGCCAAGCTCAAGGAAGTCGACATCCCCGAGGGCGGCGGGGTGAAGGTGATATGAGGGCTGTATGAACCCCTTCGACGTCTCCTATGGCGGCGCAGCGGCGGCAGGTGCGCTGTCCTTCCTGTCGCCCTGCGTGCTGCCGCTGATCCCGGCCTACTTGTGCTTCCTGGGCGGGGTCGGCCTCGACGAGCTGACCGCCGAGGGCAAGGCGGCGCGACGGGTGGTGCCAGCGGCCCTGGCCTTCGTGCTGGGCTTTGCCGCGGTGTTCGTGACCATGGGGGCGACCGCCTCGGCGCTCAACCAGTTGGTGCTCGACAACATGGGCTGGCTTTCGGTGGTCGCCGGCGCGGTGATCATCCTGTTCGGGCTGCACTACATGGGGGCGCTGCGCATCGGCTTCCTCAATTTCGAGAAGCGCGTCCACGTCCAATCCAAGCCCGCCGGCCTGCTGGGCTCGTTCGTCCTCGGGCTTGCGTTCGCATTCGGCTGGACGCCCTGCGTCGGCCCCATCCTGGCCACCATCCTGATGATCGCCGCGGGCAAGGAGTCGGTCGCCGAGGGTGTCGCCCTGCTGTCGGCCTATGCTGCCGGGCTGGGCATCCCCTTCCTGGTCGCCGCCATGGCCGCCGGGCCGTTCATGGGCTTCCTCGCCCGCTTCCGCCGCCACATGCGCAAGGTCGAACTGTCCATCGGCGGCCTGCTGGTGGTCACCGGCGTGCTGATCTTGTCGGGCAAGATGAACGTGCTGGGCCAGTGGCTGCTGGACAACGTGCCGGCGTTGTCGCGGGTGGGCTAGGAAAGCGCCTTCCCCAACACCCTGAACTCGTCCTTCCGCGGGCTCGACGGACGCCAGGCCAGGCCGATGGTGCGGGCGGGCGCGTCATTCAGGTTGCGCACCACCAGGTCGGTGCCGGCCAGGATGCCCGCGTCGACCGCCATCTTGGGCAGCAAGGTGATGCCCAGGCCGTTGGCGGCCATCTGCACCAGGGTGGCCAGGCTGGTGGCCAGCACGCCCTCGCCGCGGGACGGCGCCGGCAGGCGGCAGGCCGACAGCGCATGGTCGCGCAGGCAATGGCCTTCCTCCAGCAGCAGCAGGTCGGCACCGGCCAAATCCGCCGAGGCGACGGCCGCCTTGGCCGCCAGCGGATGGCCGGGCGGGCAGGCAAGCAGGAAGGGATCGTCGAACAGCGCCACCGTCTCGACCTCTGCGGCGTAGGGCAGGGCGATCAGCACCGCGTCCAGGTCGCCGTTTGCCAGCCGTTCCATCAGCCGGGCCGTCAGGTCCTCGCGCAGGTAAAGGCGCAGCGACGGATAGGCGGCGCGCAAGGCCGGCAGCACCCGGGGCAGCAGGAAGGGCCCGATGGTGGGAATGACGCCCAAGCGCAACGGCCCCGACAGCGGCTGGCGGGCCGCATGGGCCAACTCGGCGATCTCCTCGGCGCCGCGCAGCACCTCGCGGGCGCGGGTGACGATCTCGGCGCCCAGGGGCGTCGGCATCACCCGGCGCTTGGTGCGCTCGAACAGGGGCACCCCCAGCAGGGTTTCCAGCTCCTGCAGGCCGGCCGACAAGGTGCTCTGGGTGGCCAGGCACGCCTCGGCGGCGCGGCCGAAATGGCGGTGCTCGTCCAGCGCCACCAGATAGCGCAACTGCCTCAGTGTCGGCAGCGGCGGGGCCACTCAGGCCACTCCGACGATGTCGAGCAGGGGGGGCAGCTGCGCCGGGTCCTGCCATTCCAGCGACACGGTGAGCACGGTGAGGTGCCGGCGCAGGTCGGTGGGAATGCGCACCGCGTCCTTGGCGGTGGTGACCAGTTGGGCGTCGTCGCGGTCGGCCAGCTCGATCAGCCCCTCGATCTCGGCGCGGGAATACAGGTGGTGGTCGGCGAAGTCGACTGCGTCGGCCAGCTTGGCGCCCACGCCTTCGACCGTGGCGAAGAACTTGTCGGGCCGGCCGATGCCGGCGAAGGCGACCACCTTGCGGCCGGCCAGCGCCGCGGCCTCGGGGCCGGGGGCCAAGCGGGCGCGCAGCACCGGGACGCCGTCCAGGCTGCTGCCGATGCCGGTCCGGTCCTCGCCGACCAGCACCACCGCATCGGCACGTGCCAGGCCGACCGCGGGCGGTTCGCGGCAGGGGCCGGCGGGGATGACGCGGCCGTTGCCGAAGCCGTAGCCGCCGTCGACCACCACCAGCGACAGGTCCTTGGCGATGGTGCCGTTCTGGAAGCCGTCGTCCATCACCAGCAGGTCGGCGCCCAGCGCCACCGCCGCAACCGCGCCGTCGGGGCGCCAGCGCGCCACCCAGGTCGGCGCATCGGCGCACAGCAGCAGCGGTTCGTCGCCGACGCGGGCGGCGTCGTGGCGGTCGGGATCGACGGCGCGCGGGCCGACCTCGGTGCCGCCATAGCCGCGGGTCAGGATGTGGGGATGGCGGCCGCGCGCCTTCAGGAGGCGGACCAGCGCCTGGACGACGGGGGTCTTGCCGGCGCCGCCGGCGACGATGTTGCCGACGCAGATCACCGGTACCGCCGGGCGGTATTCCTCGACGTCTTCCAGGCGGCGGGCCACCGCCCAGGCGTACAGGGCACCGGCCGGCGCCAGCAGGCGGGCGGCGACGCCGTCGTGGCGCCAGAAGTCAGGGGCGCGCATGGCGTCGTTCCGCCTGGGCGAGGTAGGGGGCAAGTGCGGCGGTCACCGCATCCAGCACCCCGGCCTCGGCCCGGGCCCAGGCTTGCGCGGCGGCGCGGCGGCGGCCCAGCAGGTCAGGCTCGGCCAGCAGGCGGCCCACGGCCTCGGCCAGGGCGGCGCCGTCGGCCACCTGCTCGCCGGCACCGGCCTCGACCAGGCGCGGGGCCATGTCGGGGAAGTTGGACATCAGCGGCCCGAACAGCACGGCGGCACCCAGCAGCGCCGGCTCGAACGGGTTCTGGCCGCCGCCGACGGCCAGGCTCTTGCCCATGAAGACGACCGGGGCCAGGCGATAGAACAGCCCCAGCTCGCCCAGGGTGTCGGCGATGTAGACGTTGGTGCCGGGACGCGGCAGCTCGCCGGCCGAGCGCAAGGCCGGCGACAGGCCCATGGCAAGCAGCTCGCGGGCGATGTCCGGACCGCGGTGGGGGTGGCGCGGCGCGATGACGGTCAGCAGGTCGGGGAAGCGCCCCGACAGCGCCCGATGCGCCTCGGCGGCGATGGCCTCCTCGCCGGGATGGGTCGACGACGCCAGCCACACCGGCCGGCCGCCGGCGGCAGCCTGCAGGCGGGCCAGTTCGGCCTCGTCATGGGGCAGGGGCGGCACCGCGTATTTCAGGTTGCCCAGGCAGCGCACCTCGCGTGCGCCCAGGCGGCCCAGGCGCTCGCCGTCGGATTCGGTCTGGGC
This sequence comes from Actinomycetota bacterium, assembly GCA_050260215.1. Taxonomy (GTDB): domain Bacteria; phylum Pseudomonadota; class Alphaproteobacteria; order Rhodospirillales; family Magnetospirillaceae; genus JBLNBU01. The sequence goes on from JBLNBU010000075.1 coordinate 18,147, forward strand.
CAGGCACAGGGCGAAGGACGATAGCATGCGGCGGATGAAGCCCGGCACCCGGCGCCACTTGCCGAACGAGCGCGGGCTCATGCGGCCGTTGACCAGGATGGCCGGGATGCGGCGATGGGCCAGCTCGGCCAGCATGTTGGGCCACAGCTCGCTTTCCGCCCACAGCGCCAGGTCGGGCCGCCAGTGGTCGAGGAAGCGGCGCACATAGGCCGGCCGGTCGACGGGAACGTACTGGTGCAGCGCGCCCTCGGGCAGGCGCTGGACCATCAGCTTGGCCGAGGTCACGGTGCCGGTGGTCACCAGGACCCGGGTGCCGCCGCTGCACAGCCGCTCGACCAGCGGCAGCATGGACAGCGACTCGCCGACGCTGGCGGCATGCAGCCAGGCCAACGCACCCTCGGGCCGCGGCTGGCCGGGATGGCCCAGGCGCTCGGGGAAGCGGGAGCGGTCTTCCTTGCCGCGGGCCTTGCGGCGGTCGAGATAGAGCGCGATCAGCGGCGCGCCCAGGATCGTCAGTCCGCGGTAGATGGAATAGATCATGCCGCCGCCTCCACCGGGACCCGCCCCATGCGCCGGTCGGCGTCCTGGGTGATGGCGTTCAGGCCGTCCTCGACGGCGCGGCGGCAGGCGTCCAGCGCGGCGTCGTCGGCGTCCTTGGGCACCTCGACGGGGTGGCCCCAGACGAACACGCCGCGGGTGAAGGGCAGCGGCAGCAGGAAACGGTCCCAGCTGCCCAGCACCCGGCCGCGGGCGGCCGAGAAGGTGGCGGGGATTACCGGGCAGCCGGACATGCGCGCCACGGTGACCACGCCGTCCGACGAGCGCATGCGCGGGCCGCGCGGGCCGTCGGGGGTGATGCCGACGCATTCGCCCGATTTCAGCGCCTTGAGCATGGTGCGCAACGCCCCGGTGCCGCCGCGCCCCGTCGAGCCGGCCACCCAGCGGATGCCGAAATGGGCCACGGTGCGCGCGATCAATTGGCCGTCGCGGTGCTGGCTGATCAGCATGTTGATGGGCACCGACCGGCGCCAGCTTTTGGGCATCATCAGGATGCGGCCGTGCCAGAAGGCCAGGATGAACGGCCGGCCCTGGTCCCACAGCCGGGCGGGGATGTCGCCGCCGACCACCTCCCAGTGGCCGGTCAGGTGGACCAGGCGGATGTACTGCGAGGTCAGCCAGCACAGCAGCCCGCGAAGGGATTCGCTCTTGCCGATGCGCTTGGCCAGGCCCATGGCGGGCCCCCTAGCCGTAGGTCGCCGGCTGGGCGGCGTCCTCGGCGAATTGCATGGCGTAAAGCCGCGCATAGATGCCGTCGCGGGCGATCAGCTCGTCGTGGCTGCCCGATTCCGCCACCCGGCCGCGGTCCATGACGTGGATGAGGTCGGCGCCGACCACGGTGGACAGGCGATGGGCGATGACGATGGTGGTGCGGCCCTTCATCAGGCTTTCCAGGGCGGCCTGGACGTGGCGCTCCGACTCGGTATCGAGCGCGCTGGTGGCCTCGTCCAGCAACAGGATGGGGGCATTCTTCAGCATGGCCCGGGCAATGGCCAGGCGCTGGCGCTGGCCGCCCGACAGGTTCAGCCCACGCTCGCCGACCAGGGTGTCGTAGCCCTCGGGCAGGCTGAGGATGAAGTCGTGCGCGGCCGCCGCCCGGGCCGCGGCCTCGATCTCCTCGTCGGTGGCGCCGAAGCGGCCATAGGCGATGTTGGCGCGGATGGTGTCGTCGAACAGGGTGATTTCCTGGCTGACCAGGGCCATCTTGGCGCGCAGGGAGGTCACCGTGACCTCGCGCACGTCCTGGCCGTCGACCAGCACGCGGCCGTCGCCCACGTCGAAGAAGCGCGGCAGCAGGTTCAGCACCGTCGACTTGCCGGCGCCCGAGGCGCCCACCAGCGCCACCGTCTTGCCGCCCGGCACGTGGAAGTCGACGCCGTCCAGCGCCGCCTTGACCCCGTCATAGGTGAAGAAGACGCCCTCGAAGCGGACGTTGCCCTCGCGCACCACCAGGTCGGTGGCGCCGGGGCGGTCGTGGATGTTGGCGTGGGAGTCCAGTATGTCGAAGCAGCGTGCCGCCGCGGCCAGGCCTTCCTGCAGGTTGGTGTTGAGCGCGGCAATCGCCTTCAAGGGCCGGTAGGCCATCATCAGCGCAGTGATGAATGAGAAGAAGCGCCCGGCCCGCTCGGGGTCGGCGTCGGCGGTGGCGATCACCTGGCTGCCGCCGTAGACGATCACCACGGTGATGGCGAAGCCGCCCAGCAGCTCCATGATGGGCGAGGATGCCGAGCGCACGCGCGCGGCGCGATAGGTCAGGCTGTTCAGCGTCTCGATCAGCGAACGCACCTTGCCCTTCTCGTACTCCTCCATCCCATAGGCCTTGACCACCCGGATGCCCTGGACCGCCTGCTCGAGATAGGTGGTGAGCAGGCCGATCTGCTCCTGGGTGTTGGCGGTGACTTTCCGCATGCGCTTGCCCAGCCGCACGATGGGCAGCACCGCCACGGGAAAGACGAAGAACGCCAGCGAGGCCAGCAGCCAGTCCTGGTAGAACATCAGCGCCACCAGGAACACCACGCTGGAGGCGTCCTTGCCCGCGCCGGTCAGCGCGTTGGACACGGCAAAGCGCATGGAATTGACGTCGTTGACGATGCGCGACAGCAGACGGCCGGTCGAGTAGGTGTGGAAGAAGGCGACGTCGAGCCGCATCAGGTGCGAGAAGATGCGGTTCTGCATGTCGGCGATGACGCGCAGCCCGACGCGCGACAGCAGCACCGCCTCGCCGTAGTCCGCCACCGCCTTGGCGCCGAAGGTGCCGATCACGGCAATGGCCAGCGGCCACAGGTATTCGGCCTTGCGCGCCAGGAAGATCTTGTTGATGACCGGGTCCATCAGCCAGGCGGTTCCCGCAGTCGCCCCGGCCGAGACGCCCATGCACACCACCGCCAGCACCACTTGGCCCAGATAGGGGCGCATGCCCTCGCGGATCAGCCGGCGCATCAGCACCAGGGTGGAGTGGTCCAGACGAATTTTCTGCTTGCTCAAGGGCCCGCCCGATCGAGGTGCGCGAAAAGCGCCGGGACCATACCACGGGTGCCCGGCCGGGCCAATGGCCGGGTATCGATATCGCCGCGACCCGAATGACAACCCAAGCGGCCATTGAGGCCGCGGCCAAGGGGCGCGGAAGCGCCCCGCCCGGAGAGGGCCGATTTCAACGCGCCAGGATCTGGGCGCGGTCGGCGAAATAGGCCTCGTGGCCCTGGGCGTGGAAGCCCTTCTTGCGCTTGAGATGCAGATCGCGCTTGGCGCCGATGTCGAAGTCGTCGCCCGGCGCCGGCGCCAGGTCCATGCGCCCGTCGTAGATGGCCAGCTTTTCGGCCAGCGACAGGCCGCCCGACACCGACAGGTCCCAGATCGAGCGCAGGTCGAAGCCGGTGCCGGTCTGGTAGAAGTGCCAGGTGTTGACGTCGCGCACCTGGTCGACGTCGCGGCCGAGCGGGGCGTAAAGTTGCCACAGCAGGTTGCCGTCGTGCCCGGCCAACTCGCAGCCCTTGCCGCCGCAGGCGACGATGTTCCATGAGTCGAACTGGTGCCGGATGCGCCGCAGCACGTGGCGGAAACGCTCGTCGGCGGTGTCGTAGCGCCGCCGACGGGCCCCCTTCTCGATGCGGGTCTTCAGCGCCTCGGCCGCGGTCAGGCGCAGCACGCGCGAGCAGGCGAACATCCGCCCGATCAGGGTGCCGCCCAGCAGGTCGGGACCACGGACCGAGGCGAACTGCCACAGGTGCAACCGGCCGCCGCCGTCGATCTCGACCAGGTCGCAGGTGAACTTCAGCGGCCCGTCGTAATCGTCCTGCGCGGACCACGGCAGGACCAGCTGGTCCAGAAAGTAACTTTCGGGATACTTTCGCCCGGCGATATCCAGGAACTTGTTGAGGAACCAGCCTTCGTTCATCGAGCCACCTCTTGGGAACGGCTCGAGACTTATATGTCCGCAGCTTTGCGGCGGGCGAATGTCAAAAAGCAGGCGGCGTGGCTATTCGGCAACGCCCTCGGCCTCGGCGGGCGGTTCGTCGGGGGCGCTCATGGCCGAGCAGCAGGTGCGCACCAGGACGATGCATTCGATCACCAGCGCCGCACCGGCCAGCACCCAGAAGGCATCCATGCGTGCACCGACGGTCAGCATGGACAGCGCGGTGAACAGCAGAACCGCCGTCAGGCCCAGCGTCTGGCTGCGCAGGACCACGGCGACGGTGCCCAGAAAGCACACGGCAACGGCGATGACCACCCACGTCGACATGGCGGGCCTCCCCTGGTCATGGATGACGCGCACCCATAGGAGTGGGAGCGTACCCGTTCGCGCGTGTAGGGTAAATACGGCCGATACCGCATGACCATCGGCGGGTGATGCGGGGTAGGTTCATCAGCCAACTCTAATGCACTTCCTTCGGACGGGCGAAACCCTGCAGGACTCCTACTCAGAAGTCGGACAAGGCTCGGGGGCCTCTGGTTAATGCGGCGCAACATCCCTTATGGTGTCGACAAACACACACCAGGAGGAAAAGTCGATGCTGCACGGTAAGGTGCTTGTCGCGCAGGGTGGGGGACCGACCGCGGTCATCAACCAGTCCATGGTTGGCGCGGTGCTCGAGGCGCGCAAGTTCAGGAACGTGGACCTGGTCTACGGCGCCTTTCACGGCGTGCGCGGGATCGTGAACGAGGACTTCCTCGACCTCACCCAGGAAACCAGCCACAACCTGGAAATGGTCGCCAACACGCCGTCCTCGGCGCTGGGCTCGACCCGAGACAAGCCGGACCTCAAGTACTGCCAGGAGATCTTCAAGGTCCTGCAGGCCCACGGCATCTCGTATTTCTTCTACATCGGCGGCAACGACAGCTCGGACACCGTGCGCATCGTCTCGGAAGAGGCGCACAAGGCCGGTTATCCCATGCGCTGCGTGCACATCCCCAAGACCATCGACAACGACCTGGTGGGCAACGACCACACGCCGGGCTTCCCGTCGGCGGCGCGCTTCGTCGCCCAGGCGTTCATGGGCGCCAACCTGGACAACGCCGCGCTGACCGGCGTCTACCTGGCCGTGGTGATGGGTCGCCACGCCGGCTTCCTGACCGCAGCTTCGGCGCTGGGCAAGAAGTTCCCCGACGACGGCCCGCACCTGATCTACATCCCCGAGCGCACCTTCTCGGTCGACCAGTTCCTGAAGGACGTCAAGGAGACCTACGACAGGTACGGTCGTTGCGTCATCGCGGTGTCGGAAGGCATCCACGACGACAAGGGCGTGCCGATCATCACCAAGCTGGCCAAGGAAGTGGAAAAGGACGCCCACGGCAACGTCCAGCTGTCGGGCACCGGCGCCCTGGCCGATCTTCTGTGCGAGGAGATCAAGACCAAGCTGGGCATCAAGCGCGTGCGCGGCGACACCTTCGGCTATCTGCAGCGTTCCTTCGTCGGTTGCGTCTCGGACGTCGACCAGCGCGAGGCCCGCGAGGTCGGCGAGAAGGCGGTGCAGTACGCCATGTGGGGCAACGTCGACGGCTCGGTGGCGATCAAGCGCACCGGCTTCTATTCGGTCGACTACCAGCTGATGCCGCTGGAGGCGGTCGCCGGCAAGACCCGCGTGATGGAAGACGAGTTCATCAACGCCGCCGGCAACGGCGTCACCGATGCCTTCCGCATGTACCTGCGCCCGCTCTTGGGCTCGGGCATGCCCGACGCCTACCGCCTGCGCACCAACACGGTGCCGAAGATCCTCAAGGGCTGAGGATCGGGACCGGGTGCGTTCCGACGCACCTGCTGTTTTCTTCGTCATGCCCGGACTTGATCCGGGCATCCATGGACCCCCGGGTCAAGCCCGGGGGTGACGGCGGAAAAGAGGATGGCCCCGTGTCAGGCGACGCCTGATGCGGGGCTTCTTTTTCCGGTGGCGGCCAATCCGGGCTGGGACGACCTTTATGAGGGATTTGCATCGTAGCCGATGGCTTGGTGCATCCCCTTCGTTTCGTCATGCGCGGGCTTGACCCGCGCATCCACGTGGCACCGCAGCTCAGATGGCCGGGTCAAGCCCGGCCATGACGATGCCGGCCCGCCTTACATCCCGCGGATTTCCCGGCACTCCTGCGCCAGCTGG
>JBLNBU010000076.1:0-10904 GCA_050260215.1 Actinomycetota bacterium
ACGTTCAGGCGGCCGCCGGCGCGCTCGGCCAGCGCGGCGGCGAAGCGGGCAATCAGCCGGGTTTGGACGTGGTCGGCGGAATTTTCGGTCGAGATGCGGAAGGGCACCGGCGGCGCGGCGCGGGCCACGCGAGGCAGCACCAGGGCCGCAGCCCCGCCCAGCAGGATCGATCGGCGGCGGACGAGGCGAAGGCCGGCATTCATGGTCACTTGATAATCGAACTAATCTCCGTCCGCAACAATGGACCTGCCCCTGGGGGCGGGGTATCCTCTACCCCATGACGGCGCCGGCCCACCCCAGCCTTGCCGAGGCATTCCGCGTCTGGCTGCGCGTCGGCCTGCTGTCCTTCGGCGGGCCGGCCGGCCAGATCGCCACCATGCACCGCATCCTGGTCGATGAGAAGGGCTGGATCGGCGAGACCCGGTTCCTGCACGCGCTCAACTACTGCATGCTGCTGCCCGGCCCCGAGGCCCAGCAGTTGGCCACCTATGTGGGCTGGCTGCTGCACCGCACCAAAGGCGGGCTGATCGCCGGCACCTTGTTCGTGCTGCCGGGCTTCCTGGTGATGATGGGGCTGGCGGCGGTCTACGGCGCATTCCACCACGTTCCCTTTGTCGACGGCCTGTTCTTCGGGCTGAAGCCCGCGGTGCTGGCGGTGGTGCTGGAAGCGCTGCTGCGCATCGGCCGGCGGGCGCTCAAGCACCGGCTGTTGTGGACGCTGGCCGGCCTGGCCTTTGTCGCGATCTTCATCCTGGGGGTGCCGTTCCCGGCCATCGTCGCCGCCGCCGGGGCGGTCGGCTTCGTCGGCGGACGGGCGGGCCATCCTGCGTTCCAGCCGGCGGCGGCCAAGGCCGGCGGCGGTGCCGCCGACCGGGTGCTCGACGAAGGCGCCGAGCATACCCGTCCCCATGCCGGGCGTGCCGTGCGTACCGCCGCCGTGTGGCTGGTCCTGTGGCTGGCCCCGGTGCTGGCGGCCGCCGCCTGGGCTCCGGGCGCCCTGGGGGCGGTGGGGCTGTTCTTCAGCAAGATGGCGGTGGTCACTTTCGGCGGCGCCTATGCGGTGCTGGCCTATGTCGCCCAGCAGGCGGTCGAGGTCTATGGCTGGCTGGCCCCGGGCGAGATGCTGGAAGGCCTGGGCCTGGCCGAGACCACGCCGGGGCCGCTGATCCTGGTCAACCAGTTCGTCGGCTTCCTGGCCGGCTTCCGCGACCCCGGCCCGCTGGGGCCCTGGCTGGGCGGGATCGCCGCGGCGACGCTGACGGTGTGGGCCACCTTCGTACCCAGCTTCCTGTGGATCTTCGCCGGTGCGCCCTATGTCGAGGCGCTGCGCGGCAACCGGGCCCTGGCCGGGGCGCTGGCCGCCATCACCGCGGCGGTGGTGGGCGTCATCCTGAACCTGGCGGTGTGGTTCGCCATCCACGTGCTGTTCACCCGGGTGGGCCCTCACAACCTGCCCGACCCAAGTTCGGTCGACTTGGCTTCGGCGGTGCTGGCCGTCATGGCCATCGCCGCCATGCTGCGCTTCCACATGGGCATGCTGCCGACCCTGGCCGCGGCGGCGTTGTCGGGGGTGCTGTGGAAGCTGGTGCTGGCGTAACAGGCTTACAGGCGGATCTTGCCGCCGTCCCACATCTTCATCAGCCCGAACGCCGCCGCCGCCGACAGCAGCGACAGCCCCGACATGGCCAGGAACGACGTGCCGCCCAGCTTTTCGAACAGGTGGCCGGTCAGCGGGGTCATCAGGCCCGGTGCGACGCCGGCGGCGACGGCGGCGAACAGGGTCTGGGCGCGCACCGCCAGGGCCGGCGGGGCCGCCCGCTGCAGGAAGTGCATCGCTCCCAGATGGGCGCAGCCGAAGGTGGCGGCGTGCAGCAGCTGCACCGACGCCACCCAGCCGATCTCGAAGGTGGTGCCCAGCACCAGCCAGCGCGCCACCCCGCCGATGCCGGCCAGAAGCAGCAGGCCGGCGGGGCCGACCCGGCGGACCACGGCGTTGCTGAACAGGAACAGGGCGATCTCGGCCACCACGCCTTCCGACCACAACAGGCCGATGGTGTCGTCGGACAGCCCCGAGGCCTTCCAGTGGATGGTGGCAAAGGCGTAATAGACGGTGTGTGCCGCCTGGTTCAGTGCGGTAGCGGCCAGGAACAGAAGGAAGGCCGGTGCCTTCAGCAGCGGCATCACCGGCTGGGCGGTGCGGTCGGCGGCGGGAATGCGCTGGTCGGGCAGGGCCAAGGCCACGGCGGTGGTCATCACCAGCAGGCCGAACACCAGCCACAGCAGCACCGACGGCGGCTGGCCCACCAGCAGGCGGCCGACCGAGGTGGCGGCGACGATGAAGGCCAGCGACCCCCACAGCCGTACCCGCCCGTAGTCCAGGCGGTGGTTGGCCACCGCCATCATGGCCAAGGTGTCGCCCACCGGCAGGATGCCGGCGAAGAAGCCGACCGCCACCATGGTGACCACCATGATGGGCAGCAGCCCGTGGGCGGGCTCGAAGGCCAGCCAGGACGCGGCGGCCAGCCCGGCCAGGATGGCGATGGGCAGGCGGCGGTCGCCGCGGCGGTCGACCCACGAGCCGATCAGCGGGTTGCCGGCGATGCGGGTGAGATAGGTGGCGGCCATCACCAGGCCGATGTCGGTTGGGGTCAGGCCCCGGTCCTTCAGCCACAGCGGCCAGAACGGCAGGTGGACGCCGATGGCGGCGAACACGGCGGCATAGAACGCCGATACCCGGACCGCCACCGAGGCCCGGGTCATGGCCGCAAGAGCTGCAGGGACACCCCGCGGGCGGCGAGGTCCAGCGCCATCTGGTCCGAGGCGAGGAAGCGGTACTCGACCTCGCGCTGGGTGGTCACGTGCTCGCAGGCCTTTAGCGCGTCGTCGACCAGGCCCGGGTGGCACATCACCAGGGTGGCCGGGCCCGGAGCCTGGGTGAACCGGCCAAACAGCAGGTCATAGGGAATGCGGTCGGTCAGGTCGTAGACGCCGCGGAAACTGCGGTTGTGCGGCACGCCTGCAGCGCTCAGCAAGCGGCGGAAGCGCCAGCCCAAAAGCGCGATCACCGTGGCGCGGACCGGGTCGACGCCGCGGGCCAGGATGGCAGCCGGGCTTTCCCAGCAGCTGCGCACCCAGCCGCCCGGCAGGCGCCGGCGCCACAGGTCGATCGCCGCCTCGCGCACGCCGGGCAGCTGGTGGACGTGGTGGTGGCCGTCGAGGAAGTCGGGCGGGCGGCCGAAATGGGCCTCGAAGGCATCGACCTGGCGTTCCAGCTCGGCGGCGATCTCGGCGGCGTCGACGCGGCCCAGCAGTGCCGCCTTCAGCAGCGCCCCCAGGGGCGGCAGCCGGCCGGCCGGCGCCAGCCTGGGCATCGGACCCAGCGGCCGGTGGTCGGTCAGCGTCAGGTGGACGCCCACATGGGCGTGGCCGTCCAAGGGCTTGAGCAGCGCCGCCTCGGCCGGCCAGAAGGGGCTGGCGCACATGCATCCCGTCGCCTGCAGGCGGCCCGAGGCGATCAGCGCCCGGATGGCCTCGCCCACGCCGGGGGCCAGGCCGTAGTCGTCGGCGCACAGGGTGACGGCAGGCTGTCGCATGGGGGCGAGCATAGTCGCCCCGCTGTGGCGCCGCAACGCCCAGGACTGCCTCAATCCGCTCACACCGGCGGGCGCGGCGGCTGGCTTACCTTCAAGGCCAGGCACGAAAGCGATGGAGGGCGAAATGGTGGGAGTGGTGGTCGACGACCTGCGGCGGATCGTTCTGGCGCTGCTGTTCGTGGTGGCATTCGGCTGGATGGCGGCGCACCTGCTGCCCGGCACCCACGGCGACGGCTGGGAACAGGTGGCGGCGCAGCCGGTGGCCGGGCGCGCGCTGGACTAAAGGCATCGACATGCCTTGACACCGCAGCGGGCGAAGTGCATTTCCATACCTGTCTATCGGATAGGTGTGGAAATGCTGTCCAGCAAGGCGAAATACGGCCTCAAGGCCATGGTGCATCTGGCCGGGCGGGCGGCGGAAGGCTCGGTGCTGATCGCCGACATCGCCGAGGCCGAGCGCATCCCCAAGAAATTCCTCGACGCCATCTTGCTGGAACTGAAGAACCACGGCCTGTTGGTCAGCAAGAAGGGCAAGGGCGGCGGCTACAGCCTGGCCAGGCCGGCCAACCGCATCCAGGTGGGCGAGGTGCTGCGCATCCTCGACGGCCCGCTGGCCCCGGTGCCGTGCGTCTCGCGCACCGCCTATCGCCGCTGCGACGACTGCGCCGACGAGACCGCCTGCGCCGTCAGGGGCGTCATGCAGGAAGTCCGCGATGCCATGGCCGCCATCCTGGACAACACCACCATCGCCGACATGGCCAAGCGGGTGCCCAGGGCCGAACCGGTGCTGATGTACGACATCTGATTTTAGCGGGGGGTCGTCATGGCCGGGCTTGACCCGGCCATCCGGATGCGCGGATCAAGTCCGCGCATGACGGGTTCCTTATTGCTGTGCCGCCGGCAGCCGCAGGGTGAACCGGGCGCCGCCGTGGTCGCGGTTGGCGGCATCCAGCGTACCGCCGTGGTCGCGGACGATGCCGTAGCTGATCCACAGGCCAAGTCCGGTGCCCTGGCCCACCGGCTTGGTGGTGAAGAATGGATCGAACACTTTGGTCAGGTGGTCGGCGGCGATGCCGGGGCCGTCGTCCTCGACCGTCAGCACCACGCTGTCGCCCTCGACGCGGCCCAACAGGCGCACCTCGGTGCGGGCGGCGTCGACGGCGTTCTCGATCAGGTTGACCAGCACCTGGTGCAACTGGCCGGCGTGGCCGCGCACCGGCAACGGGCCGGGCCAGCTTTCCGCCACCTTGGGGCGCCCGTGGCGCTTGGGTACCGCCCAGGCGGTGGCCTTGGCGGCCAGTTCGGCCAGGTCGACGGTCTCGGCGGCGCCGGTGTCGGAGAACGACAGGCGCTTCAGGCTCTTGACGATATCGGAGACGCGCTGGGCGCCCTCGGCGGTGCCCTCGACCAGCTTGGGCAGGTCGGCCATCAGCCCGTCGATGCGCAAGGACTGGCGCAGGCGCTCGCAATCGTCGTGCGGCGCGCCGGAGTGGATGGCGTCGAGGTAGCGCGACAGGCGGTCACGGTACTTGGCCAGCACGTGGACGTTGCCGTAGATGAAGCTGATGGGGTTGTTGAGCTCGTGGGCGACGCCGGCGATCAGGCGGCCCAGCGAGGCCATCTTCTCCTGCTGCACCAGTTGCTGCTGGGCCTGCTTCAACGCCTCGTAGGCGCGGCGCAGCTCGCCCACCGGCCGGCCGGTCAGCACCACCCCGGCCGGCAGTCCGCGGTGGTCGAAGCGGGTGGCGCAGTTGAGCGCCACCGGCTCGGTGACGCCGCCATCGGGTTTGCGGAAGCGCACCTCGCGGTCCTGGCCACGACCGGCCTCGATCCAGGTGCACAAGGACAAGGTGTCGACGTCGGTGGCCAGCACCTCGGTGACCGGGCGGCCGACCAGGTCGACCTCGGCGAAGTCGGTCAGGCGCAGGAAGGCCAGGTTGGCCTGCTGGATGCAGCCCCGCGGGTCGCACACCACCAGGATGTCCGACACCGCCGACAGCACGCTGGTGATGAAGCGCTGGGCCTCTTCCAGGGCCGAGTTCTTTTCCTCGAGCTCGACTTCGTACTGGATGAGGTCGGAATAGACCTCTTCCATCTTGCGGATCACTTCGATCCAGGCGGTCTCCTGGGCACCGGCCAGCTCGGGGTCGGTCACCGCTCCCGCTCCAGGCCATAGCGCTGCAGTTTGGCGCGCAGGCCGACCCGCGACAGGGCCAGTTCCTCGGCGACGCGGCTGATGTTCCAGCGGTGGCGGGTCAGCGACTCGGTCAGGATCTCGGCTTCCAGCGCCTCGACCCGGTCCTTCAGGCTGCGCATGCCCAGATCGGCCGCGGCGCGGCCGGCGGGGCAGGCGCGGGCGCGGATGCGGGGGCTGATCAACTCGGTGCCCAGGTGCTCGCCGTCGGCCAGGGCCAGCATGCGGCTGATCTCGTTTTGCAGCTCGCGCACGTTGCCCGGCCAGTCATAGCCCTGCAGCACCGCCAGCGCCTCGGCGGTGAAGCCGCGGATGGGCTTGCCGAAGCCGCGGCGGGCATCATCCAGCAGGCGCTCGGCCAGCACCGGGATGTCGACGGGGCGTTCGCGCAGGGCCGGCAGGTGGACCGGGAAGGCGGCCAGGCGGTAGTAGAGGTCGCGGCGGAAATGCTTGTCGCGCACCTCGTCTTCCAGGTTGCGGTTGGTGGCGGCGATGACGCGCACGTCGACCTTGCGGGTCAGGCGCGCGCCCAGCGGGCGGATCTCGCCTTCCTGCAGCACGCGCAGCAGCTTGACCTGGAAGGCGGGTGAGGTCTCGCCGATCTCGTCGAGGAAGATGGTGCCGCCGTCGGCCTGCTCGAACAGCCCGATGCGGTCCTCGTAGGCGCCGGTGAAGGCGCCCTTCTTGCAGCCGAACAGCTCGGATTCCAGCAGCTCGTCGGGCAGGGCGCCGCAGTTCTCGACCACGAAGGGCATGGCGCCGCGCGGGCTGCCGTAGTGGATGGCGCGGGCCAGCAGCTCCTTGCCGGTGCCCGACTCACCGGTGATCAGCACCGAGATGTCGAAGGACGAGGCGCGCCTGGCCAGCTCGATGACGTCGGCCAGCGGCGAGCGGGGGGCGTGGATGATGCGGTCGAAGTGGTGGTGGCGGCGCAGCCGGCCGGTCTTGGCGGCGATGGCCTGCTCCAGCACCGCCGGCGCCACCCGGAGGTCCAGGCTGGCCTGGGCGTTCTGGTGCTGCAGCCGATAGGCATCCAGCGCGCCGCGGATGGTGGCGACCAGTTCGTCGGGTTCCCACGGCTTGGTGATGTACCGGTAGATGCCGGCCTCGTTGACGCCGGCGATGATGTCCTCGGCGTCGGAGTAGCCGGACAGGATCATGCGCACCGGGTCGGGCCAGCGCGAGCGCACCGTCTTCAGGAAATCGACCCCCGCCATCCCCGGCATGCGCTGGTCGCACAAGATGGCGTGGACCAGCTCGTGTTCCAGCAGGGTCTCGGCTTCGGCGGCGGACGAGGCGGTCAGCACCTGGAAGTCGTCGCCCAGCACCCGGCGCAGCGCTTCCTGAGACTGTCGCTCGTCGTCGATGACCAGAATGATCGGCAGATTGGTCAATGCCCGCCCTCGGATGCCCGCGCTCCTGGGGGGCCATGTTCGCGGGAACGGGGCGGCGAATCAACAGCGACGAAAAAAGAAGCCCCCCTCCGAGAGGCCTCGGAGGAGGGCGGCGCGCCGTAGGGGAGCGCAAGTTGCGGACGGGGATCAGCCGCCCTTGACTACCATGACCGGGCAGGTCGCCTGGCCGATGACACGAGCGGAATTGCTGCCCAGAATCATGCGGCCAAGCCCGGTGCGGCCGTGCGTTCCCATGATGATGAGGTCGGCGCCGCGGGTGGTCGCGGCCTCGGTGATCACCTTTTCGGTGGTGCCCGACTCGACCACGCCGTCGGCCTTGATGCCGTCGGCCTGGAACGCCTTCAGCACCTGGTCGACGATGCGGTCGGCCTCGTTCTGGCGCTGGGCCGAGTGGTGGGGCACGCGCACCGAGACGACGGTGACCGGCAGGTTGCCCGCCTTGGCGATGCGGGCGGCGGCGGCCACCGCGGCCTCCGACGAGCGCGAGCCGTCTGTGGCGACCAGCACCCGCTTGCTCCACATGTCGCAGGCCTTGGGCACCACCACCACCGAGCAGCCGGCGTGGCCGATGACGTTACGGGTGGCGTCGCCCAGCATCAGCTTGGCCAGTCCGCGCTTGCCGCGGCGTCCCAGCACGATGGCGTCGACCTTGGACTGTTCGGCCTCGGCGACGATCTCCTTGTAGGGGTCGGCACCGAAACGGATGACGCGGTTGCGCGCCACGCCGCCCGAGCGCTCCTCGACGCCGTTGAGGATGTCGGTGGCGGCGGCCTCGGCCTTCTGCTGGTTGGGTCCCTCCTCGCCGTCGATCCCCAGCACCACGGTCATGGTGGTGATCTCGGTGCCCTCGCGGCCGAGCGCGAAGGCAACCCGTTCGGCGCCGGCGCTGAATTCCGACCCGTCGGTGGGAAACAGGATCTTGTCAAACGTAGCCATGGTTCCCCCTTTTTCGGTTGCCGCGGCCGGCCGTCAGGCCGCCGCGCTGACCTCGCGGTCCTCGCGGATGCCGGACCACAGCGCCTTGAGGATGACCACCGCACCCATCACCAGCGCACCCACCATGATCCAGAAGCTGACCGACTTCAGCAAGGCCATGGTGCCGTCGGCCAAGGGTGCGATCATGCCCAGCTGCGACATGTAGACCGGGATGACGAACAGGCGCGAGAACAGCACGGTCACCATGATCAGGCCCATGACCAGCTTGATCATGTAGGGCTTGACGTAGGTGGTGCCGATGGCGCCGATCTGGATGCCGAACAGCGACCCGGCCAGGATGATCATGGCCATGCGGATGTCGACGAAGCCCGACATGGCGAACTTGATGGTGCCGCCCAGGCCCATGACGAAGGCGATCACCAGCTCGGTGGCCGAGGCCATCAGGCCGGGCACGCCCAGCAGGTACATCATCGACGGTACGCCGATGAAGCCGCCCACGGCGATGGTCGCCGCCAGCATGCCGGTGGCAAAGCCCATGGGGATGGTGATCAGGAACGACACCTTCGCGTCGATGCTCTTGAAATAGACCATGGTGCCGGGGATGTTGATCGACTGGATCTTCAAGGCCAGCGGGCCGGCCTTTTCCTCGGCGTTGGTGGTGCCCGAGCGATAGGCGCGGATGGCGTCGCGCATGACGTAGCCGCCGACGATGGCCAGCGTCACCACGAAGACGAAGCTGACGTAAAGGTTCGAGCCGACGTCGCCGAAGGCCTTCTTGATGTTCTCCTGCACCTGGGCGCCCAGCAGCACGCCGACCTCGGCCGACACGCCCATGATCAGGCCCAGCTTGACGTCGACCTGGCCGTACTTGGCGCGCTTGTAGGCGCCGACCAGTGCCTTGGGGAACTTGTGGCACATGTTGCTGGCCACGGCGACGATGCCGGGCGCGCCCATGGTCATCATCGCCGGCGTCAGCACGAAGGCGCCGCCCGACCCGATGAAGCCCGACACCATGCCGCCGACGAAGCCGACCAGGAACAGCGCGACCAGCCCGGTGGGGTCCAGCGTGATGAAATGGCTTATTTGCTCCATCGCTTGGGCTCCTTGCGCACCTTGGCCTTCAGGCCCAGCATGTCCCAGAAGCCGCCGGTGAAGGCGCCGTGGACGAACGAGAACACGAAGGCGATGGTGATGGGCACCATGACCGCCCAGCCGCCGCCGACGCTGGCCTGCAGCACTTCGCGTTCGTACGAGAACAAGAGGACGTAGAGCCCCAGGCTCAAGACCCCGAGCGCCATCGTGCGCGCCGTCTGGGCGTTGAGCGGAATGGATGGAAGCGGCATTTTTCGGCAGGTCCCCAGGGAATTCCAAGCGACGGCGGGTGCCTTCCAGGCAACCGGCGGTCATATGAGAATATTAGGAACTTACCGTATTGACAAACGTATTTTCCCCCACCCCGAGGGGTGGGCGGGCCTCACCACAGCGCCCCGTACACCACCGGCAGCCACACCAGCGCGAACAGCGTGCTGGCCGCCACCGCCACCGCGGCGCGATCCGGATGGATGTCGTTCAAGGTGGCGTGGACGACGGTGACGGCGGCCAGCGGGGTCAGCGCCTCGACCATCAGGACGCGCTGGGTGGTCAGGTCCAGGCCGGGAAGCAGCCGCACAACGGCCAGCGCAAGCAGCGGCCAGGCCAGGAACTTGCAGGCGAAGGCGAACGCGGTGAAGCCCAGGTCGAGGCGCAGCCGCTTGACCGCCGCCAGCCCCAGCCCGACGATCATCATCCCCACCGGCACGTAGGCGGCGGCCAGCAGCTCGACCGCCTGGCTGACCGGGACCGGCACCGCGGTGTGGGTGGCGTTGAGCAAGGCGCCCAGCCAGCAGGCGTGCAGGCCGGGATAGCGCGCCACCCGCATCAGCGCCGCCGCCACTCCGGCGCCGTGGCGGGCGACCACGTAGAAGCCGACGGTGTTCTCGTAGGCGGTGGCGCCGAACGACACCAGCACCGCCACCGGCAGCGCCTCGGGCCCGACCAGCGACAGGCAGGCGGGGATGCCGAAGAAGCCGGTGTTGCCGGTGGCGACGGTGAAGGCGGCGATGCGCTCGCGCCCGTCCGACCACAGCCGCGCCGCCCCCTTGTGCGCCAGCAGCGCCGCCACCGAGGCCAGGGCGAACACTGCCAGCGGCAGGGCGACCAGGGCCGTGTCCAGGCGCGCGCCGTAGAAGCCCTTGAACACCACCGCCGGCGACAGGAGGTAAAGCGCCAGCTTGCCCAGGTCGCGGCTGTCGACCTTGAACACGCGCCCCAGCACGAAGCCCGCGGCCACCAGCAGGTACAGCGGCACCAGCTTGACGGCGAGCGTGGGGTCGAAGGCCATCAGTGCACCAAGATGGCGCGGAAGTCGTTGACGTTGGTGCGCGTCGGCCCGGTCACCACCAGGTCGCCCAGGGCGGCGAAGGCGCCGTAAGCGTCGTTGTCGTCCAGCCGTGCCGCCAGGTCCAGCCCGGCAGCGGCGGCACGCGGCGGGGTGTCGGGGCCGATGACGGCGCCGGCATTGTCCTCGGAGCCGTCGATGCCGTCGGTGTCGCAGGCGATGGCGGAGATGCCCGGCTCGGCCCCCAGGGCCAGGGACAGGGCCAGGGCGAACTCGGCGTTGCGGCCGCCGCGGCCCTGCCCGCGCACCGTCACCGTGGTCTCGCCGCCCGACAGGATCACCGCCGGTGCCGGCACCGGCTGGCCGTGGCGGCGGATGGAACGGGCGAT
>JBLNBU010000077.1:0-12321 GCA_050260215.1 Actinomycetota bacterium
TGGGGGTGTTGACGGGCACGCCCTCGGTGCCTGAGGCCACCAGGATCTTGCCCAGCGTGCCTTCCTCGGCCGCTTCCATCTCCATGGTGGCCTTGTCGGTCTCGATCTCGGCGATGACGTCGCCGGACTTCACCTGGTCGCCCTCGGACTTCAGCCACTTGGACAGCTTGCCCTCGGTCATGGTCGGCGACAGGGCGGGCATCAGCACTTGAATGGTCATGGTCTTGTCCCCCCGTCTCAGGCTTCGATCAGCACGTCGGTCCACAGCTCGGACGGATCGGGCTCGGGGCTGGTCTGGGAGAAGTCGGCCGCCTCGCCGACGATGGCCTTGACCTCGCGGTCGATCTCTTTCAGCCCCACTTCGTCGACCACCGCGTCCTTGAGCAGCCGCTCGCGCAGATGATCGATGGGATCGTGCTGCTCGCGCATGCGGGTGACTTCTTCCTTGGTGCGGTACTTGGCCGGGTCCGACATGGAGTGGCCGCGGTAGCGGTAGGTCTTCATCTCGAGGATGTAGGGCCCGGAGCCCGAGCGGGCGTGGTCGAGCGCGCGCAGCGCCGCCTCGCGCACCGCCAGCACGTCCATGCCGTCGACCGCCTCGCCGGGGATGCCGTAGGCGGCGCCGCGCTTGTACAGCTCGGTGCCGGCGGCGTGGCGCTCCATGGAGGTGCCCATGGCGTACTTGTTGTTCTCGATCACATAGACGGCGGGCAGCTTCCACAGCGCCGCCATGTTGAACGACTCGTAGACCTGGCCCTGGTTGACCGCGCCGTCGCCGCAGTAGATGTGCGCCACGCCGCCGTCGCCCGAATACTGGTGGGCGAAGGCCAGGCCGGTGCCCAGCGGCACCTGGGCGCCGACGATGCCATGGCCGCCGTAGAAGCGCTTCTCGCGGCTGAACATGTGCATCGAGCCGCCCTTGCCCTTGGAATAGCCGCCGATGCGCCCCGTCAGCTCGGCCATCACCCCCTTGGGGTCCATGCCGCAGACCAGCATGTGGCCGTGGTCGCGGTAGCTGGTGATGACGGAATCGGTAGGCTCGGCCGCCGACTGCATGCCGACCACCACCGCCTCCTGGCCGATGTAGAGGTGGCAGAAGCCGGCGATCAGCCCCATGCCGTACAGCTGGCCCGCCTTCTCCTCGAAGCGGCGGATCAGCAGCATCTCGCGATACCAGGTGACGAGGTCGGACGGGGTGGGCTGCGCCGCGGCCCGCCGGTTGCGCTTGGATGCCATGGTTCCTCCCGAAGGCTTCCTGGTCGGTTGTTCTCATTTAGGTAAAAGGTGTTGCCCTTTTTTGCAAGGGCAATCGCACCTGAAAACCCAGGTGTTGCAGTGCACACAGAGCAATTAACGGTGATATGGTTAATTAAGAACCGTTATCCATTTGTCGGTGCAGATCATGGACTGGCGGCCCCCTGGCGTCCACCTGGGCGGAAGCCCTAACCACCACCCCGCCCACCCGGACGGATGGGGGGCAGGGTTCTATATCGGAAGGGGAAACCGTGGCGGAAAGGGGGGGCGGTTCCGGTGTGGTCGCATGCTACTGCCGCAGGCGGAAAGTGCGCGGCTATGGTCGTGCCCAGGGGAAAGGCGCCGCCAGACGCGCCGCACCGAAGGGACACGTCAAGGGAGGATCATTTCCGTGAAGACCGTTCGCATCGTGGCGGTGGCGCTGCTGGCGCTGCTGGCCGTGGCGGGCCCCGTGGGGGCTGCCGAGAAGTTCAAGCCGTTCATCCTGGCGTCCAAGGGCCCGGGCACCGTCGCCGCCAAGGCCGACGAGGTGAGCGCCATGCTGACCGCCGCCGGCTACCAGGTGGTGGGCAGCTATTCGCCCTATCCGACCGCCCGGGTGCTGGCGGTGACCAGCGACGCGCTCAAGGCGGCCGCCGCCAAGAGCAAGTTCGGCGGCTACGGCGCCGTGCACCGGGTCGGCGTCACCGAGGTCGGTGGCGAGATCCAGGTCAGCTACACCAACCCGCGCTACTGGGCCAACGCCTTCCGCATGGACGGCGACCTGGCCTCGGAAGCGGGCAAGCTGAAGGCGGCGCTGGGCGACGGCGGCCAGTTCGGCCCCACCGAGGGCATGGATGCCGAGGACCTGCGCGACTACCACTACATGTTCGGGATGGAATACTTCTCCGACCCGGTCGAACTGGCCAACCACGGCACCTACGCCGCCGCCGTGGCCGCGGTGGAAAAGGGCCTGGCCGGCAACGGCAAGCAGGTGTCCAAGGTCTACCGCGTCGACATCCCCGGCAAGGAGGAGACGGTATTCGGCGTCGCCATGAACGGGGTGGCCGGCGAGGGCGACACCCGCAACGACGCCTACATCATGAAGGAAGTCGACTTCAAGCCGCTGCGCTCGACCCCGCACTTGCCCTACGAGATGCTGGTCTCGGGCGGCAAGGTCTATGCCCTGTCGGCGCGCTTCCGCATCGCCGCCAGCTTCCCCGACCTGTCGATGATGGGCGCCAACAGCTTCATGAACATCATGTCGGCACCCGACAACATCTCGGGCGCGCTGTCGGCCGCGGCCGGCGGCAACTGGAAGCCGAACGGGGGGTGATTTCTCCAATCGTCATGGCCGGGCTTGACCCGGCCATCCATGGACCCCCGGGACAAGCCCGGGGGTGACGGGGAACCTCAGCCGTCGACCATGAAGAAGGCCGACCAGATGTAGGGCGACGACCACTGCGGCGTGCGCAGCATTTCCAGCTGGGCCTCGCGCAGGGCCTGGTGGGGGCTCTTGCCGGCCAGCAGGCGGGCATAGAGCGACGCCATCAGGGTCTGGGTGCCGGCGTCCGACACCTCCCACAGCGACGACACCACCGAGCCGACGCCCGCTTCCTGGAACGAACGCCTGAGGCCGTAGACGCCCTCGCCCTCGTGGATCTCGCCGAGGCCGGTTTCGCAGGCCGACAGGATGGCGAGCTTGGTGCCGGTCAGGTTCAGCGACAGCACCTCGAGCGCGGTCAGCACGCCGTCGTTGTCGGTGTCGATCTCGCCCAGCAGCGGCGCGTTGGCGTTGATGCCGGCGAAGGCCAGGCCCGAACGCAGCAGCGGGTTGTCGCCGGGCGGCGGGAACTGGAAGTCGCTGGAGCGCTGCAGCTTCAGCAGGCGCTTGCGCAGCGTGTCGTCCGCCTTGAGGAAGAAGCCGTGGGTGGCGATGTGCAGGATCTCGGGCGGCTCGGCCAGGTCGCGCAGCACCTTCTCCTGGGCGGCGTTCTTGCTGTAGATCGAGCCCGGGCGGCCGCCGGTCTCGACCTTCTCCATGATCAGGCGGCCTTCCTTCTCGGCGCCCGGCAGCGGGTCGAACTTCAGGCCGCGCATGCCCGACGACATGCCGCGCAGGCCTTCCTGCATCGACCCCGCCCGCGAGCGCGAGCGGGCCTTGTCCAGCGTGTCCTTGCCGGCGGCGTCCTCGGTGTTGTAGTCGGGGCCGGCCTCGATGAAATAGCCGCCCTTGGCCGCCGGCAGCTCGCTGGGCAGCAGGTTGCGGGTGGTGGTGAACACGTGCAGGTCGATGTGTTCCATCAGGTACTTGCGGTCCTGGTCGACCAGGGCCGAGAACGGCAGGATGTTCAGCGTGCCGTCGGGCACCACATAGAGCTTCTTGCGACCGCTCACGGTGTCTTCCAGGGGCTTCCACACCAGGTCGTAGACCTTCTGCCCGGTGTCGAGCACGTCGTCGAGTTCCAGCTCCTCGCTCTGGATGTCGCCGCGGTACTTGATCACGGCGGCGTCGATGGCGGCGCTGTCGGGGTACTGGACCAGGCCGAACACCGGCTTGCCCATCTCCTTGCGCAAGGTGGCGGCAGCCAGCCGGGTCTTGCCTTCGACCCCGTACAGGTAGAAGTCGACCACCACCGCGTCTTCGGGCAGGGCGTTGACCAGCTCGTCGACCTCGATGGAGCGCACTGTCTTCTTGAAGCGGACCGAGGCGCGGCCCAGCTCGCCCTGCAGGCGCGAGATGGTGTCCTCCAGTCCGGCAATGACCTCGACGTGGCGGTCCTTGGTCTCCTCGGTCGGCCCCGACAGCGTCAGCGCCGCCAGCTTGCGCCGGGCGTCGTCCAGCTCGCCGGTGATGGCCGCCAGCTCGGGCGAGCGCGACAGCCGGGTCATCTGGGTGATCTCGGAGGCCACCTTCAGCAGCAGGCCCTTGCGGTTCAGGCTGATCTCGAGGATGCCCTTGCCGGCGGTCTCGGGATCCATGCGGGTGAGCAGGTCGATATAGGCTGCCAGTTCGGGCTGGTGCAGGCGGATATAGCCTTCGCGCGCGTTCTCGCCGGTGACGTAGAGCACCCGGTTGAGGAAGTCGTTGCGGCGCAGGAAGCCGGTGCGGCGAACCTCGTAGGCGCCCTTGAGGTCGCCCTTGTCCTGCTTGACCCCGGCCAGGGTGTTGATGGTCTCGAAGGTGTAGGGGTGCGCCTTGCCCAGGACTTCCTCGTCCAGCGCCAGGGTCTTGGTCAGCATGGCCTCGGCCTTGTCCAGCTCCTTGCGGGTGCGCCACAGCGCGCCCAGGTCGTGCATGGAGCGAAGGGTGTCGAGGTGCTTGTCGCCCAGCGTCGCCCGCCGCGCCGCATAGGCTTGGGTCAGCAGCTTGTCGGCGTCGGGCAGCTTGCCCAGGCGGTGATAGACGCGGCCCAGGCTGTTGACCGCCTTCAGGGTGTTCTGGTGGTTCGGGCCATAGGACTTGGTCCAGGCGTCGATCACCTGGCGGAACATGGGCGCCGCCTTGTCGAACTCCTCCTTCAGCATGTACAGGTAGGCCAGGTTGTTGACGAAGGCCACCGTGGTCGCGTGGTTGGGGCCCAGGCGCTTGCCGAAGGCGGTGATCACGCTTTTGTACAAGGCTTCGGCCTTGTCGAAATTGCCCTGGCTCTCGTACAGCAGGCCCAGGTTGTTCATGCTGACCAGGGTGGTCGGGTGGGTCTCGCCGAAGGCCTTCTGCGCCCCGGCCAGGGCGCCGCGCAGGAACGGTTCGGCGCGGTCGTACAGGCCTTCCTTCTCCAGGATTTCGCCCAGGTTGTTCTCGGCGATGATGGTCGAGCGGTGGTTGTCGCCCAGCACCGCCTTGAAGCGCTCGTAGGCGTCGTTGAAGGTGGCCTCGGCCTCCATCAGGCGGCCTTGCTTGCGCTGGACCGAGCCCAGCGAGGTCAGCGTTGCCACCGTGTTGGGGTGGTTGGGGCCAAGCACGCCGGTCTGGTAGTCCAGCACCTCGCGGGCCATGGCCTCGGCCTTGGCGTAGTCGCCCTTCTCGTCGAGCACGTCGACCAGGTCGGAGCGCGCCGCCATGGCGGTGGACTTGTCGGCGCCGGCATCCTTGATGATGGCTTCCAGCATCTGCTGGGCCTCGGCCAGCTTGCCCTTGCGGGCCAGCAGCTCGGCCATTTCCAGGCGGGTGGCCAGCGAGGACGGGTCCATCGCCATGGCCTCGGCCAGGAACGGCTCGGCCTGGTCGTAGTTGCCCAGCTGGCGCTCGACGGCGCCTTGCTGGGTCAGGCAGCGCACCACCTCGGGGGCCTTGGCCCCGAAGGCCTTGCGCGTCCGCGGGCAGGTCGAGGCCAGCAGCTTCTGCGCGTCGGCATAGAGCCCGGCGTTGGAGCGGGTGCGCGCCAGGGCCAGTTCAGCCGACAGCACCTGCTGGTGGTCGGGGCCGAAGGCGGTGGACGCCGCCTTGGCCATGTCGGCTTGCGCCTTGGCCGCCTTGTCGAAGCGGGCCTGGTTGGCGAACAGCTCGGCCAGGCCCTGGTGGATCTTCAGGGTCTCGGGGTGGCCGGCACCCAGTACCGAGGCGGCCAGCGCCAGGGTCTCGGTATACTGGCCCTCGGCCTCGGCCAACTGGCCGGCGGCGGTCTCGACCTGGGCCAGTTCGGTGCCGCTGACGATGGTCGCCATGTGGCGTTCGCCGAAGTTGTCGCGCGCCACCTGCAGGGCCTGGCGGGCGCGGTCCAGCGCCTGGGTCAGGTCGCCGCCCTTGGCCGAGTTGGCCGCGCCCTGGCGATAGCGCATCCAGATGTTCAGCGCCGACTGCTTGCCCTCGGGCACCGCCGAGGCGGCCTGCTGGCGCTCAGCGACCCAGGCGGGCATGGCGGCGTCTGGCGCCTGGGCCATGGCGGCCGGGGCGGCCGAGGCCAGCAGGAGGGCCATCAAAGTGGCGCGGCCGAAGCCGAGGAAGGGGCGCTGCGCGGTCATGGCTGTTTCCCCGAACCTATTTTTCCTTGTGGGTGTAGACGCCGTCCCAATCGGCGCCCGGCGGCTCTTCGCGGAAGTGTTCGATGCGGCCCAGATAGACCTTGTAGATCATCCGGTCGGGATCGGTGGCGGCCAGCGCCTTGAACGCGGCCTCGGCCTCGTCCCACTTCTGGGCGCGGTAAAGCGCCAGTGCGGCGTGGTGGCGCTCGATGGAGGCGATCTCGGCGTCGGCGACCTCGCCGGGGAAGCCCAGCGGCTGGAACAGCCGCACCGGCTGGTCCTTGCCCTTGACGCGCACCTGGTCCAGTTCGCGGGCGATCAGGTCGGGCACCGCGGCGCGGGTGTACTCGCTGACCATGATCGACACGCCGTACTGCTTGGTCAGGCTTTCGATGCGCGAGCCCAGGTTGACCGCGTCGCCCAGCACCGTATAGGCCAGGCGGAAGTCCGATCCCATGTTGCCGACGTTCATCACGCCGGTGTTCAGCCCGATGCCGACCTTGATCGGCTTCCAGCCGCGCGCGATGAAGTCGTCGGCCAGGTCGTGCATGGTCTTTTCCATCATCAGCGCGCCCTGCACCGCGTGGCGGGCATGGTCGGGGTCGTGCAGCGGCGCCCCCCAGAAGGCCATGATGGCGTCTCCCATGTACTTGTCGATGGTGCCGCGGTGATTGTGGATCACCCGGGTCATCGGCGACAGGAAGGCGTTCATCAGCGAGGTCAGTTCCTGCGGAGCCAGGCCCTCGGAGATGGTGGTGAAGCCGCGCACGTCCGAGAACAACACGGTCATCTCGCGCGATTCGCCGCCCACCGAGACCTGCTGGCCGCTCTTGTTCATCTCCTCGACCAGTTCCGAGGGGATGTACTGCCCGAAGGTCTTGGCGATCTGCTGCTTCTGGTTCCGCTCGGCCATGTAGTAGCGGTACTCGATCAGCAGGTAGGACAGGGTACCGGCGACCATGGCGTAGGCCATGGGCAACACCGCGCCGGCGCGCACATAGGCGGCGCTGACCAGGGCGGCGTAGGAGACGAACATCAGCAGCCCGGCCAGGGCACGCAGCAGCGGGCTGGGCATCAGCGTGCCCAGGGCGATCATCGCCGCCATCACGAGCAGCAGCACCGCCGCCGACAGCTCCGGCGAGGCGGCGCGCAGCGGCGAGCCCTTGAGGATCGAGCCGATGGTGTCGGCGATGATCTCGACCCCGTAGACCATGCCCACGGGGGTGTCGAACCAGTCGTGCGACACCTCCGAGGTGTCGCCGACCACGACGATCTTGTCGCGCACCCACAGCGCCAGTTCCTCGCGTTCGTTCTCGTCGAGGTTGGAGATGTCGAGGAACTCCAGCGCGCTGATCCCCCCCGACTGGCTGAGGAAGCGGGTGCCGGTGGGCAGGGCGGGGAAGTCGATGGGCAGGTGGTTGCCGTGGTCGAGCGGCACCACCACCTCGCCCAGGCGCAGGGCGCCCGGTTCCAGCTTGGGCTCGGCGTCCAGGTACATGGCCGCGGCCATGACCGAGAACGGCCAGCCGTGGCGCTGGGCGGTGATCTCGGGATAGACGGTCAGCCGCGCCAGGGTGGTCTGCAGCCGGCTGGCCGAACTGATGTTGGTGTAGGCGCTGGCCGATGCCTTGTCCAACTGCTCGGTGGGATAGTTGATGCGGACGAACTTGCCCTCCCGGAACTCGGCCTGGGCGACCAGCAAGGTGTTGCCGGCCTCGGCCAGGGCCTTGGCCAGGGCGGGGTCCTCGCCGTACGAGCTGGGGAAGTCCATCAGCATGTCGACCGCGATGACCTTGGCGCCCAGCGCCTTCAGGTTGGTGACGATCGCGGCGATGTCGGTGCGGCGCAGCGGGAAGCTCTTGTAGGCCTTGAAGAAGGCCTCGTCGGTGTTGACCAGGACGATGTCCTTGGCCGGCGCCATGTCCTTGGGGTTGCCATAGGCCATGCGCAACTGGTGGCGGAACGAGATGGTCTGGTCCTCGAGCAGCGAGAACCATTCGTAGTGCTGGGCGGGGATGGCGAGAAGGAACAGCAGTACCGTCACCAGGATGTCGTACCGTTTCGCCAGCTTGCCCATTGTTCCCCCCGGAAATCTGACCTGACCGCAAATGGCAAAACGCCCGCTCCCTGGGGGAGCGGGCGCCTGGCCGACAGCGTTAGTTGGCCTGCATCATCTCGTTGTAGAGAGTGGCCTCTTTCTGGCGCAGGTCGCGCAGCTTGAGGTCGTTGTAGGCCTTGATCAGCAGCGGACGCATGTCGTTGTCGTCCTTGTTGGCGCTGAAATAGGCACGGTAGGCGTCCATGGCCGCAACGGTCAGACCCTTGCCGTCGAGCAGGTTGGCAATGGCGAACTGGTCGCCGGGAGCCAGGGCCTTGACCTTGGCCACGTCGGCGGCCAGGGCCTTGTCCTCGTCGTCGGACAGCCAGACGATGGCGCCTTCCTTGTCGGCGTCGGCAACCTTCTTGCCGCCTTCCATCACCGAGACGGTGAAGGTGTGGCGGCCGGCGGCCAGGGCCGGGACCTTGAAGCGGGTGAACTCGCCCTCGGCGGCGGCGACGTTGTGGGCCTTGCCGTCGATGGTGACCACGAACGAGTGGTCCTTGCCATAGCCTTCCCACACCAGGTCGGGATAGCTGGCCGACAGGGTGACCTGCTGGATCACGCGCAGCTTGAGGTCGGGAGCGGCCGAACCGACGCCGCGGCGCACGGTGGTATAGCGCTGGGCCTCGGCGAAGCGGTTGCCCAGGCCGGCGACCAGGTCGCCGCTGGCAGCCTCGGGAGCCGAAAGGGTGCCTGCGATGGCCTTGGCGCCACCGGCAGCGACCTGGATCTGGCTGTTGGCGCCGATGGTCTGGGCCATGCCGGAATTCTGGTCGATCAGCTTGCCGGTGCCGTCGGCCCCGGTGCGGACGATGTCGCCGGCAAACAGGAACTTGTTGCGGGTCACCGGCGCCCACTTGGCGCCATCCTTGCTGACCTCGACCGTGCCGGCGGCCTGGATCAGGGTCGCGACCGGCGGATCGGCGGCGAAGGCGGCCGGAACGACCGCGGAAATCATGGTGCCGGCAGCCAGCACGAGTATTGCCAAGAGCCTCATGGTTCTTCTCCTATGCTCCCTTCGGCGCCGCTCCCCTTCTGGCGCGGTAGCCGGCTAGCTCGAAAGAGTATCATATTTTGCCTGCGGGTTGCATGGGGCGAAATGCCCTTTCCCCCTGATCCCGCCCTTCGGACTGCCCAAGAAAAAGCCCCCGGCGGTTCATCGCGCCGGGGGCTTTGCCGCCCGTCCGGTCCCCCAAACGATACCGGCGGGCCTGTCTGGTGCCGCAAAGAGAGGGTCGTTGGAGGGAAGGCTAGCGCCCCGCCGGCCGGGCGTCTGTGAAGTGCTTCACATAAGGCCGGATCGACGTCAGTCGATGGCGATGAAGTCTTCCAGCGCGTCGGTGTCGTGCAGGGTGATGCGCCCCCGCCACAGGCCGACCAGGCCGGCCTGTTCCCACTTGGACAGCACCTTGTTGACGCTTTCGCGGGTGATGCCCATGTGGTCGGCGACTTCCTGCTGGCTCATCTTGATGGTGATCTTGCCGTCGGGGCCGTCGCGTTCGCCGAGCGCGTTGCCCAGCACCAGCAGATGCTTGGCCAGGCGGCCGGGCAGGGTCAGGAAGAAGATGTCTTCCAGCAGTTCGTCGGCGCGGCGCACCCGTTCGCACAGGATCTCGATCAGGCGCAGGCTGTGGCTGGGATGCTCGGCCAGGAAGGCGAGCACGTCCTTGCGCTCGAGCACCAACAGTTCTGTCGCTTCCATGGCCGAGGCGTCGGCGGTGCGCGGGCCGCCGTCCAGCACGGCGATCTCGCCGAACAACTGGCCGGGCTTGATCAGCCCGTAGGTGACCTCGCGCCCGTCGGGCGACAGCACGCCGATGCGGATCAGCCCCTTGTCGACCACGAACAGGCGGTCGCCGGGGTCGCCCTTGGCGAACAGCATCTCGCGCGCCTTCAGCGTCAAGGTCTTGGCCTTGCCGGCCAGCGAATCCAGATGGCTGGGCGGCACCTTGCCGAACATCGGCGTGCGCGCAAGCATGTCGCGGCGGCGGGCGATCTGGTCTGTCATCGCGTCCTTCCCAACCGGCGGTGGTGGCGCCGGGAACCCCTTGGGCGATGGTAACAGCGCTGCGCGGGGCGGGAAAGGGCGTCGTCAGGCGTTGATGCCGGCCCGCTTCAGCACCGGAGACAGCACGCCGATGATGCCGCGGCGGAACAGCAGCACGCAGACGACGAAGATGGCGCCCTGGATGATGGTCACCGCCGAGCTGACCCCGGCGAAATAGTCCTGGATCGCCACCGCCAGGAACGCCCCCACGGTGGGCCCGAACACAGTGCCGACGCCGCCCAGAAGCGTCATCAGCACCACCTCGCCCGACATGTGCCAGTTGACGTCGGCCAGCGAGGCCAGCTGGAACACCAGGCTTTTCACCGAGCCGGCCAGCCCGGCGAACGAGGCCGACAGCACGAAGGCCAGCAGCTTGTAGCGCTCGACCTCGTAGCCCAGCGATACGGCGCGCGGCTCGTTGTCGCGGATGGCCTTCAGGACCTGGCCGAAGGGCGAATGCACCACCCGGTGCAGGACCAGCAGCGACACCACGAACACCGCCAGCACGAAATAGTACATCGTGTTGGTGTCGTTCAGGTCGAAGACGCCGAACAGGTGGCCGCGCGGCACGCCCTGGATGCCGTCCTCGCCGTGGGTCAGCGGCGCCTGCACGGCGACGAAGAACATCAGCTGGGCCAGCGCCAGGGTGATCATGGCGAAATAGATGCCCTGGCGGCGGATCGCCAGCCAGCCCACCACCGTTCCCATGGCCGCCGCCACCGCCATGCCCAGCAGCACCGCCAGCTCGGGGGCCAGCGCCCATTCCTTGACCGCGTGGGCGGTGACATAGGCCGCCCAGCCGAAGAACATGGCGTGTCCGAAGCACAACAGCCCCACATAGCCCAGCAGCAGGTTGAAGGCCGAGGCGAACAGGGCGAAGCACAGCCCCTTCATCAGGAACACCGGATAGACCAGGTGCGGGGCAAGCAGCCCCAGGGCCAGCAGCGCCAGCACGAAGACGGTCTGGCGGGAACGGGGGGCGGAGGCGTCGTTCATCTCAGCTGGCCTTTCCGAACAGGCCGGCGGGCTTGATCAGCAGCACCACCACCATGACGAAGAAGATTACCGTGCTGGCGGCCTCGGGGTAGAACACCTTGGTCAGGCCCTCCAGCAGGCCCAGCAGGAAGCCGGTCAGCACCGAGCCGATGATCGAGCCCATGCCGCCGATCACCACCACCGCGAACACCACGATGATCAGGTCCGACCCCATCTTGGGGCTGACCTGGTAGATGGGGGCCGCCAGCACGCCGGCGACGGCCGCCAGCGCCACGCCGAAGCCGTAGGTCAGGGTGATCATCAGCGGCACGTCGATGCCGAAGGCGCGCACCAGGGTGGGGTTCTCGGTGGCGGCGCGCAGGTAGGATCCCAGCTTGGTCTTCTCGATCAGGAGCCAGGTGCCCAGGCACAGCACCAGGGAGGCCACCACCACCCAGCCGCGGTAGATGGGCAGGTACATGAAGCCCAGGTTCCAGCCGCCCTGCAGGCTGGGCGGAACCGCGTAGGGCATCCCTGAGATGCCGTACATCCAGCGGAAGCCGCCCTCGATGATCAGCGCCAGCCCGAAGGTCAGCAGCAGGCCGTAGAGGTGGTCCAGCTGGTAAAGCCTGGACAGCATGGTGCGCTCGATGATCATGCCGACCACGGCCACAGCGAGCGGTGCCAGCACCAAGGCCCCCCAGTAGCCGACGCCGGCATAGGTCATCACCAGCCAGGCGACGAAGGCGCCCATCATGTACTGGGCGCCGTGGGTGAAGTTGATGATGTTCAGCAGCCCGAAGATCAGCGCCAGCCCCAGGCTGAGCACCGCATAGAAGGCGCCGTTGATCAGGCCCAGCAACATCTGGCCGAACAACGCCTGGGTAGGAATGCCGAACAGGGTGATCATGGAATTATTCGTCTCCGTTTCCCGCCTCGTCATGGCCGGGCTCGACCCGGCCATGACGGTTGTGCGGGCTGGCTACTTCTTCACCAGCGG
>JBLNBU010000078.1:0-4098 GCA_050260215.1 Actinomycetota bacterium
GGCGTAATCACCGAGGGTGCCGCCACCAACGCCTTCATCGTCGATAAGGCGGGCAGGGTGGTGACCCATCCCGCCGACGGCCGCATCCTGGGCGGCGTGACTCGGGCCAACACGCTGGAGTTGGCTGCCCGCGCCGGCATCCCGGTCGATGAGCGCCCCTTCACCCTGCCTGAGGCAAGGGCGGCGGCCGAGGCGTTCCTGACCGGCACCTCGATGACTGTGATGCCGGTGGTGGCCATCGACGGCCAGGCCGTCGGCGACGGCCGCCCCGGCCCGGTGACACAGAAACTGCGAGCCCTCTACAAAGGACTGCGATGCTGACAGCGCCCCGTGCCCTGGTCTTCGACTGGGACAACACCCTGGTGGATTCGTGGGTGTGCATCCAGGAAGCCTACAACATGACCTTCCGCCACTTCGGCATGCCCGAGTGGGACATGGAGGAGACCCAGGCGCGGGTCGCCGCCAGCATGCGCGATTCGTTCCCGCAGATGTTCGGCGAGCGCTGGGAGGAGGCCCGCGACGTCTTCTCGGCCGCCTTCGAGTCCATCCACCTGTCGCACCTGGCGCCGCTGCCCGGCGCGGCCGCGATGCTGGAACGCCTGCACGCAGCCGGCGTCTATCTGGCGGTGGTCAGCAACAAGCGCGGCGGCTTCCTGCGCACCGAGGCCGACCGGCTGGGCTGGACGCGGCTGTTCGGCAGCTTGGTCGGCGCCAACGACGCCCATGCCGACAAGCCGGCGCCTGCGCCCGTGCACATGGCGCTTCAAGGCTCGGGCATCGATGCCGGGGAGCAGGTCTGGTTCGTCGGCGACTCGCCTATCGACATGCACTGCGCGCTCAACTCGGGATGCCTGCCGGTGTTGATGCGCCCCCATCCTCCCCGTCCGGGGGAGTTCGATGCCTACCCACCTGTCCGGCACCTGTCCGGCTGCGGCGAACTGGCCGCTCTTGTGCTCGAACTATCGGTTCCCATATCGCCCATTTGATGGTAACGAGGGTGAACTCCGGGGGGAGGCTTGCTACCGAGACCCAGAAAACCAACTCGGACCCAATAAGAACGGATCACACCCATGTCCGCGGAAAAGTCCCAAAATGTGCAGGATGTGTTTCTCAACTACATCCGCAAGAACAAGACGCCCGTCACCATCTTCCTGGTGAATGGGGTGAAGCTTCAGGGTATCGTCACCTGGTTCGACAACTTTTCGGTGCTGCTGCGCCGTGACGGCCATACGCAGTTGGTCTACAAGCACGCCATCTCGACGGTGATGCCTTCGACCCCGATCAGCCTGTTCGAGCCGCCGGTGAAGGAAGGCAGCGACGAATAAGGTGGGTAGCGAGCAGGGAGTCTCCCGCGAGCGCGCCATGGTCGTCCACCCCGCCGTCAAGGCGGGCGAGGGGACGGCCATACGCATGCCCGAAGCCCGGCTCGACGAAGCCGTCGGCCTGACCGCGGCCATCGCGCTCGATGTGGTGGTGGCCGAGGTCGTGCCGGTGTCGCGCATCCGTCCCGCCACCCTGATCGGCAAGGGCGCCGTCGACCGCTTAGGCATCGAGGTGGGCGACAAGGACATCAAGGTCGCGGTGGTCGACGGCCAGTTGTCGCCCGTCCAGCAGCGCAACCTGGAAAAGGCGTGGAAGTGCAAGGTCATCGACCGCACCGGCCTGATCCTGGAAATCTTCGGCGAGCGGGCGCGCACCCGTGAAGGCACGCTGCAGGTCGAGTTGGCGGCGCTGTCCTACCAGCGCTCGCGGCTGGTGCGGTCATGGACCCACTTGGAACGCCAGCGCGGCGGCTTCGGCTTCCTGGGCGGCCCCGGGGAAACCCAGATCGAGGCCGACCGCCGCCTGATCGGCGAGCGCATCGTCAAGCTCAAGCGCGAGCTTGAAGAGGTCAAGCGCACCCGCGAGCTGCACCGCAAGGCGCGCCGGCGGGTGCCGTATCCCATCGTCGCCCTGGTCGGCTATACCAACGCCGGCAAGTCGACCCTGTTCAACCGCCTGACCCGGGCCGAGGTGCTGGCCCAGGACATGCTGTTCGCCACGCTGGACCCGACCATGCGGTCGCTGCAGCTGCCTTCCGGTCGCAACGTCATCTTGTCGGATACGGTGGGGTTCGTCTCGGACCTGCCGCACGAGTTGGTCGCCGCCTTCCGCGCCACCCTCGAAGAGGTGCTGGGCGCCGACGTGGTGGTGCACGTGCGCGACGTCTCGCACCCCGACACCGAGGCCCAGGCCGCCGACGTCGAGACGGTGCTGCGCGAGCTGGGGCTGGCCGAGGTGGTCGAGCGCGGCCTGATCGAGGCGCTGAACAAGATCGACCTGATGGACGCGGGCGACCGCGACCAGACCATCAACCAGGCCCGTCGGCGCCCCGACTGCCTGCCGGTGTCGGCGCTGACCGGCGAGGGGCTCCCCGAGCTGCTGGCCGCCGTCGACCGTCGCCTCGCCTTGGGCCGCGAGACCGTCGACGTGGCGCTGGACCTGGCCGACGGCGCCGGCATCTCGTGGCTGTACCGCCACGGCGAGGTGGTGGCCCGGCGCGACGACGGCCAGACCGCCTATATGCGGGTGCGGCTCGATCCCGCCGACCTCAAGCGCTTCCATCAGCGCCAGGCCGAGGGAAGGGGGGTGTCATGAGGGTCGACGCCGCCCGCGTGGGCGAAATCATCCGCGAGGCCGCCGACGCCGAGGTGCTGCCGCGCTTCCGCCGCCTGGCCGCCCACCAGATCCGCGAGAAGAAGCCCGGCCAACTGGTCACCGAGGCCGATACCGCCGCCGAGGCGGTGCTGGCCAGGCGGCTGACCGAACTGGTCCCGGCCGCCGTGGTCGGCGAGGAGGGCGTCGACGCCGATCCCGCCCTGCTGAAGGCCCTGGAGCACGATGGGCCCGTCTGGGTGATCGACCCGGTCGACGGCACCGCCAATTTCGCCGCCGGGCGCGCCCGCTTCGCCGTGGTGGTGGCCCTGGTGGTCGACGGCACCACCGTCGCCGGCTGGATCCTCGACCCCGTTCCCGGCCGCATGGTGGTCGCCGAGGTCGGTTCGGGCGCCTGGCTGGGCGAGACCCGCCTGTCGGTGATGCCCGAGGTGGGCTTGCGCGACATGCTGGGATCGGTCAAGAAGAGCGGCCGGGTGGCCGGCGCCGTGCGCCAGGTCGCCCGCAAGGGCAGCGCCGCGCATGACTATGTGGACCTGGTCACCGGCCGCCTGCACTTCGCCCATTTCCGCCGCCTGATGCCCTGGGACCATGCCGCCGGGGTCCTGATCCACGCCGAGGCCGGCGGATACGCCAGCCTGCTCGACGGCCGCGCCTACAGCCCGGCCCGCTCCGATGGCGACCTGCTGCTGACGCCGGGGCAGGCGAGCTGGGACGCCCTGGCCGGCCTGGTGGAATGAATTCCTTGTTTCACGGATGCGAAAAAGCCTCCGTGAAACACAACAAGCCATTGATATTGGTATATTTCCGTCATGCCCGCGCAGGCGGGCATCCAGGAGCCGCGGGCAAGGCTGTCGGCGCACACCCTGGCCCCCGCCTGCGCGGGGGTGACGACAAGGGGGGCGGTGACTACCCCCGATGCACCGCCAGCCCGGCCGGGGCCTGGCAGGTGGGCATCATCTCGATGCGGTTGATGTTGACGTGGGCGGGCGCCGAGCAGGCCCAGAACACCGCCTCGGCCACGTCCTCGCTGGTCAGCGGCTCGGTGCCCTCGTAGGTCTTGGCGGCACGCTCGGCGTCGCCGTGGAAGCGCACCAGCGAGAACTCGGATCCGCCGCACAGGCCGGGCTCGATGTTGGTGACCCGCACCTTGGTCTTGACCAGGTCGGCCAGCAGGTTGAGCGAGAACTGCGCCACCGCAGCCTTGGTGGCGCCGTAGGCGTTGCCGCCGGGATAGGGATAGGTGCCGGCGATGGAGCCGATGTTGACCACGTGGCCGCGGCCGCGCGCCACCATGCCGGGCAGCACCGCCCTGGTCACGTACATCAGGCCCTTGACGTTGGTGTCGACCATGGCCTCCCAGTCGTCGAGGTCGGTCTGGTGGGCCGGTTCCAGGCCCAGCGCCAGGCCGGCGTTGTTGACCAGCACGTCGATGTCGCGGAA
>JBLNBU010000079.1:0-15492 GCA_050260215.1 Actinomycetota bacterium
CAACGTGAAGATGCACGTGACCCTGATCGCCCCGATCGCCATGGACCAGGGCCTGCGCTTCGCCATCCGCGAAGGCGGCCGTACCGTCGGCGCCGGCGTGGTCGCGAAGATCATCGAGTAGTCCACTCGACGATCGGTCTTTTCAAGAGCGGCGCCCCGGGCAACCGGGGCGCCGTTTCTTTTCGCGGCCATGCCCCCCAGCGAGAGAGGGCTTGGCCCGCCGGCGAGGCGATCGGGAGCCCCCTCGCGACACTGCGCGAATGAGACAGATAGCTGTTGCCAAGCCGCCCGCGCGTCTGTATAAACCCACTCCTCGGCCTCGGCCTCATTCGGTAAGAGCGTTCGCGCTGACTGCCGGAGGTTCTTTGAACCGAACGAATTTCACTCAGATCGGCGCTCCGATAGGGGCGCCGATCCGATTTAACGGATGGCATGTCAATGGAAAGCCAGAACATCCGCATCCGCCTCAAGGCGTTCGATCACCGCGTGCTGGACCAGTCCACCCGCGAGATCGTCAACACGGCCAAGAGGACCGGTGCCCAGGTGCGCGGCCCGATCCCGCTTCCCTCGCGGATCGAGAAGTTCACCGTCAACCGCTCTCCGCACATCGACAAGAAGTCGCGCGAGCAGTTCGAGATCCGCACCCACAAGCGTCTGCTCGACATCGTCGACCCGACCCCGCAGACCGTGGACGCGCTGATGAAGCTCGACCTGGCCGCCGGCGTCGACGTCGAGATCAAGCTCTAAGGATACCAACGATGCGATCCGGTCTCATCGCCCAGAAGGTCGGCATGACGAGGATCTTCGCCGAGGACGGCACCCACGTGCCCGTCACCGTGCTGAAGGTCGACACCTGCCAGGTGGTCTCGACCCGCTCTGTGGATAAGGACGGCTACGTCGCCGTCCAGCTCGGCGCCGGCACCGCCAAGGTGAAGAACGTGGGCAAGCCTGTCCGCGGCCACTTCGCCAAGGCGAAGGTCGAACCGAAGAAGAAGGTGGTCGAGTTCCGCGTGGCCCCCGAGAACGTTCTCGAGGTCGGCACCGAGCTTTCGGCCGCCCATTTCGTCCCCGGCCAGTTCGTGGACGTCACCGGCACCACCATCGGCAAGGGCTTTGCCGGCGCGATGAAGCGGCACAACTTCGCCGGCCTCGAGGCCAGCCACGGCGTGTCGATCTCGCACCGCTCGCACGGCTCGACCGGCCAGCGCCAGGACCCCGGCAAGGTGTTCAAGGGCAAGAAGATGGCCGGCCACATGGGCGACGTGCAGGTGACCACCCAGAACATCAAGGTGGTGTCCACCGACGCCGAGCGCGGCCTGATCCTGGTCAAGGGTTCGGTGCCTGGCTCCGAGGGCTCGTGGGTCCTGGTTCGCGACGCGGTCAAGCGCAAGCTTCCCGATGGCGTGCCGTTCCCGGCGGGCGTCAAGGGCGCCGCTGCCGCCTCCGCCGAAGCCGGCGAGTAAAGGATAGACGGCGATGAAGACGAACGTTATCAGCCTGGACAACGCCACCGTCGGTGAGATCGAACTCTCCGACGAGGTGTTCGGTGTGGCGCTGCGCACCGACCTGCTGCACCGCATGGTGAACTGGCAGCTGGCCAAGCGCCAGACCGGCAACCACAAGACCAAGGGCATCTCCGAGCTGTCGGGGACCACCAAGAAGCCCTACAAGCAGAAGGGCACCGGCCGCGCCCGCCAGGGCTCGCTGCGCAGCCCGCAGTTCCGCGGCGGCGCCACCATCTTCGGCCCCGTGGTGCGCTCGCACGCCCATGAACTGCCGAAGAAGGTCCGCAAGCTGGCGCTGAAGGTGGCCCTCTCGGCCAAGGCCCGCGACGGCAAGCTGGTCGTCCTCGACCAGGCCAAGATCGAGACCCCGAAGACCAAGGAACTGGCGACCCGCTTTGCCAAGCTGGGCTGGAACTCGGTCCTGGTCATCGACGGCACCGTGGACGACAAGTTCGCGCTGGCCAGCCGCAACATCCCGCTGGTGGACGTGCTGCCGCAGATGGGCGCCAACGTGTATGACATCCTGCGCCGCGACACCCTGGTCCTGACCAAGGACGCGGTGCAAGCCCTGGAGGCCCGCCTGAAATGAGCAAGGTCACCATCAGCAAGGAGCGGATGTACGACATCATCCGCGCCCCCGTGATCACCGAAAAGGCGACCATGGGCTCGGAGAACCGGCAGGTCACCTTCAAGGTGCCGCTCGACGCCAGCAAGCCCGAGATCAAGGCTGCGGTCGAAGGCATCTTCGGCGTCAAGGTGAACGCCGTGAACACGCTCGTCCAGAAGGGCAAGGTCAAGCGTTTCCGCGGCCGGGTCGGCCAGCGCAGCGACGTGAAGAAGGCCGTTGTCACCCTGGCCGAGGGCCACTCCATCGACGTGACCACGGGGGTCTGACGCCATGGCACTGAAGACGTTCAATCCGACGACTCCGGGCCGCCGCCAGCTGGTTCTCGTCGACCGCTCGTCGCTCTGGAAGGGCGAGCCCGAGAAGTCGCTGACCGAAGGCCTGCGCTCGAAGGGCGGCCGCAACAACTCCGGCCGCGTGACCATGCGCTGGCGCGGCGGCGGGCACAAGCGCCGCTACCGCATCATCGACTTCAAGCGCAACAAGTTCGACCAGCCGGCGACCGTCGAGCGGCTCGAGTACGACCCCAACCGTTCGGCCTTCATCGCCCTGGTGAAGTACGAGGACGGCGAGAAGCGCTACATCATCGCCCCGCAGCGGCTGAACGCCGGCGACGTGGTGGTGTCGGGCGACAAGGTCGACATCAAGCCCGGCAATGCGCTGCCGCTGAAGAACATCCCGGTGGGCACCATCGTCCACAACGTCGAGCTGAAGGTGGGCAAGGGCGGCCAGATGGCCCGCTCCGCCGGCACCTACGTCCAGCTGGTGGGCAAGGACCAGGGCTACGCCCAGCTCCGCCTGTCCTCGGGCGAGCTCCGCATGGTCCGTGCCGAGTGCATGGCCACCATCGGTGCGGTGTCGAACCCCGACCAGCAGAACGTCTCCATCGGCAAGGCCGGCCGCAACCGCTGGCTGGGCAAGCGTCCTTCGGTCCGTGGCGTCGCCATGAACCCGATCGACCACCCGCATGGCGGCGGTGAAGGCCGCACCTCGGGCGGCCGCCACCCGGTCACTCCGTGGGGCAAGCCGACCAAGGGCAAGAAGACGCGTAGCAACAAGAAGACGGATCGGCTGATCATGCGCCGCCGTCACCAGCAGTAAGGAGGGACGAGAAAATGGCTCGTTCCGTTTGGAAAGGCCCGTTCCTCGACGGTTACATGCTCAAGAAGGCCGACAAGGCCCGCTCGAGCGGCCGCAACGAGGTGATCAAGATCTGGTCGCGCCGCTCGACCATCCTGCCGCAGTTCGTCGGCCTGACGTTCGGCGTCTACAACGGCCAGAAGTTCATCCCGGTGCTGGTCACCGAGAACATGGTCGGCCACAAGTTCGGTGAATTCTCGCCGACCCGCACCTTCTACGGGCACGCGGTCGACAAGAAGGCGAAGAGGAAGTAGCCATGGGCAAGAAACCCGCAGAGCGCGTGCTGGCGGACAACGAGGCCAAGGCCTTCAACTCCTCCATCCGCACCTCCCCGCAGAAGCTGAACCTGGTCGCCGAGAGCATTCGCGGCATGAAGGCCGAGTCGGCTCTGCATGCCCTGACCTTCTCGAAGCGCCGCGTCGCCAAGGAAGTGAAGAAGGTGCTGCAGTCGGCCATCGCCAACGCCGAGAACAACCACCAGCTCGACGTCGACCGCCTGTACGTGGCCGAAGCCTATGTGGGCAAGGCCATGGTGATGAAGCGCTGGCGGGCTCGCGCCCGTGGCCGCGTCGGTCGCATCGAGAAGCCGTTCAGCAACCTGACCGTCGTCGTGCGCGAGCGCGCGGAAGCCGGGGAGTAACCAGATGGGTCAGAAAGTCAATCCGCTCGGGCTTCGCCTCGGCATCAACCGCACCTGGGACTCCCGCTGGTTCGCCGACGGTGAATACTCCAAGCTGCTGCACGAAGACCTGAAGCTGCGCAAGTACCTGCGCGAGAAGCTGGCCCAGGCCGGCGTGTCGCGCGTGGTCATCGAGCGTCCCGCCAAGAAGGCGCGCATCACCATCCATACCGCCCGTCCGGGCGTGGTGATCGGCAAGAAAGGCGCGGACATCGAGGTCCTGCGCAAGGACCTGTCGAAGATGACCGGTGGCGACGTCCACCTGAACATCATCGAGATCCGCAAGCCCGAGCTGGACGCCCAGCTGGTGGCCGAGTCGATCGCCCAGCAGCTCGAGCGTCGCGTGGCCTTCCGCCGCGCCATGAAGCGCTCGGTGCAGTCGGCGATGCGCCTGGGCGCCCAGGGCATCCGGATCAACTGCTCCGGCCGTCTCGGCGGCGCCGAGATCGCCCGCATGGAATGGTACCGCGAAGGCCGCGTGCCCCTGCACACCCTGCGTGCCGACGTCGATTACGGCGTCGCCACCGCCAAGACCACCTACGGCACCTGCGGTGTCAAGGTGTGGGTGTTCAAGGGCGAGATCCTGGCGCACGACCCGATGGCGCAGGACAAGCGCGCCGCCGGCGAGACCGCCCCGGCCGAACGTCGCTGAGAAAAGGTAGCTTAAGATGCTGTCCCCCAAGCGCACCAAATACCGCAAGGCCCACAAGGGCCGGATCCACGGCGTGGCTCGTGGCGGCACCGCGCTCAACTTCGGCGCCTTCGGCCTGAAGGCCCTGGAGCCCGAGCGCATCACCGCCCGCCAGATCGAGGCCGCCCGTCGCGCCCTGACCCGTCACCTGAAGCGTCAGGGCCGCGTGTGGATCCGCATCTTCCCCGACCTGCCGGTGTCGACGAAGCCCGCCGAAGTCCGCATGGGCTCGGGCAAGGGCTCGCCCGAATACTGGGTCTGCCGGGTGAAGCCGGGCCGGATCATGTTCGAGGTCGACGGCGTGCCGGAGGATCTGGCGCGGCGCGGGTTCGAGCTGGCTGCCGCCAAGCTCCCGATCAAGACCAAGTTCATCACCCGTATCGGGGAGCTGTGAGCCATGGCGACCAAGGCTGCCGACATCCGCTCCAAGACCGATGACCAGCTGAAGGAGCAGGTCGTCGCGCTCAAGAAGGAGCAGTTCAACCTGCGTTTCCAGAAGGCCTCGGGCCAGCTGGAGAATACCGCCCGGGTGCGCGCGGTGCGTCGCGAGATCGCGACCATCAAGACCGTGCTCGGCCAGCGCGCCAAGAGCGCGTAAAGGAGACCAAGAAATGCCCAAGCGCATTCTCCAGGGCGTCGTGGTCAGCGACAAGATGGACAAGACCGTGGTCGTCCGCGTCGAGCGTCGCGTGATGCACCCGATCTACAAGAAGTTCATCCGCCGCTCGAAGAAGTATCACGCCCACGACGAGAACAACGTCTGCAAGGTCGGCGACACTGTCCGCATTTGCGAGTGCCGCCCGCTGTCGAAGACGAAGTGCTGGGAAGTTATCGTCGAGCCGCAGGCCTGACGAAACCGACCTGGATAGAGAAGGAAACTCGACATGATCCAGATGCAAACCAACCTGGACGTCGCCGATAATTCGGGTGCCCGCCGGGTGCAGTGCATCAAGGTCCTGGGTGGCTCGCACCGCACCATCGCTTCGGTCGGCGACGTTATCGTCGTCTCGATCAAGGAGGCGATCCCGCGCGGCCGCGTGAAGAAGGGCGACGTTCACCGCGCCGTCATCGTCCGCACCGCCAAGGAAATCCGTCGTCCCGACGGTACCGCGATCCGCTTCGACACCAATGCCGCCGTGCTGATCAACAAGCAGGGCGAGCCGATCGGCACCCGCATCTTCGGCCCCGTCACCCGTGAGCTTCGCGGCAAGAAGTTCATGAAGATCATCTCGCTGGCTCCGGAGGTGTTGTGATGGCCGGACTGCACGTCAAGAAGGGCGACAAGGTCGTCGTCCTCACCGGCAAGGACAAGGGCAAGCAGGGCGAAGTGCTCTCGGCCAGCCCGAAGGAGATGCGCGTGGTCGTCCAGGGCGTGAACCTGGTCAAGCGCCACACCCGTCCCAGCCAGGCCAATCCCCAGGGCGGCATCGTCGAGAAGGAGGCGCCGATCCATGCCTCCAACGTCGCCCATATCGACCCCAAGGACGGCAAGCCGACCCGCGTCGGGCACAAGGTGCTCGAGGACGGCCGCAAGGTCCGCGTCGCTCGCCGGTCCGGCGAAGTGATCGACCGGTAAGGGGGAGGAGTGACAGATGGCACGCTTGCGTGAACATTACGAATCGGTCGTCCGCAAGGCCCTGCAGGAGCAGTTCTCCTACAAGAACCCCATGCAGGTTCCGAAGCTGGAAAAGATCGTGATCAACATGGGCGTCGGTGAAGCCGCCCAGGACTCGAAGAAGATCGAATCGGCCGTGGCCGAGATGACCGCCATCGCCGGCCAGAAGCCGGTGGTGACCCGCGCCAAGACCTCGATCGCCGGCTTCAAGCTGCGCGAGGGCCAGGTGGTGGGCTGCAAGGTCACGCTCCGCGCCGACCGCATGTACGAGTTCCTCGACCGCCTGATCAACATCGCCCTGCCGCGCGTCCGCGATTTCCGCGGCGTTCCCGGCAAGAGCTTCGACGGCCGCGGCAACTACGCGCTCGGCCTGAAGGAGCAGATCATCTTCCCCGAGATCAACTACGACAAGGTCGAGTCGATCCGGGGCATGGACATCATTTTCGTCACGACGGCGAAGACCAACGAGGAGTGCAAGGCTCTCCTCAAGGGCTTCGACATGCCGTTCGCGTCCTGAGTTGGAGTCACCAGGCAATGGCTAAGATCAGCTCCGTCGAGCGCAACAAGAAGCGCGAGAAGATGGCCAAGCAGTACGCGGCCCGTCGCGCCCGGCTCAAGGCGATCGCCACCAACCGTGAACTCAGCCCCGAGGAGCGCTTCGAAGCGGCCCTCAAGCTGGCCGAGGTTCCGCGCAATTCGTCCAAGACCCGCATCCGCCTGCGTTGCGAAGTCACCGGTCGTTCGCGCGGCAACTATCGCAAGTTCAAGCTGTGCCGTAACAAGCTGCGGGAATTGGCCTCGAACGGCCAGATCCCCGGCATGGTCAAGTCGAGCTGGTAAGGAGGGCATGGACCAATGGCTATGACCGATCCGCTCGGCGATATGCTGACCCGCATCCGCAACGGACAGCGGGCCAACAAGGCGACCATCAACTCGCCGGCTTCCAACCTGCGCGCCAACGTGCTCGAGGTGCTCAAGCGTGAGGGCTACATCCGTGGCTACTCCAAGCATCAGGCTCGTCCCGGCGTCAACGAGCTCACCATCGAGCTGAAGTACCACGAGGGCCAGCCGGTCATCCGCGAGATCTCGCGCGTGTCCAAGCCGGGCCGCCGCGTGTACTCCAAGATCTCTGACCTGCCCCGCGTGGCCAATGGGCTTGGCATCGCCATCCTGTCGACCCCGCGTGGCGTCATGTCCGACGCCGAGGCTCGTGCCCAGAATGTGGGCGGCGAAGTCCTCTGCCACGTGTTCTAAAGGAGCGAACGATGTCGCGAGTCGGCAAATATCCCGTGCCGGTGCCGTCGGGCGTCACCGTCCAGATCGCGGGCAGGGACGTCACGGTGAAGGGCAAGCTGGGCCAGATCCAGCTGACCCTGGTCGATGATGTGGACGCCACCCTCGAGGGTGACAAGCTGTGGGTCAAGCCCAAGGGCGAGACCAAGCGCGCCCGCATGATGTGGGGCACCACCCGTGCCCTGCTGAACAACATGGTCAAGGGCGTCCACGACGGCTTCACCGTCAATCTCGAGATCAACGGCGTCGGTTACCGCGCCGCGGTCGAGGGCAAGGCGCTCAAGCTGAACCTGGGCTATTCGCACGACGTCGAGTATCCGATCCCGGACGACGTCACCATCAAGTGCGACAAGCCCACCGCGATTTCGATCTCCGGCCGCGACAAGCAGCGCGTCGGCCAGATCGCCGCCGAGATCCGCTCCTACCGCGGCCCCGAGCCGTACAAGGGCAAGGGTATCAAGTACGAGACCGAGACCATCCTGCGTAAGGAAGGCAAGAAGAAGTAAGGGCCCGAGCCATGATGACGCCGAAGGAACTTTTCGAACGCCGCAAGCTGCGGACCCGTGCGAGCATCGCCAAGAAGAGCGGCGGGCGTGTGCGCCTGTCGATCTTCCGCTCGAGCAAGCACATCTATGTCCAGGTGATCGACGACGTGCAGGGCCGGACCCTGGCGGCCGCCTCCTCGCTCGACAAGGAGCTGAAGGCCGGCCTGAAGACCGGTGCCGACATCGCCGCCGCGTCCGCGGTGGGCAAGTTGATCGCCGAACGGGCCAAGGCCGCGGGCATCACCGAGGTGGTGTTCGACCGCGGGGGCTACATCTATCATGGCCGCGTCAAGGCGCTGGCCGATGCGGCCCGCGAAGGCGGCCTGTCTTTCTAAGGGAACCAGACCATGGCACGTACTCCCAGTTCCGATCGTGACCGGCCCGAGCGCGGCGGTCGTGGCGAGCGCGGCGAGCGGGGTGACCGCGGCCGCGGCCGCGGCCCCGAGACGCCCCGCGAGCGTGAGGAAAACGAATTCGTCGACAAGCTGGTGCACATCAACCGCGTCGCCAAGGTGGTGAAGGGTGGCCGTCGCTTCGCCTTCGCCGCCCTGGTGGTGGTCGGTGACGCCAAGGGTCGCGTCGGCTACGGCTCGGGCAAGGCCCGCGAGGTTCCCGAGGCGATCCGCAAGGCCACCGAGCAGGCCAAGCGCAACATGGTCAAGATCGCACTGCGCGAGGGCCGCACCCTGCATCACGACGCCCAGGGCCGCTTCGGCGCTGGTCGCGTGGTTCTGCGTGCTGCCCCGGCCGGTACCGGCATCATCGCCGGCGGGCCGATGCGCGCCGTGTTCGAGACCATGGGCGTTCAGGACGTGGTCGCCAAGTGCCTGGGCACCTCGAACCCGCACAACATGATCAAGGCGACCTTCGACGCCCTGGTCAGCCTGGCCTCCCCGCGTTCGGTCGCGGCCAAGCGCGGCAAGAAGGTCGGCGACATCATCGGTCGTCGCGACGGCGCTGCCGCCGCTGCGGCTGCCGGCGCCTGAAGGAGAGTAGGCAATGGCTGCGAAGAAGAAGGCTGCCGAGCCGGCCAAGAAGCTCGTCACGGTCACCCAGGTGCACAGCCCCATCGGCCGCACCGAGGACCAGCGCGCGACCCTGGTGGGCCTGGGGCTGGGCAAGATGCATCGCACCCGTCAGCTGGAGGACACTCCGGCGGTGCGCGGCATGATCAAAAAGGTCCGCCACCTGCTGCGTGTGGAAGAGTAGTCCAATGAGCAAGCTCAACGACCTGCGCGACAATCCCGGTTCGCGCTACAAGGCCAAGCGGCTCGGCCGCGGCATCGGTTCGGGCAAGGGCAAGACCTGCGGCCGCGGCGTCAAGGGCCAGACCGCCCGTACCGGCGTGTCGATCAACGGCTTCGAAGGCGGCCAGATGCCCATCTACCGCCGACTGCCCAAGCGCGGCTTCAACAAGCCCAACGCGCTTGAGTTCGTCGAGGTCAACCTGGGTCGCCTGCAGGCCGCGGTCGACGCCGGCCGCATCGACGCCGCCAAGCCGGTGGACACCGCCGCGCTTCAGGCTGCCGGCCTGGTCGGCAATCCGCGCGATGGGGTGCGCCTGCTTGCGCGTGGCGAGCTGAAGGCCAAACTGACCATCGAGGTGGTCGGTGCGTCGAAGGCTGCGGTCGCCGCGGTCGAGAAGGCCGGTGGCGCTGTGAAGCTGCCCGCGCCCAAGGCCGCCGCCGAGGGCTGACGCTTCGCGCTCGAGAACGAGCTCTCGGTGCCGGTTCGCAAGGGCCGGCACCGAGCCGTTTTCGGGCCATGGTTTCCCGCTCGGCTTTGCAAAGGTGACGCCACCGGCGCGGTGCGCCTGTATAAGTGGTGTCGCCGGCGCCTTCTTCCGGCCCTGCCGGGGCAGGGGGGATTGGCGCGGCGGCCGAATTGGTTTATGAGCAGGCGTCCCCCATGGGGAACGCTGGCACCTTGTGACAAACCCGGAGATTGGCATGGCATCCGCCGCCGAGCAGCTCGCCGCGAACATGAACTTCAGCGTGCTGGCCAAAGCAACCGACCTCAAGAAGAGGATCTGGTTCACGGTCATCGCACTGGTCGTCTACCGGCTGGGGACCTGGATCCCGCTGCCCGGCGTCGATCCGCACGTGCTGGGCGACATGTTCAAGCAGTCGGGCGGTGGCGGCATCCTCGGCATGTTCGACATGCTGGCCGGCGGCGCGCTGCACCGCATGACCATCTTCGCGCTGAACATCATGCCGTACATCTCGGCCTCCATCATCATGCAGCTGATGGCGACCGTGGTTCCTTCCCTTGAGTCGATCAAGAAGGAAGGCGAGATGGGGCGCAAGAAGATCAACCAGTACACCCGCTACCTGACGGTGCTGATCGCGGCCTTCCAGGCCTACGGCATCGCGGTGGGCCTGGAGGGCATGAGCGGGTCGCGCGGGCCGGCGGTGATGATGGACGACCACATGCTGTTCCGCTTCACCGCGGTGGTGTCGCTGGTCGGCGGCACCCTGT
This sequence comes from Actinomycetota bacterium, assembly GCA_050260215.1. Taxonomy (GTDB): domain Bacteria; phylum Pseudomonadota; class Alphaproteobacteria; order Rhodospirillales; family Magnetospirillaceae; genus JBLNBU01. The sequence continues at coordinate 10,572 of JBLNBU010000079.1, forward strand.
TCCTGATGTGGCTGGGCGAGCAGATCACCGCCCGCGGCATCGGCCAGGGCACCTCGCTGATCATCATGTCGGGCATCGTGGCCGGCCTGCCGGTCGCCATCGGCAACACCCTGGAGCTGGGTCGCACCGGCGCCCTGCCGGTGCTGGTGATCATCGGCCTGATCGTCATGAGCGTGGCGGTGATCGCCTTCATCGTCTACATGGAACGCGCCCAGCGCCGGATCATCGTGCAATATCCGAAGCGCCAGGTGGGCAACAAGATGTTCGGCGGGGAGTCCTCGCACCTACCCCTTAAGGTGAACACCTCGGGCGTCATCCCACCCATCTTCGCCAGCTCGATTCTTCTTATGCCGGTGACCATCGCGCAGTTCTCGGCGGCGGGCGGCCCGGAATGGCTGACCTCGTTCACGGCGATCATGGGTCGTGGCCAGCCGTTGTACCTGGCCCTGTATTTGGGTCTTATAATATTCTTTGCCTTCTTTTATACCGCCGTCGTGTTCAACCCGGCGGATACCGCTGACAACCTCAAGAAGTACGGTGGTTTCATTCCCGGTATCCGCCCGGGCAAGAACACCGCCGACTATCTGGATTATGTCCTTACCCGCCTGACGGTCTTGGGTGCGGCCTACCTATCTGCGCTTTCGGTCCTGCCCGAATTGCTGATTGCCAAGTGGTCTGTGCCCTTTTACTTTGGGGGCACCAGTCTTCTGATCGTGGTGACGGTGACTATGGATACCGTCGCCCAGATTCAGTCGCATCTGCTGGCACACCAATATGAGGGACTGATCAAGAAGTCCCGATTGAGAGGCCGTCGCGGCTAGGTGTTCGGGCGGCCCAGAGGGAGGCACATGAATCTCGTTCTCTTGGGACCGCCCGGCGGCGGCAAAGGTACCCAGGCCAAGCGCCTGCAGGACAAGTACGGCCTGGTCCAGCTGTCCACCGGTGACATGCTGCGCGCCGCGGTGGCGTCGGGTTCGGAGATCGGCAAGAAGGCCAAGGCCGTCATGGACGCCGGCCAACTGGTCTCCGACGACATCGTCATCGGCATCATCGACGAGCGCCTGGATGCGCCCGACGTCAAGGGCGGCGTCATCTTCGACGGCTTCCCGCGGACGGTGGCGCAGGCCGAGGCGCTGGACGCCATGCTGACCCGCAAGGGCAAGAAGCTGCACTTCGCCATCGAGATCCGCGTCCCCGACGCGCCCATCGTCGAGCGCATCACCGGGCGCTTCACCTGCGCCAAGTGTGGTGCCGGCTATCACGACAAGTTCCAGCGGCCCAAGGCCGACGGCAAGTGCGACGCCTGCGGCGGCAGCGAGTTCATCCGCCGCGCCGACGACAACGCCGAGACCGTCAACAAGCGTCTGGCGGCCTATCACGCCCAGACGGCGCCGCTGCTGCCCTATTACGAGGGCAAGGGAATCATGAAGGTGGTCGACGGCACCCAGGATATCGGAAAGGTCACCAAGGACCTGGAAAACATCCTGGATGCGGCAATTGGAAAATAGGGCTAAGAGCCGGTTGACTCTCGGTTCAGACGCCCTATAATCCCGCACCTTCGGTTTTGCCCACGCCGGGTCATCCCCGGCGTGGTGCTTTTTGCAAGAACCGGCGCAATCCGAAGGGGTGCGCCTATAGCGACGTTGAAGGAGTAACCAGCTTTGGCCCGTATCGCTGGCGTCAATATTCCGACCAACAAGCGCGTGATGATCGCGCTGACCTATATTCACGGCATCGGCCGCGCCAAGGCCAGGGAGATCACCGAGAAGCTGGGGATCCCTGAGGAGCGTCGCGTCAATCAGCTGACCGACGACGAGGTGCTCAAGATCCGCGAGCTCATCGACCGCGACTACCAGGTCGAAGGTGACCTGCGCCGCGCGGTGGCGATGAACATCAAGCGCCTGATGGACCTCGGCTGCTATCGCGGCCTGCGGCACCGTCGTGGTCTGCCGGTCCGTGGCCAGCGCACGCATACCAATGCGCGCACCCGCAAGGGTCCGGCCAAGCCGATCGCCGGCAAGAAGAAAGTCACGAAGTAAGGAACACCTCCGATGGCCAAGCCTGCCGCAGCCGCTGCGCGTCCTCGTCGCCGCGAGCGCAAGAACATCACCTCGGGCGTGGCGCACGTCGCCGCCACGTTCAACAACACCATGATCACCATCACCGACGCCCAGGGGAACACCATCTCGTGGTCGTCGTCGGGCATGCAGGGCTTCAAGGGCTCGCGCAAGTCGACCCCGTACGCCGCTCAGGTGGCTGCCGAGGACGCCGGCCGCAAGGCGATGGAACATGGCATGCGGACCCTCGAGGTCGAGGTCAAGGGCCCCGGCGCCGGTCGCGAGTCCGCGCTGCGCGCGCTGCAGGCCGTCGGTTTCTCGATCACCTCGATCCGCGACGTCACCCCGATCCCGCACAACGGCTGCCGGCCGCGCAAGCGTCGCCGCGTCTGATCGGGCTTTTATACGGTACGAACCGGCCGCCGGCCTCCCCGCCGCAAAAGCGGGGAAGGCATCGGCGGCACGGCCGTTCCGGTATCTTCGTTCTAGCATGAGGTCACGCTCGTGATTCAGAAGAACTGGCAGGAACTGATCAAGCCCAACAAGCTCAACGTCGAGCCGGGCGCCGATCCGCAGCGCTTCGCCACCGCCGTTGCCGAGCCGCTCGAGCGCGGGTTCGGCATGACGCTGGGCAACTCCTTGCGCCGCGTGCTGCTGTCCTCGCTGCAGGGCGCCGCGGTCACCGCCATCCAGATCGAGGGCGTGCTCCACGAGTTCTCGTCGATCCCCGGCGTGCGTGAGGACGTCACCGACATCATCCTCAACATCAAGACCCTGGGCCTGCGCATGCATGGCGAGGGGCCGAAGCGCATGCACCTGCGTGCCACCGGTCCCGGCGAGGTCAAGGCGGGGATGATCGAGGCTGGCCACGACATCGAGATCATGGACCCCGACCTGGTGCTGTGCACCCTGGACGAGGGCGCCAAGCTCAATGTCGAGTTCACCGTCGAGACCGGCAAGGGCTACGTTCCGGCCACCCAGAACCGCGCCGAGGACTCGCCGATCGGCCTGATCCCGATCGACGCCATCTTCTCGCCGGTGCGCAAGGTCGCGTACAAGGTCGAGAACACCCGCGTCGGCCAGGTCACCGACTACGACAAGCTGATCATGTCCATCGAGACCAACGGCGCCGTGTCGCCCGACGACTCGCTGGCGCTGGCGGCGCGCATCCTGCAGGACCAGCTGCAGCTGTTCATCAACTTCGAAGAGCCGACCACCGTGGTCGAGGAAGAGAAGAAGGACGAGCTGCCGTTCAACAAGAACCTGCTGCGCAAGGTCGACGAACTCGAGCTGTCGGTCCGTTCGGCCAACTGCCTCAAGAACGACAACATCATCTACATCGGCGACCTGGTCCAGAAGACCGAGGCCGAGATGCTGCGCACGCCGAACTTCGGCCGCAAGTCGCTCAACGAGATCAAGGAAGTCCTCGCCCAGATGGGTCTCCATCTCGGCATGGAAATCCCCAACTGGCCGCCGGAGAACATCGAAGAGCTGGCCAAGAAGCTCGAAGAGCCGTACTGAGGCTTTTTTGGTGACGACCCTCACCCGTCCAGGGTGAGGGGGGCCATCCCGGCCCGACCGTGACGTACTCCGGCAAGGGGGGGCGGCGCGGAGCGAAATCGGTTCTCGCCCGGCGAGGCCATGCGAAGAGGAGAGTGATCCCATGCGTCACGGTATGTCCGGCCGCAAACTGAACCGCGACAGTTCCGCCCGCAAGGCGCTGTTCGTCAGCCTGTGCAACGCCCTGTTCAAGCACGAGCAGATCAAGACCACCCTGCCCAAGGCCAAGGACCTGCGTCCGATCGCCGAGCGCCTGATCACTCTGGCCAAGCGTGGCGACCTGCACGCCCGTCGCCAGGCTTATGCCTATCTTCGCGACGACAAGGTGGTGGCCAAGCTGTTCGCCACTCTGGGCGAGCGCTACAAGACCCGCCAGGGCGGCTACACCCGCGTGCTGAAGGCCGGCTTCCGCTACGGCGACGCCGCCCCGATGGCCGTCATCGAGCTGGTCGACCGCGACCCGGCCGCCAAGGGCGCCGATTCTGGCCCGACCGCCGAGAAGACCGAGGAAGCCGCCGAGGAGTGATCCCCGGCCGCCATCCGGCAAAAGGACGAAAGGCCGCCCAGAAATGGGCGGCCTTTTTCTTTTGGTCGCTCCCCAATTCGTCATGGCCGGGTACCCCGGTGAAGACAAAAAAATCAGCCGTCCAGCGGGGGGATGCTGGACGGCCGGAGGAGTTGCTTTAGAGAGGGAGGCTGACCTCGGGAGAGGCCAACATCTGAAGGCAACCCTATCGCACCCGCACACCAATGTCAAATGATTTTAAGAGCGGCTCGCAATACCCCGGCTTACTCCACCGCCAGCACCCCGGCCAGCAGTTCCTCGACCACCGCCCGCTCCAGGTCACGCGTGATGAAGACGATGCGGGTGCGGCGGTCGGCGTCGGGCCAGCCGGGCAGGGGGGCCGGAGGGTGGAAGACGTGCTGGACCCCGTGGATGGCCAGCGGCGCCTCGGACTCGCGGGCGTTGACGATGCCCTTGACCCTGAGCAGGTTCTCGCCCCGGTTCGAGATCAGCAGTTCCAGGGCGAAGGCCAGCGCCGGCCACGATACCGGCGCTTCGGCGGTGAAGACGAAGGCCTGGATGCGGGCGTCGTGGCGGTTGACGTCGTGGTGGTGGTCGTGATGGGCATGCTGGTGGGCCCGGTAGGCCTCCTCGTTGATCCAGCGGGCGACGTCGGGGATCTTGGCTCCCGCGTTGAACAGGCCGGCATCCAGGATGGCTGCGGGTTCGATGCGGCCCATGACGGCGGTCTCGATGGGGGCGGCCGGGTTCAGCCGGCGCAACCGGGCGCGCAGGACCT
>JBLNBU010000080.1:0-8923 GCA_050260215.1 Actinomycetota bacterium
GTCCAGTGTTCCAGGGGCGGCACCTGCCTGGCTGGGAGATCACGGAGGAAATCCGCGATGCTGTCGCCCTGGAAGTCATGATTGAGCGGATGAACAGCGAACTCGTCGATGAAGTCGGCAACATCCTTGGCCGGTACATCCCGCCAAAGCATGGCCCCGCCGTGCGGTGACGGATCGGGCATTCCATTGCGTGAAGCGAGACCAGAGGCAAAAAGTTCGACCAGCTTCAGGTTGGCCTGGTTGCGCTTCGCATCCGTATACAGTCGTGTCGATTCGATGCCGCGACCGGTAAACGACACCTCCTGGCTTGCGCCCACGATGTCCACACCGGTCGCCATCTTGTTCCTGGCCGTGATCAGAAGGGTGTCCGGGTGGCAGCGAACCCGCAGGCCGAACTCCTTCGGCGTTGCCCCTTTGCGCCGCTTCATCCGCGCGAATTCCCGCTTCAGTTCGCCAGTCGCCTCGGTGATGTGGCGGTACCAGCCCACTGCATCCGGGGTGAGCCAAAGCTGGCAGAGATCGCCATAGCCATCCCGATAGCCGAACCAGCGCCCCATCTGTAGGAGGGTGTCGTACATCTTCGAGTTTCGCAGGAAGTAGCTTGTCGAAAGCCCTTCCAGGGTGAGGCCGCGCGAAAGGCTGTTGCCGCCGACAGCGATGACCCGCACGCCCGGTTCCGACTTGGCCACGGAATAGTCCAGTTTGGCCGCACCCGTGGACTGGTTCACCGCCTGGACTTCAATGGGCGAGATGGATGCGTGGAGGGCTTCAAGCACCTCGCCCCAACCGAACCCTGCCAAGGCGAAGCGGGTTGCGAAGATGTCGGCGAGTGCGGCGATCTCGGGACTGCTGGCGGCAGCCTTGGCCGGCCCCAGGGACCCGTAGAGCCTGACCGCCCGGCGGATGTCCTCCAGTTCTGTGTGAATGACGGCGGCGACCTTGTTCTGCACGTCGGTGAAGCGCGAGACGTTGACCAACATGGAGCGATGGATGCCGCCACCCTTGCCGGGATGGCCGGCCTTGGCCCGCAAGTCCCGAAGGGTCGTCGTCAGCAGGAAGCCCCGAAGAGCCTCCTTGAGCGAGTCCGGCAGCCAGTCCACCTCCTGATCCTTCTGGTGGGTGACCGGCAGCCAGGTGTCGGCATCCTCGATGTCGATGAGAATGCGGGAGGCATCCGACGCGACGCCGTCATCCGTATCATCAGGGTCGGCCTGGGCAAAAATGGCATTCATGCCGACATAGTTGTCGGGCGGCTCCAGGACGTGGATGAAATCCCGGGGGAACAGGTCGTCGCCCAGCATGTCACTGGTCGAGGCCGGATCGATGAAGATATTGGCGAACGGGGTTGCGGTGAAGCCCACATAGCTGGATCTGGTGAACAGCCCCAGGATATCGCGGATGCCACGGTTGATGGCAGTCACCTGTCCCGGCTTCAGTTTGGTGTTGATCGAGGCGTTGTCCGCTTCGTCATCGATCAGCAGAAGGGGAACGTCGATCTTTCCGGCATGATTGGCATTCTTGGCACGAAGCCATGCCGCCAGCCTGGACAAAACCGAGGCGTTCTTCTTGCTGACAACCAGGACGGGTTCCTTCACCGCCCCGAGCGATATGTTGAGTGCCGATGCCGCGTTCTTCCTGAAATCGCTGTCCCGCGAGGTGAAGACGATGCCATCGCGCTGACCATCGATAAGACCGACGCCGACATGGGTCTTGCGGCCAATCTGGCCAACCGTAAGGAAATCACGACTATCCAGTCCGACAAACGCGGCATCCAGGCGCTCCTGGGTCTGGCGCCGGACATTCTCAAGGGTGCCGGTCAGCAGCACCACCATGCGGTAGCCGGCATCCGCCGCCTTGCAGATCAGCGCGGCATAGGACGCGGTCTTGCCGGACTGGACGTCGCCCACGACGAGGCCCCGCCGCTTCCATTCCCCGTCCTTTTCCGGGTTGCCCATCAGATCGAGCAGTTCGTCCGTCGTCCGGTCGAGAGTGGAAACTACCAGTGGTCCCCAGCCGTTGCGGATCAGCATCTGACGGTACCGGTTCCAATAGAACGGATCGATCTCTGCCTTTCGTGCCGAGAGCCAGGGATCGTGCTCTTCCTCAGAGGTGAGCGTCTTCCCCATCTCCATGCGGATGCTGTACCGGGCATGCAGCAGCTTGCGGGTCTCGCCGATGAAGGTTTCCGACAGTCCGAAACCGGCTGCCATGCCGGCCAGAACCTTGTCGATCTGCGCTTCGGTCGGAGGAGGATCGAGGGGGATCAGGTTGGCGACGGATGACGCCAGCGCCTCGGGGGACTCGATATTCATTGGCACAGCTTCCCCATGATGCGTTGGGCCATATCCGGATATCGGCTGAACGGGTCCGTCAGATGAAGCTTCTCGACGACGGCCTGCCTCATCTCGGGCACTCCGGCGAATGCCCCCAGAAGCGTAGTGGCCAGAGCCTCAAGTTCGGCCTCGGTCATCTCGGCTTCACCGCTTCCGACCGGAAGGTCATTGCTGACGTGGACGTAGATGTCATGGACCGGGACCGAGTCCTCCAGCAGGCGATAGACCTGCTCCATGCCGATTGCCGAGGACGCCCCGTTCAGCATGGCCAGAAGGATCGGATGTGCCCTGTTGATCCGCCAGGTCGCGGCCCCGTTTCGTAACTCGTGCCGCTCCCAAAGGGATACCCTGTCGGTTTCGACGGGAACGCCACGATGCCTGTAGACGGCCTTGCTGCGATTGGTGACCGCACCGACGATGCGTTTCAGGTTCGGTCGCAAGGCGATGGGTGGTTCCGCCATGGTCTTGCGGACATCGACCTTCCACAGGTGGTCCAGCTCGATGGGCACATCGACCTTGATGCGCGCCAGCCGGATCAGTTCGTCAGACGGCACAATCCGGTACCAGCCTCCGGGCACCATCAGCCGCCCGCCCCGATAGATGTAGAAGCCGTGCGCGGTCTTCAGGCTTTCGCGCCCCCCGACCTTGTCCATCTCGGTCGCCCCCATGCGCGACGGAAAGGGCAGCACATACGGGGTTACGACGATATCATGCCCACCGATACTGAACTTCTCAGTGTGAAGGCTCTGTCCTCGCGGATGGTTGCCGAGGAAAGGGTCGAGGATTGGCAGTGGTCGACCATTCACGTCGATGGTGAATGGCCCCGCCATCTCCCCGGACAGGAAGCGGTGAAAAACCATGGCCAGATGATCCGCCACCCCTTCCATGGCCATTTCAAGCTGCCGCAACGGGGAGGTGGACTCGATGGGATAGAGCCTGTCGAGCTTTTCCCAGATGACCGCCGTTCCGTGCCCCTGCGCTGTCAGGGCAGCAAGCGCATCGGGAACGACATCGCCGGGAGTCGGTTTCTGAAGCCACCAGGCCCGACGGCTCTCGCACTCGTCGAGGTCCCAGGCACGGACGGCAAGTTCACCCTCCTTCAGGGAGGCGACCGTCATCCGCCGACATTGCGATAGCGAGGCCGTTTTCATTCCCAGGCCGAAGCGGCCCAGATCGCCATCGGGACGATTCTCTCGCGGGTCACGACTGCCGAAGCGCATGGCCGCGACGAGTTCACCGTCCGTCATCCCCTCGCCATCGTCTATTATGGCGACAAATGCGGAGGAACCTCCTGTGAAGCGAATGGACACCGAGCCAGCCTTGGCCGCGATGCTGTTGTCCACCAGATCGGCGATGGCCGCAGGCGTCGAGTATCCGACGGCGCGGAGGGATTCCATGAGAACCGGGGCCACGGGAGGCAGTTCCATGCCGCCCGCTTCCACCAAGACGTCCGCCGCACCATTCCCCATGTGTCGCCTCAGGGCATACCAGCCTTTGTCACCATCCTATGTCAATTCAATCAAAGGTCAAATGCTGGAAGGGCGATGAGAGGATCATTCTCAGTGCAAAACTCGTCTTTTGCCATGAGTTGGCTTGAGGGCTGTAACTGCTTGCGCCTAGCCATCAGATTCCACCCTCTTGTCGAAGTGACGCTTTCCCTGCCGCCTTGACTTGCCGCCTTGTAACAGAGCCGCATCCCTGTAAACCGTGACCACCCGACCACCGATCACCACCGCCGTCACGCCGCGCATCCGTTCCACAGCGGAGATTTCGCGTTTCAACGCTGCCACTGCCGCGTCCACATTGGCCGCCGTCATGACGTACACGCCCCCCTCCATGTGACTGGCATGCTGCATGAAAAGCCCCATGTCAGCCTCGCGGACCGCGCGCTGGCGGCAACGGGCAAGGGCGTGTGAGGTCATCGAGAACGTCACCTCGGGGCCGAGCGCCAATGGAAATTTGATGTGGCTCATTGCTGCTCCTCCCCGTCCGTAGGCGCCGTTTCCGTCGCCTGGGCAAGGAGAAGATCAAGGTCAAGGTCAAGGCCGGCAAGAAGCCGTACCCGTTCCACCTTGAACCTCTCGGCCTCGGCTTTGGCCCAAGTGGCGCGGTCGGCTGGTCCTGCGTTGGAGCCAATGGCTTTGGTCATCAGGTTGATCGGCGCGTGACCGCTGAGAATGGCTGCAGCCGCATCCTCATCTCCTCCCATGTATTCCAGGGCTTTTTCTTTGCAGACCGTGTAGTGGGGGCCGTCGTATGGGGGCCATGAACGGAACTCAACTTCTGGACCGGTCGTTTCGACCATTTCGCGAAGGTGGATAGCCAGAGGGTTGTCGGTGCCGTAATGGTATTTATCTGAACCTGAGCGGTGGATCGGGGCATCATCGACATCCCTCGCGAAAATGTCCCCGCGTGTGATCGACGCCTCCTCTACATCCAGAGCCTCGTACCACTTCGCGAAGCCGGACGGCGGCAGATGCGGGAAGTCCTCCGCCGCGCTTTCAACAGTGCCGATGGCTTCGTTCACGGCATCGAGCCTTTCCCGCCGCCGCCGCAGGCTTCCTCTCGCCACCATGTCGAACAGCAGTGGGGCCGCCTCGACAATATGTGCCGGTGTGACGCTATAGGTCATGGCAACCAGGGCCAACGCGTTCATGCAGTCGTTCCGGATTTGCAGTCGCTTCGAGAAAGCCTGTTTGCCCAGAGGGATTTCCTCTTCGTTGGGTTCGGCGGCAGCTTGTCCTTGCAGTTTCTCGGGGGGCACTCCCAATGCTGTCGCGAGCGCGCGCAATGTCCGGTCCTCGGGAACCTGTTTCCCGCGTTCATACCGCTGTACCGACCGCTCGGAAATCCTTGCTTCCGCCGCCAGCTTTTCCTGCGACCACCTGCGCCGCCTCCTGAGCTGACGCAAGACCGCGCCATCAAATTCCATTTCCGCATCACTTTCTGCCGTTTCCATCTGAACCTCCATGGGTTGCTGACAGAAGCGATCATGACGTCCTTTTATCTTCTCGTCTCCCGTCGACGAGGCGCCAATGTCTCTATTTTTGTCCATTAAGTACGACATTTTAACCTCTGCATCCGCCATATATGGCGGTTTTGACGTCAGTTATGGCGACGTCAATGGGCTTTGCGCTTGCAGGGACGACATATGGGCGACATTCCGCTGACCGCCGATCCCAGCGGCTTGGACGCCCCATCAACCGGATGTCACGAGCGGTGGTGCTTTGACTCTGACCTCACCACTCCTCCGCCAGCATCACCGTCATCACCCGCGTCGTCGCGTCCGCATCGGCGGGATCGACCGACGCCCCCTCCATCTCCGCGTCGAAATAGTCGATCTTCCAGAACACCCGCCTGCCGCCCTCGTCGAAGGCGCCGAAATCGTGTTCCTGGTAGGGATCGTTGTCGGGGGTGAAGGCGTCGAAGGTGCGGACTTGGCGGATGATGGCGCGGACCTGATCGTCGCCCAGGGCGCGGACGCCCTCGGTGAGGAAGACCTTGCCGCCCTGGAAGCTGCGGCGGAAGGTGTCGTTGAGGCGGCGGATACGCTCGGCTCTGCCGATGATCATGATTTGTTCCTTTCAGGCTTCGGGTTGGGGAATGAGGGCGAGAATCCAATCGGCGATGCCCTGTGCGACCGAGGCGGCGCGGAACACCGCCCGCTTGTCGTTCTTCAGCGCCTCCAGCCAGCCGTCGATGTAGCTGGCGTGCTGCTCCAGGTCGGGGGCCAGGCCCAGCTCGGCGCAGACGAAGGCCGAGGCCAGTTCGGCCCGCAATTCCTCCAGGGCATAGGCCGGACTGCCGTAGTGACGCGAGATTTCACGATCCAGCCGGCTGGGATGGGCGGTGGCGTGGGCCAGTTCGTGCAAGGCGGTGGCGGCCCAGCCTTCCGGGCTGCGGAACAGCCCCTCGGGCGGCAGGCGGATCAGGTCGCGGGCGATGCTGTAGCTGGCCTCGCGCCCGCCGATGCGTAGACCGACGCCGCTGGCCGTCAGCAGGGCCTTGACCGCCTCGGGTGCCTGCCAGTCGGGGGACGGCGGGGCCGGGCGCACCCAGGGCGGGATGCCGTCGATCTGGCCGGCATGGAACACCACGAAGCTCTTCAGCACCGGGATGGTGCGGGGATCGTCGTCGGTGTCCTCGTCGTCGATCTCGATGCGCTTGAAGAAGATGATGATTGTGCCCTTCTCGCCCTTGCGCACCTGCCAGCCCTTGTCGCGGGCCTGGTTGTAGGTGCACCAGCGCGGATCGCCGCCGGCCAAGGCCAGCGGGTACCAGGCCAGCAGCAGGGCGTTGATGCCGCGATAGGGACGCCCCGTCACCGCGTTACGCGGCCAGGACGGCGCCGGGCTGCCCTTGCCCCACGGGCGGCGCCAGGGTGGCGTGCCCGCCTCAAGTGCTGCGATGATGCGGGCGGTGATCTCGGCGTGGATGTCGCGTCGGCTCATGGTCACCCCCTACACCTGGAACAGCCGGATCAGCGCGGCCTCGCGTCCGCCCTTGCGCAATGTGACCCAGGCGGCAGGCGCCAGGGCATGGGCGCGGCGGTACGGCCCGGCCTTCAGATGCGCCTTGGGCACCTGGGCGGCGGCCAGGGTCGAGGACAAGGGTTCCGGCAAGCCGTCCTCGAAATGGGCCGCACCGACGGAAGCTCCGCCCAACGCGGCGGCGGCACAGGCCATGCCGTGGCGCTGCCAATAGCCGTCGCGGCCCGGCTGCTCGAAGCCGTGGATGGCAGCCAGGGCGAGATCGACACCCGCGCCCCGCCAGCGCGCCTGCCAATTGGCCAGGGCGGCGCGGCGCAGGGCGGTGAAGCCGTCCTCGTCATCGGTCACGGCGCGGCTGCCGTCATGGATTTGCCGGATGGCGCGGCTGCGGGCGGACAGGGTGTCCGGCCCCTCGTGGAAGCCGAACACGTCGTAGCAGGCGCACAACGCCGCCCGCCGGCCCGAGGGCAGAGCGACGATGCGGCCGGGGCAGTCGTAATCGGCCAGCCGGGGCGTCACCGCACGCTCGGGGTTGCGGGTGTCGTGGTCGGTGGGGAACAGCTTGCGCGCCACCCCGACCACGCAATGGGCGCCGAAGGCGACACATAGCTGATCGTCGCCCTCGTCCATTCCGTCGCCGTCGATGCCGGTGACGATCAGGATGCCGGGGAAGGCCACCTCCAGCCGCCGGCACAGGCGGATCAGGGCGCGCCCGATGCGGGTGCGGGCCAGCGCCTCGGCCCGGCCGGTGAAGTCGAGATCGGCGATGGAAGTGGGCAGGCGTAGGAAGCCGGCGGGCAGCAACACCGCATCGAGGGGCTGCCCGGGATGCTCCAGCAGGGTGGAGATGATGGCCTCGGCCAACTCCAGGCGATGGGGGTTGCGGGTAATGGTCTTGCATCGCTGGCCGCGCACGCACACGGCCGCGATGCGAGCCGACAGGGTCGGTCGCGTCATGGGGAATTCTCCAATGGATGGGAAAATGAACGGCGCCCGAAGGCGCGGGGCCTGTGGCCCTACAACATGGCGATCAGACGGCGCTTGGCCTGGTTGTCGCCTTCGATATAGCGCTGGGTCATGTCGATGCTCCGGTGCCCAGCCAGTTGCTGGACGTCGCGCAACGACCCGCCGGCTTTCGACACCAGCCGGGCGGCGGCGGTGATGAAGGTGCGCCGCCCGGAATGCGACGAGCACCCCGCGAAACCCAAGGACTCATAGACGGTGCGGAACCAGTTGACCACGCTGCCGGGCCGCAGGGCGCTGCCCCGCTCGGAGCGGATCACCGCCGACCCGTCGCCGTCCTGCACCCGGCGCAGCCGCACCAGGGCGGTTTTCAAATCGGCATGCATGGGAATGGTTCGCCCACTGCATTTCTTCGCCGCCTTGTCGTGAAGCTCGATCCGTTCGGCCACGCGGCCCTGCGGGTCCAGCACCATGGGCCAGGTCAGCCGGGCGATCTCCCCGGCCCTTAAGCCCGCCTTGATCGACAGCAGCACCATCACCCGGTCGCGTTCGGGGTATCGCCCCGAGGCGGCATGGCGCAGCAGCGTGCGCTCTTGTGTTCGTGTCAGAATCTTCGCCTGTCGGCCTGCCATAGGCCCCTCCTGATACAGTCTATACACGCGCAATGATTGTATCATGGGGTGTGGCGAATGTCAATTTTCACATAAATATCAATGGCATGGACCTCGCGCACCCACCTTCTGACTTGGCGCTTCGGAGGCCGGTGCGGTTCTTCAATTAATGAAAAACAGGAATCGCCGATTATGAGGGGAAAAGACGCAAAACAGGCCCGGAACACAGATTCCGGGCCTGTTCGACGGCAAGGTGCGATCAGTTGTACAGCGTAGCGACAGCAGAGCCGCCATGGGCGTTCGACCGACGACAGATGCAGATTCACCCCCCTTCAACCAGCAAATCATCGGGATGGAAACGTCGGTGCAGATCGACATGGGAAAGAATGGTGTGAGGGTGCCGGGGACGGCAGGTGCGCGAACCGCGCCCTGCCAGGGCGAAGGCCGGCGGGCGGGCCTTGACGGCATAGCACCGCATCGGGCCAGCGCCTCCGGCAGCTCCTGCGTCTCCCTCGTCCCGGTGACC
>JBLNBU010000081.1:0-12379 GCA_050260215.1 Actinomycetota bacterium
CCCCGGGCGCCCCCCCGGGCGTGCCCCTGGTGTGCGGGCGCTCACCAAAAACGCCGCCTTCCCGGCCGGGGGCCCCTCGCTCCCGCGCGGCGCCCTCTTCGTTTCTAGCGCTGGGCTTTGGCGGTCACTCGACCGCCATCACGCCCTGCACCTCGGGGACGTAGTAGCGCAGCATGTTCTCGATGCCGTGCTTCAGCGTCGCGCTCGAGCTGGGGCAGCCCGAGCAGGCGCCCTGCAGGTGCAGGTAGACGATGCCGTCCTCGAAGCCGCGGAAGATGATGTCGCCGCCGTCCTGGGCGACCGCCGGGCGGACGCGGGTGTCGAGCAGCTCCTTGATCTGCATGACCACTTCCGAATCGGCCTCGCCCGAACCGGCCGCGTCGGCGCCCTCGGTCAGCACCGGCTGGCCCGATGCGTAGTGGTCCATGATGCCGGCCAGCAGCTGCGGCTTCAGCACCTGCCAGTCCTCGCCGTCGGCCTTGGTGACGGTGATGAAGTCGCCGCCAAGGAACACGCCGGCGACGCCCTCGATGGCGAACAGGCGGGTCGCCAGCGGCGAGGTCTGCGCCTTGGACGCATCGGGGAAGTCGGCGGTGCCGCGCCCCATGACGTCGCGGCCGGGCAGGAACTTCAAGGTGGCGGGATTGGGGGTCGGTTCGGTCTGGATGAACATGAGGGGCCCTTTGCCGGCGAATGAAAGTCCAAAAGAGGTAAATGGCCCGCTGCGGGGCTTGAGTCAAGCTGCGCCCGACAAATGCAGAGGCGGCGCCCGGCGCCTGAGGGCCCAACGAGCAAGGCGAAGCCGAAGCGCGGGCGCGTTGAGCGCCCCGAAGCGCCAGCGGAGGAGCCAAGCCGCCGGAGGCGGCGCCCGGCGCCTGAGGGCAAGCAATTACGTCACCACGTCGATCTGCTCGTCGCTGAGGCTGCCGGGCACGATGGTCACCGGCACCCTGAGGCGGCCGGCATACTTGCCCGTCAGCGCCGAGACCAGCGGTCCCGGGCCGGCCGGGCCGGTGTCGGCGCCCAGCACCAGGATGGAAATGGACGGCTCCTCGTCGATCAGGCGCAGCAGTTCGTCGCGGGGCGCGCCTTCGCGCACGTACAGCACCGGCAGCTGGCCCGAGTTGGCGTTGACCTCGGCCGCCATGCGCTGCAGCAGCTCCTCGGCCTCCTGGCGGGCCTCGGCCTTCATCAGTTGGTCGATAGTGGCGAAGCCCTGGAACTCGGAGGGCTCGATCACCCGCAGCAGGGCCACACGGCCGCCGCAATGGCGCGCCCGCCGGCAGGCATAGCGCATGGCCGCCCGCAGCTCTGGCGTCTCGTCCACCACCACCAGGAACACCCGAGGGGGCTGCCGGCCGTCGTCGTCCATTTCGGGCACTCCCGTCGGAGTCAGGCCTTGCGGAACACCACCGCGGCCAGCCAGCCGGCTGCCGCTGCCAGGGCGACGGCGATGATACCGTAGGCCGCCGCGCGTTGGTGGGCGAAATCGTAGACGTCGGCACCCAGCCCGATCTTGCTGACCACCAGCGGGGTGGTCTGGGCCGAGACCACCTCGCCCTGCTGGAACAGGTAGACCTCGACCAGATAGGTGCCCACCGGCACCGTCGCCGGAAAATGCAGGTCGGTGCGGAACAGGCGATGGCCCAGGAAGGCGATGTCCTGCACCCCGTCGCCGTAGAGGCCCTTGCGCTGCATCAGCCGCACCAGCGCCTGGCGGTACTGGTCGGGCGGCGCGTTGGCGTCGTCACCCTTGACGTGCAGGTCCAGGTAGCCGAGGCCGATCTGGTGGCGGGCCAGCACCGAAGCCGGCGCCACCAGTTCCAAGGGCCGGGTGGCCGCGACCCGGTAGAAGGATGGTGCCCCCGAGATCTCGGCCGCGCCGGTGTTGATCCAGATGCCGCCGGTCCGCGACTTGCGCCGGATGGTCTCGTCGTGCGACGGCCCGCGCACCACCACCACCACGTCGCCGCCGCGCCCCGCCGGCATGTCCTCGATGGCGCCGAACAGCAGCACGTCGGTGCCGGCGAACCCGGTGGTTATGGCAACCAGATGATGGGACAGGTCGGCGACCAGCGGCTCGGCCGCCCGCGCCGGCAGCCAGGCAAGAAGCGCGAAAAGCAGGAGCGGCAGGATGCGCAAAACGGCCTCCGACACCCCGTCCCTCTCCCGCTGGTGAGGGAGAAACTCACCCGCGCCGCAGCGCCTCGGCCATCTGCAGGACGCGCATGCGGGCACGCTCGCCAAGGAAGCCCTGCGAGGCCACGTGGCTGGGCATCAGCGTGGCGTCGGGCGAGCCGTTGAGCACCACCAGCGGCTCGAGCTGGCCGGCGGCACGGAAGGCCTCGACCATGTCGTTCCACTGGCCGGCCAGCTGGCGCGAGCCCAGCAGCGGCGAGATGTCGCGGCCCAGTTCGCGCAGCATCAGGCCATAGGCGTACAGCCGGCCCTTGGCGCCGTAGAAGACGTCGTCGGCCTTGAGGTCGAACAGGGCCCAGTGGTGGTCGGCCATATGGCGGTCTGCGGCCTCGGCCAGGCTTTCCAGGTCGTGGGCGACCGCGGCCAGCACACCGGCAGCCACTGCGGCGCGCCGGTCGAAGGTGGCGGTGCCGGCGGCCACGTGCTCGTTGTAGGATTCGAGCGAGCGCACCGCCAGGCGGTACTGCTTCTCGGCCGAGGCGGTGCGCGCCCAGGCGGTGCGGGGATCGAACTTCCACACCGTGCCGGGATAGCGTAGCAGGCCGGCGGCGCGGGACAGCTCGTTGTCGACCGCGGCCGGGCCGTTCACCTGGCCGGTCTCGTCGGCCAGGGCGCCGGCGAAGCGGGCGGCGGCGGCGACGATGCCCATCTGGAAATTGGGCATGTTGTCCAGCGCCCAGCCCGGAGTCGGGAACGGGTCGTTGGCGGTCCAGCCGTTGATCTCGACCTCGCGGTTGACCAGGGCGGCAGCGATGGCGACCGCACGCGACTGCCCCTGGGCCACCGCCGCCGGGGCGAAGTCGGCGTCGTCGTCGATCTTGTGCTGCAGCAGCATGCCGGTCGGATAGGCCAGCAGCAACCCGACCACCGCCGCCACCGCCACCCACCACAGCGGGAAGGGCGTGCGCCAGCGCTCCCACGGGGTCTGGTCGGCGGGCGGCGCGGCAAGGGCGGGATCGGGAATGGACGACTGATCGGTCATGGCGCGACCATCTGTACGCCCGCCGGGGCCACCCACGCAAGAGGACGAAGGGGCCGGACCACCCTCACGGGCGCAGGAACCCGACGATTTCGTATACCTCCGCCAGGATCGGCCGGGCGATGGCGTCGGCACGCTCGGCGCCCTGGCGCAGGATGCCGTCCAGATGACCGGGGTCGCCCATCAGGCGCTTCATCTCGTCGTTGATGGGGCCCAGCACCGATACGGCCAGGTCCACCAGCTCCTGCTTGAATTCCGAGAACTGGCGGCCGGCGAACTGGTGCAGCACCTCGGCCTTGTCGCGGTCGGACAAGGCGGCGTAGATGCCGATCAGGTTCGACGCCTCGGGGCGCTCGTCCAGCGCGCCCATGGTGTCGGGCAGCGGGTGCGGATCGGTGCGCGCCTTGCGGATCTTCAGCGCGATGGTGTCGGCGTCGTCGGTCATGTTGATGCGCGAATAGTCCGACTCGTCGGACTTGCTCATCTTCTTGGTGCCGTCGCGCAAGCTCATCACCCGGGTGGCGGCGCCGAAGATCAGCGGCTCGGGCTGCGGAAAGAACTCGACGCCGTAGTCGCTGTTGAACTTCTGGGCGGTGTCGCGGGCCAGTTCCAGGTGCTGCTTCTGGTCCTCGCCCACCGGCACGTGGGTGGCCTTGTAGGCCAGGATGTCGGCGCTCATCAGGTTGGGATAGGCGTACAGCCCGACCGAGGCGTTCTCCTTGTGCTTGCCCGCCTTCTCCTTGAACTGGGTCATGCGGTTCAGCCAGCCGATGCGGGCGACGCAGTTGAAGATCCAGGCCAGCTGGGCGTGGGCGGGCACCGTGGACTGGTTGAAGATGACCTGCCTCGAGGCGTCGACGCCCGCGGCGATCATGCCGGCGGCCACCTCGCGGGTGTTGCGGATCAGCTCCTTGGGGTCCTGCCAGACGGTGATGGCGTGCATGTCGACGATGCAGAAGATGCACTCGTACTCGTTCTGCAGCCGCACCCAGTTGCGGATCGCCCCCAGGTAGTTGCCGAGATGCAGGTTGCCGGTGGGCTGGACGCCGGAAAAAATGCGCTTCATGGCGGAACTCCGAGGGACGAAGGCCCCCTGTATAGCGCCTGCGGCGGCGGGGTCAACTCTTCTGCGACGCAGGCCTGCGCAGCATCTTCTTCACCTCGCTTAAGGTGGCTGCGCCGGTCAGCTGGGCGGCCAGGGCGAAGGCGGCAAGGCCGATGGCGACCAGGGCCGCCAGCATCAGCACCGCCAGCATCTGCCCCGAAGCCAGCGGCCACAAGACGTGGCGGGCGCCCAGCAGGGCGGCGGCCATCGCCGCGCCGGCGGCCAGGATGCGCGGTGCCTTGCGCTTCAGGCGAGCGTCCATGGCGAACAGGCCGCGGCGCTTGAGGATCCAGGCCAGGGCGGCCACGTTGAACCAGGCCGCCACCGCCGTCGACAGCGCCATGCCCACATGGCCGAGCGACCGGACCAGCGCCAGGTTCAGCGCCACGTTCAGCACCATGGTGGCGCCGGCGACGCGCACCGGCGTGGCGGTGTCCTCGCGGGCGAAGAAGCCGGGCGTCAGCACCTTGACCAGCACATAGGCGGGCAGGCCGCTGGCAAAGGCGACCAGGGCGGCCGCGGTCGCCTCGGTCTCCACGGGGCCGAAGTGGCCGCGCTCGAACAGCACCCGGATCACCGGGGCGGCAATGGCCATCAGCGCCGCCGCCGCCGGCAGGGTCAGCAGCAGGGCGAACTCCATGGCGCGGTTCTGGCTGTCCAGCGCCGCCGCGTGGTCGCCGGCCTTCAGCTGGCGCGAAAGGAGCGGCAACAGCGCGGTGCCGATGGCGATGCCCACCACGCCCAGCGGCAGCTGGTTGACCCGGTCGGCGTAGTTCAGGTAGCTGACCGCGCCGTCGGCCACGGTGGAGGCGATCATGGTGTTGATCACCAGGTTGACCTGGTAGACGCCGGCCCCCACCGCGCCGGGGACGATGCGCTTCATCAGCAGCTTGACCTCGGGCGTCAGCCGCGGCCGCACAGGCCTGAGCGGCACCTGGGCCTTGCGCACCGAGAACACCAGCCAGCCGAACTGCACCACCCCGGCGGCGAAGGTGCCCCAGGCCATGGCGTGGCCGGGGGTCTCGGTTAACGGGGCGAGCGCCCACAGTCCCGCCATGGAGGTCAGGTTGAGCAGCACCGGCGTGCCGGCGGCGGCGGCGAAGCGCCCGACCGAATTGAGCACCCCGGCCTGCAGCGAGGTCAGCGAGATGAACAGCAGGTAGGGAAAGCAGATGCGCGACAGGTCGACCGCCAGGGCCATCTTGCCCGGCACGTCGCCGAAGCCCGGCGCCAGCCCGACCATGGCCCACGGCATCGCCAGTTCCATCAGTACCACGAACACCGTCAGCGCCACCGCCAGCACGGCGAAGGCGCGCTCGGCGAAGTCGCTGGCCGCGGCCATGCCGTCGGCGGTCAGCTTGCCGGTGAACAGCGGCACGAACGCGGCGTTGAACGCCCCTTCGGCGAACAGCGAGCGGAACAGGTTGGGAAAGCGGAAGGCGACGAAGAACGCGTCGGCAACGGTGCCGGCGCCCAGGAAATGGGCGATCATCATCTCGCGCATCAGCCCGGTGATGCGCGACAGCATGGTGAAGCCGCCGACGGTGGCGATGGCGCGGTGAAGGCTCATGAGGACGGTTTAGCCGGGCGCGGTTAACGGACGCTTTCAGCAGGCAACCAGACCGGCCGCCGGCCGTCAAGCTACTGCCGCGCCATCCTTGCCCGCGCCTCGCCCACCGAGAAGAAGATGTGGTCGCCGATGCGCACCCGGTTGGCGTATTTGCCCACAGCCCAGCCAGGGCGCTCGTTGACGTGGTGGAAGTACAGCGCGCCCTCGGTGGGATCGACGCCGCCGGCCAGGGCACGCAGCGCCACCAGCCGGGCCTCGGTCCAGTCGGGGCCCGCCGACGGCCGGTGGGCGCGCCCGTCGCAGGTCCAGCCGAACTGGCAGCCGGCGTTGACCTTCTGGCGCACCACCCCGCAGATGGTGTCGGGAAAGCCGGGCGAGGCGACCCGGTTCAAGGTGACGAAGGCCACTGCCGCCTGGCCGTCGAGCGGCTGGCCGCGGGATTCGAAATAGACATTGAGCGCCAGGCACTCGAACTCGGCGGCCGAGACCTTGAGCGGCGGGCGCAGCTGCGGTTCGGGCGGGCGGGCGGCCGCCAGGGCGGCGAGCGCATCTGCAGCCTGCGGCTCGGGGGGCGGTGCCCAGGCGATCCGGGGAAGTCCGGCCGCCAACAACACCGCCATGGCGATGGAGATCGTCCTGCCGTTCATGAGGCAGGATACTAGGGAGGCCGAAGCCCCCGCCGCCACCGGACGGAGGGCGGCTGCTCAGTAGCCGCAGAGCTTATGTGGGCCTATGTCCAGGTGAAGATGGTCGTGGTGCTCGCGGTTGTGGTTGGGCGTCAGTACCACGTTGAAAGTATCGCACGAGGCCCGCGCCACCTCGTGGAGAAACTCGCTCTTGCGCCCGGCCCCCGACCAGTGGGACTTGACCGAAACCACGCTGCCGTCGGCCAGCTGGAAGGCGCCGACGTCGATGGCCTGGCCCTTGGCGTGCTCGGACAGGCGCCCGCCGGTGGCCCCCCCTTTGGCCGAGGCGGTCCGGCTGGAATTGCGCTGGTTGCGGCAATTGTAGGTGCCCATGTGGTGTAACTGCACCACCTTCTGGCCGAAGAACTTCACCGCCAGGGGCTGGACCACCTCTTCTTCGAAACGGTCGACTACCCGGGCCATCTGGCAGGACACCACGCCGGGGCTGCTCCAGCGCATGCCGGCCGAGCTGACCCGCACCGGATTGGGAACACTGCACGAGCCGGTGCCCGAGTATTCGCGCGCCGGCTCGAAGACCACATGGGCGCGCTCGAGATCGCGCAGGCAGGCGGAATCGGGGTCCACCATCGCCGGCTGCGGCGGCGGAGCGGCGGGCGGCGGGGCGCCTGCACAGGCGGCAAGGCCCAGCACCAGCAGAACCGCTTGGACGAGACGTCTGGACAAGGGACAGTCCGCGCTAAAGTCGAATCTGCCCTATCTAACGAATCGACCACGGAAAAGTCACGGATTATTCACCGAAGCCCGGCGAATTCCTGGGAATGTTAACGGACCGTTAAGGTTTCAACTTCACTGCGGTGCCATTGGCGCACACCATCAGCATGGACTTGCCGTCGCCGGCGATGGCCTGGTAGTCCAGGTCGACGGCGACCACGGCGTCGGCACCCAGCGCGCGGGCGCGTTCCTCCATGTCGGCCAGGGCGGCCTGCTTGGCCTCGCCCAGGACCTTCTCGTAGCCGCCGGCACGGCCGCCGACGATGTCGCGCACGCCGGCCATCATGTCGCGGAAGATGTTGGTGCCCATGACGGCGTCGCCGGAAACGATGCCGAGATAGGCGGCGATGGGGCGCCCCTCGACGCCGTCGGTGGTGGTCAGGATCATCTTGCGGCCTCCCCTTGCCCTGGCGCGGCCGCCATCATAGCTTGGTCGGCCCCAGCCCAGGAGAAAAACCATGTCGCAGGAAGTCGCCATCGGCATCGTCACCGTATCGGACCGCGCCAGCCGCGGCGAGTACGAGGACAAGGGCGGCCCCGCCATCCTGGCCGAGCTGCAGCGCTTCCTGTCCACCCCCTGGCGCCCGGTCGCCCGCGTCATCCCGGACGAGCAGGCGGTGATCGAGCAGACCCTGGCCGAACTGGCCGATGTGGAGAAGTGCGCGCTGATCGTCACCACCGGGGGCACCGGCCCGGCCCCGCGCGACGTCACCCCCGAGGCCACCGAGGCGGTGTGCGACAAGATGATGCCGGGATTCGGCGAGCTGATGCGCGCGGTCAGCCTGAAGGTGGTCCCTACCGCCATCCTGTCGCGGCAGACCGCCGGCATCCGCGGGTCCAGCCTGATCGTCAACCTGCCGGGCAAGCCGTCGGCCATCGCCGACTGCCTGGTGGCGGTGATGCCGGCCATCCCCTATTGCATCGACCTGATCGGCGGCCCGTTCATCGACACCGATCCGGCGGTTTGCAAGGCGTTCCGGCCCAAGGCCTAGGCCGGGAACCGCACCACCGCCAGGGTGCCGCCGGCCGGGCCCAGGCTCATCTCGACGGAGCCCTGTAGCTGGCGCGCCAGGCCGCGGGCCAGCACCAGGCCGATGCCGCCGGAGGGCACCTCGGGCAGGCCGATGCCGTCGTCCTCGACCGCCAGCCGCCAGCCGGCATCGCCGCGCTCCAGCTCGACCCGGATGCTGCCGGTGCGGCCGCCGGGAAAGGCGTGCTTGAGGGCATTGGACAGCAGTTCGCTCGACAGCAGGCCAAGCGGGACGGCGCGTTCCAGATCGACCATGCCCTGGGCGTCGACGACGATGGCGATGCCGCGGCCGTCGGCGTCGTAGGTCAAGGACAGCGACGCCGCCAGGCTTTGCAGATAGGTGCCGATGTCGACCGCCGAGGCCTCGTTGCGCAGATACAGGGTCTGGTGGACCAGCCCCATGGCGTGGACACGGTCCAGCGCCTGCTGCAACACCCGGTGGACGGCTTCGTCGGACACCTGCAGCGACTGCATGGTCAGGATGCTGGACACCACCTGCAGGTTGTTCTTGACCCGGTGGTGGACCTCCTGGAACAGCACGTCCTTGTCGGCCAGGGCCAGCGCCAGCTCGTCGGCCTTGCGCGCGGTCTGGGCCAGGGCGGCCTCCTCGCGCTTCAGGCCGGCCAGGGCCAGCACCACCAGCCAGCCGACCACCATCAGCGCCACGGCCAGGCCTGCGGCCAGGGTGACGGTGCGGCGGCGCCAGTCGGCCAGCAGCTGGTCCATGGACAGGCCGGCGGTGACGATCAGCCCGTGCTCGGAAATGGCGCGCCAGCCGACCAGCCTTTCGCCGTCCTCGCCGGTGTAGGTGCCGAAGGTGGCGTCGCCCACCTGCGAGAACGGCGGCCGGTCGGTGGGCAGCCTGGGCACCTCGCGGGGCGGCAGGGGGTATTCGACCACCACCGAGCCGTCGGCCTTGTAGATGCCGAAGGGCGCACGGCCGTCGGGGCTGACGGTGCGATAGAAGTCGAGGAAATAATTGGCGCGGATGGACAGCACCGCGATGCCCTGAAAGCGTCCCTGAGCGTCGGTCAGCCGGCGCACCACCGACAGCAGGTGGCCGCCGGTCAGCCGCCCCCAGATCAGCGGGCTGACGAAGGTGTCGGGACCGCCGGCCTTCAAGGCCTGGAAGTATTCGCGGTCGGCGAAGTTGCCGGCCGGCGGGTCGGGCTGCACCGTGGTCAGCACCACGTTGCCGTCGGCGTCCATGATCCAGATGGAATGGCCGAAGGGCACGCGGGCCAGCATCTGGCGCAGCCGCGCCTGGTCGGCGGCCGAACCGCGCAGCGCCGAGGGCGCGCGCCCGGCCATCAGGTCGGCCAGGTGGTCGAGCTTGAGCGAGGCGATGACCATGACCGCCCGGGTGTGCTCGGCCATCAGCCGGGTGACCTCCTGGAGGTCGTCGCGGGCATCGCGGACGGTGGTCTGGTAGTCGTGACTGCTGAACAGCGCGACGCCGCCGATGCCGCCAAAGGTGGCCATCAGCGATATCAGCAGAACCAGTGCACGCGGAGAAGGCAGCCGTCCCATGCTTGTGGGATACAATCCCAGCGACGGGCGGTCTATGCCATATGTCGATCTATGCCGTTTTTCTTAGGCCGCGGACAGGGCGCTGCCCCTGGGCCGCCCCCTCCTCGTCGAACAGGGCGGTCAGCTGGCGCATCATGGTGCCGCCCAGCTCCTCGGCGTCCATGATGGTCACCGCGCGGCGATAGTAGCGGGTGACGTCGTGGCCGATGCCGATGGCGACCAGCTCGACCGGCGAGCGGCCCTCGATCCAGGCGATGACCTCGCGCAGGTGCTTTTCGAGCGTGTTGCCCGGGTTGGCAGACAGGGTGGAATCGTCGACCGGGGCGCCGTCCGAGATCACCATCAGGACGCGCCGCTGCTCGGGCCGGCCGATCAGGCGGTCGTGGGCCCACAGCAGCGCCTCGCCGTCGATGTTCTCCTTCAAGATGCCCTCGCGCAGCATCAGGCCCAGGTTGCGCCGGGCGCGGCGCCACGGGGTGTCGGCCGCCTTGTAGATGATGTGGCGCAGGTCATTGAGGCGCCCCGGATTGACCGGCTTGCCTTCCGACTGCCACAGCTCGCGGGCCTGGCCGCCCTTCCACGCCCGGGTGGTGAAGCCCAGCACCTCGACCTTGACCCCGCAGCGTTCCAGGGTGCGGGCCAGGATGTCGGCGCTCATGGCGGCCACGGTGATCGGCCGGCCGCGCATGGAACCCGAGTTGTCGATCAGCAAGGTGACCACGGTGTCGCGGAAGTCGGTTTCCTTCTCGACCTTGAAGGACAGCGAGTGGGTGGGGTTGGCCACCACCCGGGCCAGCCGGCCGGTGTCGAGGATGCCTTCCTCCAGGTCGAAGTCCCACGCCCGGGTCTGCTGGGCCATCAGCTTGCGCTGCAGCCGGTTGGCCAGCTTGGCGACCACGCCCTGAAGGTGGGCCAGGTGATGATCGAGCTGCAGGCGCAGCCGGCCCAGTTCGTCGGGCTCGCACAGGTCTTCGGCGCCCACCACCTGGTCGTAGCGGGTGGTGAAGGCGCGGTAGGGCCGCTCGGCGCTTTCGGGTTCGGGGGCGTTGGGGCGCTGGCGCGACGGGCCGCCGGGCTCGTCGGCGCCGTGGCCCATCAGCATGATGTCCTCGCCGGCGACCATGCCCTCCTGCTGGCCGTCGCCCTCGGCGGCGCCGGGGGCGGACTGGGGCTCGCCGTCGCCCTGCTGGCCCTTGCCTTCCTGCTGGTCGTCCTGGCGCTCGCCCGAGGACACGCCTTCGTTGGCCTCGCGCCCCTCGTCCTCGGTCTCCTGCTCCTCGTCCTCGGCCACTTCCTCGCCGGTCAGCTCCAGGCGCAGCAGCATGTCGCGCAGGGTACGCGAGAAGGCGTCCTGGTCGCGCACCAGCTCCTTCATGGAATCGAGCAGGGCGCCGGCCTTCTCCTCGACCAGCGGCCGCCACAGCTCGACGGCGTTCCTGGCCGAAGGCGGCGGCTCGAGCCCGGTGAAGTGCTGGCGGGCGATCAGGCGCATGGCCTCGGCCAGCGGCACTTCTTCCCGCCGGGTGGCGTGGTCGAAGCCCTCGGCGCGGGCCCGCTGTTCCAGCACCGCCCCGATATTGGCGGCGACGCCGGCCATGACGCGCGAGCCCAGCGCCTCGACCCGGGCCTGCTCGACCGCCTCGAAGACGCGGCGGGCCTCGGGCAGCAGCGGCATGCGCCGCTGGTGCAGGGCGTCGTCGGTATAGCGGAAGCGAAGCGCAACCGCGTCGGCGGTGCCGCGCAGCCGCACCAGGTCGCCGGGGGTGACCGAGCGCGGCGGCGCCGGCAGCCGCACCTCGGACCCGTGGACGGCGCCGGGACCGGTGCCGAAGGCCACTTCCAGCTCGGGCCGGCCGGCGATGGCCTTCAGCGCCGCGGTGGTGGCGCGCCGGATCAGGTCGCCCGGCGATTCCTCGCGCGAGGCGGCGGTATTACTGCCGTGCCGGGTGCTGTCCACCCCGTCCTCCCTGGTCAGGCCAGCAGCCGGGCGGGGGCCTCGGGCAGTTCCTCGCCGAAGCAGCGCTGGTAGTACTCGGCGATCACCGGGCGCTCCACCTCGTCGCACTTGTTGAGGAAGGTGACGCGGAAGGCAAAGCCGCGGTCGCCGAAGATGCGGGTGTTCTCGGCCCAGGTGATCACCGTGCGCGGGCTCATCACCGTCGAGATGTCGCCGTTCATGAAGCCGGCCCGGGTCAGGTCGGCCAGCATCACCATCTTGGACACGGTGTCGCGGCCCTGGGCGTCGGCGTAGTCGGGCAGCTTGGCCACCACGATGCCGCACTCGGCGTCGTGTTCGAGATAGTTGAGCGTGGCCACGATGTTCCAGCGGTCCATCTGGCCCTGGTTGATCTGCTGGGTGCCGTGATAGAGGCCGGTGGTGTCGCCCAGGCCCACCGTGTTGGCGGTGGCGAACAGCCGGAAGGCGGGATGCGGCTTGATCACCCGGTTCTGGTCGAGCAGGGTCAGGCGGCCCTCGACCTCGAGGACGCGCTGGATGACGAACATGACGTCGGGGCGGCCGGCATCATACTCGTCGAACACCAGGGCG
>JBLNBU010000082.1:0-21654 GCA_050260215.1 Actinomycetota bacterium
AGCAACCCAGGCAGTAGTCGGCCAGGCTCTCCAGCGGATTGTCGGGATCGTGGCGGAAGCCCAGGTCGTACATGCCGCCGACCTTGGTGTAGCTCGACGCCACCACCACCGCGCCCTCATCGTAGAACATCTTCCAGAACTCGCGGAAGTTGGTCCAGTTGGGCGGGCCCTCGACGACCAGGCGGTACTTCTGGTCGTTGAAGCTGGTGCCTTCGGGCGTCAGCGGACCCTGCTTGTTGTCGATGCGCGCCTGCACTTCCTTGCGCAGCATCTCGTAGTACTGGACCGCCTCGGGCGTGCCGCGGAAGGCGGTGAAGATCGGGCCGATGTAGTAGACGCCGCCGAAATAGGCGTCGATGGGCGACGGCTTGTGCTTGCCCTGCTCCAGGCACCACACCAGGTTGTCCTCGGCCTTGGCCGAGTTGCGCAGGTATTCGCGCAGGCGGTCGATGTCGAACTTGACGCCCGACACCTGTTCCAGGCCGGGGATGACCACTTCCTTGAGCTGCTTGACGATGTAGTCGCGCATGTTCTTGGTCGAGTGGCCGTCGCCTTCGTACGGCACGTGCAGCATCAGCGTCGGGCACTTGTACTCGGCGCGCAGCAGCTCGAACCACTTCATGAAGGTGTAGCAGCCGGTGTAGCTCAGCAGCAGCACGTCCGGGTCAGGGTAGGGCTTGCCGTTGGGCGCGATGTTGCCGCGCGCCATCTGGCCGATGTCCGCCTTCACGTAGGTGCAGACGTCTTCCGAATGGCCCGACTTCTCGGCCTCCATGATGTATCCGCCCGAGGCCTTGCGCATGCCGGCCTGGATGGCGTTGATCTCCGGCAGGTTGTTGACGATGCCGAAGCACATCAACAGTTCGTTCAGGTTGCCCGGCACGAAGGTGGACGACATCTTGCGCCCGGTTTCGTTCTTGGAGGTGATCGCCTCGTAGTTCTTGGCGATCATCTCCTTCTGCAGGAGCATCGAGGGTTCCTTGACGGCTTCGCTCATGGCTTCAGCTCCACAGCTTGATGGAATCGGCGAAAGTGCCGGCCTGCTCGCGGATCGGCTGCATCTGGCCGGAGTTTTCCGCGTACTTGAAGGCGATGTAGGGGACGCCCGCTTCCGACAGGCGCTTGGTGACCATCGGACGGTCGAGAAGGGCGGGGTCGCAGAAGGACGGGGTGGCGTAGATGACGCCCTCGGCCCCGCAGGCCTTGACCGCTTCCACGTGGAAGACGCCCTTGTCCTCTTCCTTCGGCACGTACTTGCACGAGGTCTCGACCGAGTTCTTGATGTAGGCCATGGCCAAGGCCTCGACCGGGTCGCCGTCGGTGGGCACGTCCTTGGTCAGGAAGCGGTTGACCAGGGCGTAGTCGTCGTCGACGACGTAGCAGCCGGCCATCTCGATGGACTTCAGCAGGTTCAGCGGCGGCTGCTCGCAGAACGAGCCGAAGATGGCGATGCGCACGTTGTCGCGCTTCGGCCGGTCCTCGGCCGCGGCCTCGCGCATGTAGTCCTTGAGCATCTGGTTGTGCTCCTCGACGTCCATCATCAGGCCGGCCCGCATCAGCAGGTAGACCTCGGACGCCGGCGCCCGCCACGGCTCCTTCGAGCGGAAGGCGTAGACCTCGCGCACCAGGCGGCGGTTCTCGTTGTAGAGCGTGATCGAGCGGCGGATGTCGTCGTCGCTGATCTTGCGGCCGGTCAGCGTCTCCAGGCCCTCGCGCAGTTCCTGCAGCTCGTGGACGTAGTAGGTGCCGCCGATGGACGGGTCGAAGTTCTGGGGCGTGTCGAAGAACTTGGACCACACGTTCGGGAACATCATCTTCCAGATGCCCGACAGGTTGCGGATGACGTCGCAGACGAACGGGAAGACCATGCCGTCGACGAAGTCCAGCCGGCCGGTCACGCCCAGCTCGATGGTCGAGCGCGGGATGCGGCAGATGTAGGACTGGTAATAGGCGTCACCGTGGATGACTTCCATCTGGTCGCCGCCGCCGAAGATCCCCAGCGGCATGCAGCCGGCGGCGTGGATCATCTCCAGCGGCGCGTAGACGGGCAGGAAGCCCACCACCTTGCGGCCAGGCTTCGCAGCCTTCCACTGGCGGGCGTGGTTGAAACTCAGGTCCTCGAAAATGTCCTGGCAACGGCTGACGATGTCGGCGACGGACATGACTAGCGATCCTCCCAGTTGGCCGGCCTTTTGGCGATGAAGGCTTCGAGACCCTCGACGGCGTCCCGCGTGTTCATCAGGCCGTTCAGATAAAGTTCCTCGACCGCGGCGATCTTGGCTCGGACCCGCTCGACCATGCCGAGACGGGCGGCCTTGACCGCGAAGCGGAGGCTGGATGCCGAATGCTTGGCGATCCCGGCGTCGTACCAGGCCAGGGCGGCAGCCTCGGGGTCCTCGGCAACCGCATTGGCCAGCCCTAAGCGCAGGGCGTCGTCGGCGCCGATGCTGCGGCCCGAGTACAGCAGGTCCTCGGCGGCGACGCGGGGCATGCGCTCGGGCAGCAGGCACGAGGCAGCCGGGGCGAACACCGCCAGCTGGATCTCGGGCTGGCCGAGCTTGGCGTCGGGGGCGACGAACATCAGGTGGCCCGCCGCGGCGACCTCGAGCCCGCCGCCAAGGCACTGGCCGCGCACCGCGACCAGCACCGGGACGGGGTACTCGACCATGGCCAGCACCAGGGCGTGCAGCCCCTTCAGCATGGCGTCGCACTGACCGGGCAGATGCTCAGGGACCGAGGCGCCGAAGCTGAAATGCGGCCCCTCGTGGTCGATCAGCACCGCCTTGAGGTGGATGTCATCGCGGGCCTCGGCCAGGGCCTTGGACAGCGCGGCGATCATCTCGGCGTCGACGATGTTGGCCTTGGGCCGCGACAGGCGCAGGCGCAGCAGCCTGCCGTCGCGGTCCCGCCAGACCTTGAGCGCGGAGTCGCTCATGTCAGTCGGCCTTCTTCGGGATCAGGGACTCGATCAGCTCGGGCGTCCACGGCGAACCCTTGGCCAGGGCCTGGCGCAGGGCGACGAAGTCGATCTCGCGCTCGTCCTTGGGGCCCTCGTTGAAGGCGCGGAAGCCGGTGCGGGCCTCGGTCATCATGTTGAGACCCAGCCAGTCGCGGCTGTTCTCCTTGTTGTTGTTCCAGGCGATCAGCTTGGGCTTGCGGAGCTCCTGGATGGTCTTGGTGAAGCAGTCGGGGAAGGTCAGCAGGATCTTGGCGCAGACCTCCTCGACCTTGGCGTCCAGCATGGACAGGTCGACGGTGCCCTTGGCCATCAGCGCCTTGCCGGCGGCCAGCTCCTCGCCGGTCTTCGGCTCGCCGTGGATGAAGCGGCCGTACTCGTCGAGCACGCGGTCGGTGACCACCAGCGGGTTGGCGACGAACTTGCCGTCCACCTTCAGCGCCGGCACCACGTCCATGACGATGCCCATGCGGTACGCCTTGTGGGCCGACCACGGCTCGCACAAGCTGCCCGACACCATGGCGTTCTCGCAGCCGATCATCACCGGCAGGAAGTCGGTGGCGCCGCCGATGGGGGCCGAGCCGTGCTTCGGGCCGGCCTGGCCGAAGCGGGCCAGGTCCTGGGTGATCGAGAAGTCGCAGGCCATGCCGATTTCCTGGCCGCCGCCGATGCGCATGCCGTTGACGCGGCAGATGACCGGCTTGTCGCAGCCCAGGATCGCCGACACCATGTCGTTGAACAGGCGCATGTACTGCCGGTATTCCTGCGGGTTGCCGGCATAATACTCGGCGTATTCCTTGGTGTTGCCACCGGTGCAGAACGCCTTGTCGCCCGAGCCGGTGAACACCACCGACGAGACGTCGCGGGCGTTGGACGCCTCGCGGAAGGCCATGATCACGCCCTTGACCATGTCGGTGGTGTACGAGTTGTACTGCTTGGGGTTGTCCAGCGTGATCCAGGCGTTGTACAGGCCCTCGGCCACGGTGCCGTCCGGGCGCTTGGCCGGGCGCTTCTCGTAGAGCACGCCGGGGACGACCGGCAGCGCCACGATGTTGTGGTCGTTGAGATGGGCGGGCGCCGTCTTGTCGACGATGGCGGCGGTTTCCTTCTTCATCTTTCTCGTTCTCCCTCTCTCAGGCGTCTTTTCAGATCACGGGCACAGCACGGCGCGGCGCGACAGCTTGTGGTCGTGCACCGCGGCGAAGATGTCGTTGATGCTGTCGAGCGGGTGGCGCTCGACGAAGTCCTTGACGTTGACCTTGCCCGACAGCACCAGCTCGAGGGCGCCCGGGTACAGGTCCGGGGTGCAGCCCCAGTTCCCGAGCGCGCGGGCGTGGTAGGCCATCAGGTTGGACAGGCGGAACTCGGCCTTGTTGAAGGTGTAGCCGACCACGCAGATGGTGCAGCCGTGGACCATCAGGTCGAAGGCCATCTGCTGGCCGGGCACCGAGCCCGAGCACTCCATGATGATCCACTCGGTCTGGCGCAGGCCGTTGGCCTTGGCGAAGCCGCCGATTTCTTTCTTCAGCTCGCGGGTGCCGGGGAAGTCCTTGGGGTTGAGCGCCAGCGCGGCGCCGGCCTTGCCGATCTGCTCGAGCTTCTTGGGGTCGATGTCCAGCGCGACCACCTTGGCGCCCAGCGCTGCGGCCACCTGGACCGAATAGCCGCCGACGCCGCCAGCGCCGATGACGATCACCAGGTCGCCTTCGCCGATGCCGGCCTGCACCGCGGCCTGGTACGGGGTGGTCAGCGCGTCGGCGACCACCGAGACCTCGGCCAGGTCCATGCCGATGGCGGCCAGGCGGGTCTCGTCGACCGGGCACAGGCCCTTGGCGGGCACCTTTATGTGCGTTGCAAAACCGCCCTGAAGGTCGTTTCCGGGCATTTTCTGCGAGCGGCAGATGGTGCCCTTGTTGCGCCTGCACAAATCACACTCGCCGCAAGGGATCACCGCGGGTATGATAACAGGCT
The DNA here is from genome assembly GCA_050260215.1 of Actinomycetota bacterium. Classification (GTDB taxonomy): domain Bacteria; phylum Pseudomonadota; class Alphaproteobacteria; order Rhodospirillales; family Magnetospirillaceae; genus JBLNBU01. The sequence goes on from JBLNBU010000082.1 coordinate 4,928, forward strand.
TGCCGAGCCAACTTTCGGCGCCGGCACCCGCGTCCACCACGCGCCCGCTGATTTCATGGCCCAAAGCCAGGGGCAGCGGGTGATTGGTGCGGACACCGTTGTAATAGTAATCGAGGTCGGTATGGCACACGCCGCATCCGGCTATGGCAACCAGGACTTCCCCTGCCTCCAGGGTGCCGACGTCCATCGGCTCCTTGACCATGGGCTGTCCGACGGCGGTCATCATCCAGCGGTACGGTGAGGTCGTCATGCTGTCCCCTCTGCTCCCTTGCTGCGGCCCGCATCCAGTCATTGACGCCGAATCGGCCGGGTGTGTATTATTGGGTAAATGCGTACCACAATACCGAATTACGCGTCAAGGGTACGAACAACACCAATCTGAGGCCTAAGCCCGAACCAACGGGCCAATCGGGGAAACCAAAACAATGACCAGCAGTACCGGTTCAGGATCCGTGTCCATCGCGCTGTGCGGCAGCGGTGGCGCGGGAGTGATGACCGCCGCAGACATGCTGCTCAACGCAGCTGCCGAGATGGGCATCTACGCCCTGTTCGGCCGCTCGATGGGGCCGCAGATCCGCGGCGGCGAGGCGGCGGCGCTTTTGCGCCTGTCCACCCAGCCGATCACCTCGGTGGACGACACCTACCAGATCCTGCTCGCCATCGACTGGCAGAACGTGCAGCGCTTCGCCGCCGAGCTGCCGTTGAACGGCGAGAGCGTCATCATCACCGATCCTTCGGCCGGCGAGGTGCCCGAGGTCATCGCCAAGTCCGGCGCCCGGATCGTCGAGCTGCCGATGAAGGACCTGGCCAAGGACATCGCCGGCGGGCGGCCCAACATGATCGCCATCGGCGCCGTCGCCGAGCTGATCGGCATCCCCGTCGACGTGCTGACCGAGGTGCTGGGCAAGTCGCTGAAGAAGAAGCGCGCCGACGCCTACGAGGCCTCCGTCGCCGCGGTCAAGAAGGGCGCCGAGGCGGCCAAGGGCCTGGGTCCGGTGCGCCAGTTGGGCAAGCCGTCGGGCACCATGCCCAAGCGCTGGGCGGTGACCGGCAACCAGGCGTCGGCGCTGGGCGCCGTGCGCGGCGGCATTCGCTTCTGCGCCGCCTATCCCATCACCCCGGCGACCGAGGTGCTGGAATGGCTGACCAGCGCGCTGCCCAAGGTGGGCGGCGTGTTCGTCCAGGCCGAGGACGAGTTGGCCTCCATCAACATGTGCATCGGTGCCTCCTACGGCGGCGCACCGTCGCTGACCGCCACCTCCGGCCCCGGCCTGGCGCTGATGATCGAGGCGCTCGGCCTGTCGGTGGCGTCTGAGACCCCGGTGGTGGTCGTCGACGTCCAGCGCGGCGGTCCCTCGACCGGCATTCCGACCAAGTCCGAGCAGTCGGACCTCAACATCGCCGTGTATGGCCTGCACGGTGACGCCCCGCACCTGGTGGTGGCCCCCAACTCCATCGGCGACTGCCTGTTCACCACCCAGTGGGCGGTGCACCTGGCCGAGACGCTGCAGAGCCCCTGCATCGTGCTGTCGGAGCAGGCCATCGGCCAGTCGCGCGCCATCGTCGAGGCTCCCGCCGACGTCGCCTTCGTCGGCAAGCGCCTGACCGCGTCTGCCCCGGCCGAGGGCGAGGTGTTCAAGCGCTATGCGGTCACCGCCAACGGCGTCTCGCCGATGCCGGTTCCCGGCACCGAGGGCTGCCAGTACACCGCCGACGGCCTCGAGCATGCCGAGACCGGCACGCCGTCGTCGCAGTCGTCGGACCACGACAAGCAGCTCGACAAGCGCCTGCGCAAGCTGACCAGCCACGACTACGGCGACCACTGGGCGACCATCGAGGGCGAGGGCGACATCGCCGTCGTCACCTGGGGCTCGTGCACCGGTCCCGTGCGCGAGGCGGTCAACCGCGCCCGTGCCGACGGCGTCAACGCCAAGATGATCTCGGTCAGGCTGCTCTACCCCACCCGGCCCGAGCACATGGCCGCGGCGCTTGCGGGGGTCAAGCAGGTCCTGGTGGTCGAGCAAAGCCACCTGGGCCAGTTCGGCCGCTACCTGCGCGGCGAATACGACCTGCCGGCCAAGCCGGAAATGATCAACCGCGCCGGCCCGCTGCCGATCCGGCCGGGTGAAGTCCACAAGCGCCTGCTTGCCATGGGGAAGAAGTGACATGACGTCGACCTGCAACGCTCAAGCCACCTATAGCGCCAAGGACTTCAAGTCCGAGGTGAAGCCGGTCTGGTGCCCGGGCTGCGGCGACTACGCCGTCCTGTCCTCGTTCACCAAGGCCTTCGCCGACCTGGGTCTCGAGCCCCACAACACCGCGGTGGTGTCGGGCATCGGCTGCTCGTCGCGCATTCCCGCCTACACCAACTGCTATGGCTTCCATAGCATCCACGGCCGTGCCCTGGTGGTCGGCGCCGGCCTCAAGCTGGCCCGTCCCGACCTTACCGTGGTGGTGGCCGGCGGCGACGGCGACGGCTTCTCCATCGGCGGCAACCACTTCATGCATGCCTGCCGGCGCAATGTCGACATGACCTATGTGGTCATGGACAACCGCGTCTACGGCATGACCAAGGGGCAGCCCAGCCCGACCACCGAGCCGGACTGGGACGCGTCGGCCATGGCGCCCTTGGGCGGCACCGGCGTGTCGCCGTTCCAGCCGCTGGCCATCGCGCTGGCGGCCGGTGCCAACTTCGTCGCCCGGGCGTTCTCGGGCGATCCGAACGGCACCGCCGAGATCATCGCCCAGGCGATCCGCCATCCCGGCTTCTCGTTCGTGGCGGTGATGAGCCCGTGCGTCACCTTCCGCGAGGAACAGCGCGAGTGGAAGAACATGGTCCGCCCGGCCGCGGTCGAGCCGACCACCGATCCGTCCACCGCGGCGCGCCGCCTGATGACCGACGACGGCTTCAACATCGGCGTCCTCTACAAGGGTGCCCGCACCCCGTACACGCCGGAGAAGCGTCCGAACGTGGCGGTCGCCGACCTGGACAAGGAGTTCGCCCTGTGAGTCATTGCGGGGTGAGCCATTTCGGAGCGGTGCTGACCGCGGCCGACCTCCATGCGCTGGCACGCGCCATGGAGGACCGCGCCGCGGAACGCTACCGCGAGCTCGCCGAGGCGTTCGAGGTGTCGTGCAATCCCGACACCGCCAAGGCCTTCCGCGAGTTGGCCGAGGTCGAGAGCCGGCATGCCGCCGAGTTCCCGGCCGCGGCCGGTCCGCTGCCCGAGATCCTCGCCCAGTGCGAGACCGACCCCGAGATCGCGGACCCCGATGCGGTTCATTACCTGATGCATCCGTGGCACGCCTTCGACCTCGCGCTCCGGCACGAGAAGAAGGCGGTCACCTTCTTCCAGGAGCTGGCGGCAAACACCTCGGTCCCCGAGGTGCGTGCCGCGGCCCTGCGACTGGTCGAGCGCGAGCAAGGCCACGTCGCCCACGTTGAACAGCGGCTGGCCCAACTCCCCGTTCCGCCCGCGGGCTGGGACGAGGACGAGGACCCGCCCAACTGGGACATGTAGGGGGAAATGATGCACGAGTCCATCCTGCCCGAGGGTTGGAAGCCGCCGGTCGGCTATGCCAACGGCATTCTTGCGGCCCCGGGCAGGGTGCTTTACATGGCCGGCCAGGTCGGCTGGACGGCCCAACAAGAATTCACGAGCGCGGAGCTGGTGCCCCAATTTCGGCAGGCACTGGAAAACATCCTCGCCATTCTCAGGGAAGCAGGCGGGTTGCCCGAGCATCTGGTCCGCATCACGGCATTCTGCGTCGATCGGCGCGAATACCTGGCGGCAAGACCCGAGCTCGGGCGCATCTGGAGGGAATTGATGGGGCGGCACTATCCGGCCATGAGCATGATCTTCGTCGCGGATCTTCTCGATCACCCGGCGCGCATCGAGCTCGAGGCCACAGCGGTCATCCCCGACCCTGCGCCAACGACCCAAGCCTAGGAGGGATCACGTGTCCGACAACAAGAAGCCGTCGTTCCAATGGGATGACCCGCTGCTGCTCGACGAACAGCTGACCGAGGACGAGCGCATGGTGCGCGACGCCGCGCGCGCCTATTGCCAGGAAAAGCTGATGCCGCGGGTGCTGGAAGCGAACCGGCATGAAATCTTCCACCGCGAGATCATGAACGAAATGGGCGAACTGGGCTTCCTGGGCCCGACGATCCCCGAGACGTACGGCGGCGCCGGCGTCAACTACGTCTGCTACGGCCTGGTCGCCCGCGAGGTCGAGCGCGTCGATTCCGGCTACCGCTCGGCCATGAGCGTGCAGTCGTCCCTGGTCATGCACCCGATCTACGCCTACGGCACCGAGGCGCAGAAGAAGAAGTACCTGCCCAAGCTCGCCACCGGCGAATGGGTCGGCTGCTTCGGCCTGACCGAGCCCGACGCGGGCTCCGACCCCGGCAGCATGCGCACCCGGGCCAAGAAGGTCGACGGCGGCTACCTGCTGACCGGCAACAAGATGTGGATCACCAATTCCCCCATCGCCGACGTGTTCGTGGTGTGGGGCAAGACCGAGGACGGCGTCATCCGCGGCTTCGTTCTGGAAAAGGGCATGAAGGGCCTGTCGGCGCCGAAGATCGAGGGCAAGTTCAGCCTTCGCGCCTCGGCCACAGGCGAGATCGTCATGGACGAGGTCTTCGTCCCGGCCGAGAACCTGCTGCCCGGCGTCGAGGGCCTGAAAGGTCCGTTCGGCTGCCTCAACCGCGCCCGCTACGGCATCGCCTGGGGCGCCATGGGCGCGGCCGAGTTCTGCTGGCACCAGGCCCGCCAGTACACCCTGGACCGCAAGCAGTTCGGCCGTCCGCTGGCCCACAACCAGCTGATCCAGCTGAAGCTCGCCAACATGCAGACCGAGATCACGCTGGGCCTGCAGGGCTGCCTGCGGCTGGGCCGGCTGTTCGACGAAGGCCGGGCGGCGCCCGAGATGATCTCGATGTTCAAGCGCAACAACTGCGGCAAGGCCCTCGAGATCGCCCGCATCGCGCGGGACATGCACGGCGGCAACGGCATCTCGGACGAATTCCACATCATCCGCCACGCGATGAACCTGGAAGCCGTCAACACCTACGAGGGCACCCACGACGTCCACGCCCTGATCCTGGGCCGCGCCCAGACGGGCCTGAACGCCTTCGCCCCGTAAATCGGACGTTCCCTCTCCCGGCCACGCCGGGGGAGGGAGCCCCGTATCTACTCCTTCCGTCGTGGCCGGGCTCGACCCGGCCATCCATCGGCGCAGCCCCGTGGACCTCGGGTCAAGCCCGACGGTGGCCGGCGGCTTCCCCCAACACCCGGCCGATGGCCGAGGCCAGCGAGTCGACGGTGAACGGCTTGGACAAGTGGCCGTCCATGCCGGCATCCAGGCAGTTCTGGATGTCCTGGGGGAAGGTGTTGGCGGTGACGCCGATGATGGGGACGGAGCCCAGGGGATCAGGCAGGGCGCGGATGGCGCGGGTGGCGGCCAGGCCGTCCATCTGCGGCATGCGCATGTCCATCAGCACCAGGTCGTAGGTGCCGCGCTCCATGGCCTCGACGGCGGCGGCGCCGTCCACCACGGAGGCGGCGACGTGGCCCAACCGGGCGACGATGCGTTCGGCCACGGCGCGGTTGACCGGGTTGTCCTCGGCGATCAGCACCGACAGCGGCCGTGACGGCGCCTGGGCGGAAACAGCGGGTGCAGCCAGGGGCAGGGGGGCGCTGGCTGGGCGGAAGGGCAGCATGACACGGAAGCGGCTGCCGCGGCCGGGCTGGCTTTCGGCGGTGAGCGCGCCGCCCATCAGTTCGGCCAGGCGGCGGCTGATCGCCAACCCCAGCCCCGAGCCGCCGAAGCGACGCGAGATCGAGGCGTCGGCCTGGGTGAAGGGCTGGAACAGGTGGCTCATGGCCTCCGGCTCGATGCCGATGCCGGTGTCCTCGACCACCACTTCCAGCCACCACCTGTCGCCGTCGGCGGTGGCGTTGACCGCCACGCCGACCCGGCCGGCGTCGGTGAACTTGATGGCGTTGCCCACCAGGTTGGCGACGATCTGGTTCAGCCGCACCCCGTCGCCGTGCAGGTGGCGGGGCACCGAGACGCCGACGGTGACCGCAAGCCCGATGCCCTTGGCCTCGGCCTGGCGGCGGAACACCGCCTCGATGGCGGCGACGATGCTGCCCAGGTCGAAATCGATCTCCGCGACCCGGAATGTGCCGCGCTCGAGATGGGCGAAGTCCAGGATGTCGCTGATGATCGCCAGCAGCACCTTGGCAGAATCGCCGACCATGGCGTGGGTATCGGCCATGGGCGCCGCCTCGGGCAGTCCCTCGACCGCCGACAGGGCGCCGATGATGCCGTTGAGCGGCGTGCGCATCTCGTGGCTCATCATCGCCAGGAATTCCGACTTGGCCTGGGTGGCGGCCTCGGCCTGCTCGCGGGCGCGCTTGAGTTCGATGTTGCGCTCGAGGATGGTCGACATGACCATGTTGCGGTGGGTGTTGAACACCAGTGCCGCCAGGAACAGGATGGTCACCAGCCCGAAGGTGCAGACGGCGGCGAACAGGTCAGCCCACTGCGGATCGAATTGCGTCGGATACTCGATGCCTGCCAACCCGAGCAGGCCGTAGCCGACCACGATGGCGCAGGACAGAAGCATCCACACCAGGGTGGCCCGGCACCACCCCAGCAGCAGCACCGCGCTGACCGGCACCAGCACCAGCCACGGCGTCACCGGCGAATGGATCTGCCCCGAATAGAACGAGCAGCCGAACACCGCGATGAACAGGGAGTCGGCCAAATAGAGGTTGGCGCACGCCCGGTAGCCCAGGCCCTGGTCCAGGGCGTGCAGGATGCCCACCAGCAGCAGCAGGCAGCCGGCCATCAGCGCCACGCCGATGCTGAAGCCGATCAGCGCCGAAATGACCGTGTAGAACACCGCATAGACCGCGGTGATGACGATGATGTAGGCAAGGAAGCGGTTGGAATGGGGCTGATCCGCCGAGCGGGCGTGACGGGCCAGCCAGTCGACGGCTTGCTTCAGCTGGTCGATGATCTGTCCGGACCCCGTCGACATGCGGGCACTTCCCTTGCCGCGGCTTGCCCGACGATAGCGCGTTTCTCCAACCTCGGATAGAGGGCTGGCATGCGGCCATTGCGGAAAAGTGTTTGGTGGGTGAAATACAATACAGTGGACATCAACTTGCGTGCGCCAATGGCCGGCATTTGCATCGGGGTGGCGCAGGACCCCCGTATGATTGACCGTTGGCCAGTCGCGGCGGAAAATCGTGTGTCTGATACTGTGCCGGACCCGCTTTCATGCCTAGTGCCACCCAACTGATGGACGTCATCGCCATCCAGACCGACATCGCCAAGCTGGGCTTGGACCTCGGCGCGGTCATGGCCCTGGTGGTCGAGCGTACCCTGGCCCTGATCGGCGCCGACGGTGCCGCCATCGAACTGGCCGAGGCCGATGACATGGTCTACCGCGCCGCAGCCGGGTCGGCGGCAACGCAGATAGGCCTGCGGCTTAAGCGCGAGTCCAGCCTGTCCGGCCTGTGCGTGCGCACCGGCGACATCCTGCGCTGCGACGATTCCGAGACCGACGCCCGCGTCGACCGCGAGGCCTGCCGGCGGGTGGGCCTGCGGTCGATGATCGTCATGCCGCTGCTCCACAACGGCGCCACCGTCGGCGCACTCAAGGCCATGTCGACGCGGCCGGGGCGTTTCGGCGAGGCAGACATGCGGCTTTTGGGCCTGCTGTCCGAGATGGTCGGGGCGGCGATGTTCTATGCCGCCAAGTACGACACCGACGAACTGTTCCGCCGCGCCACCCACGACGGCATGACCGGGCTGGCCAACCGCTCGCTGTTCATGGACCGGCTGCGCACCGCCGTCGCCTGCCAGGGCCGCAACCACAAGCCGGCGGGCGTGCTGATGATCGACATGGACGGGCTGAAAAGCATCAACGACAACCACGGGCATCGCGCCGGCGACGCGGTGATCCGGGAATTTGCCTGCCGGTTGAGTTCGGTGGCACGCAGTTCGGATACGGTGGCGCGGCTGGGCGGCGACGAATTCGCCGTGTTGCTCACCCCCGTCGACGTGCCGCAGGGGGTCTCCACCGCTGTCACACGCCTGACCGAGCGGCTGACGGACCCGTTCAGCTTCGAGGGGCGGGCCTTCCAACTGAAGGCCAGCGTCGGCGTCGCCCACTTCCCCGAGGACGGCTGCGACATCACCGACCTGATCGAGATCGCCGACCAGCGCATGTACACCGTCAAGCGCGGACGCCAGGGCACCCGGTCGGTGGTGGGATAGGGGCAACAAAAAAGCCCCGGCATCGCTGCCGGGGCTTCCTTGTGGCCGGAGCTGACCTTAGCGGGAGTAGAACTCGACCACCAGGTTCGGTTCCATCTGGACCGGGTAGGGGACGTCGGCCAGCTTCGGAATGCGGACGAACTTGCCCTTCATGTCCTTGTGGTCGACTTCGATGTAGTCGGGGATGTCGCGCTCGGGGCTCTGGGCCGCTTCCAGCACGATGGCCAGATCCTTGGAGCGCGAGCGGACCGAGATCACGTCGCCTTCCTTGACCTGGTAGCTGGGGATGTTGACGCGCTTGCCGTTGACCTGGATGTGGCCGTGGTTGACGAACTGGCGCGAGGCGAACGGGGTCGGCGCGAACTTCATGCGATAGACCACGGCGTCCAGGCGGCGCTCGAGCAGGCCGATCAGGTTCTCCGAGGTGTCACCGCGGCGGCTCGAAGCCATGTCGTACAGCTTGCGGAACTGCTTCTCGCTGATGTTGCCGTAGTAGCCCTTCAGCTTCTGCTTGGCCATCAGCTGGGTGCCGAAGTCCGACGGCTTCTTGCGGCGCTGGCCGTGCTGGCCGGGGGGGTTCTCCTTGCCGCGAGCCAGCGGGCTCTTGCCGCGGCCCCACAGGTTGACGCCCAGACGGCGATTGATCTTGTACTTGGCTTCTACGCGCTTGGTCATGTCTGTCCTTGTCCCGGTTTACCGGTTGGTGTGTGTCCCGATAGTCCCTGTCCGGCGAGCCGGGGGCGGGGTGGGCGCGCCAAAGGCCGCTTCACCCGCATTCTCGGGAATGAAGGGGCGAACTATACTGAGGCGGCCGGCGGTGTCAAAGGGAATCGCAGGCCTAGTTGCGCTTCTCGGCTCGGTAAGGGCGGCACTTGGCGACATAGACGCCGGTCAGCAGGCATTCCAGGCGCGGGCCCGACCGGTTGGGCACCAGCACGGTGCCGGATTTGCGATATTCCAGCACCAGATTGTGGAAGCTCATGGTCGACAGCACCGGCCGCTGGGCCAGGTCGCGGAACACCAGGAGCGGGCAGCCGTCGGCCGCATTGCACAAGGCCACCGATTCCAGGCTGATCATGGTGGTGCCGCCGGCCCGCGCCACCGAAAGCGCGAACGGCCGCCGGTCGGCCAGAGCCTGGGCGAATTCCTTCTTGGCCCAGCGCTTGGCCGCCTTGACCTCGGCGGCCGACGGGTTGGGCTCGAAGTCGACCGTCTGGCGGTCGATGGACAACTCGGCGGCACCGGCGGCCAGGGGCAGCAGGGCGGCGGCAAGGGCGGCGATCGACAGCGGGCGGCACCTCATGGGAACACCTTAATCCAAAAGACGCGAGACCGCCTACCGACGTATATCGTGTGCCCGCCCGATTGTGCCCGCCCATAGATGTTGTAGGCTTGTCCTACCCACAGGGGCTGCCGGAGGACATTGGTCATGCTGTTCTGCCTCGGAGAATTGGGCAAGGCCGCCAAGTCGTTCGGCGGCGGCGACGACGAAGCCGGAAAACGCCACCTCGCCTCGGTGGTCAACTGCCCCGGCAAGGACACCTGCGCCACCCGCCACGTCTGCGCCACCGCCGCCATGGGGGTGATCCGCAAGCTGGTCGCCGAGACGGACCGCCAGCCCGCCGCATAAGCGGCCTACCCCTTGGTCGATGCCGCGCCGGGCCCCCTTGACGGGCCGGGCGAAACGGATGCAAATGCCCTTCCGGTCCGAGATCGCCGGGCTGATGTTTCCGGGACGGGACCGTGGGCGACAAGACCAAGGAAATCAAGCAGTACGCCGCTCTGGCCTACCGGATGGAGGATGGCCACCCCATGGTCGTGCTGGTGACCTCGCGCGAGACCAAGCGGTGGATCCTGCCCAAGGGGCAGCCCGAGGCCCGGCGCAAGCCGTTCGAGGTCGCCGCCCAGGAAGCCTACGAGGAGGCCGGGCTGGTGGGCGCGGTCTCGACCAAGCCCTTCGCCGAGGTTGCCAGCTACAAGCGGCTGAAGGACGGGCGCGAGGTGCCGACCCGGCTGACCATCTATCTGATGCAGGTCGACAAGCAGTTGGACGAGTGGCCCGAGATGCACCAGCGCGAGCGCCGCTGGGTCGCGCCGGGCGAGGCGGCCCTGATGGTCGACGAACCGGGACTGGTCGAGGCCCTGCTGGAGTTTGGGGCGGCATTCCTCTAGCGCATGACCGAAGGCGAGACGGCTTCGGTCTTTCGTGATATGACAGCGCCGTGACAATTCACGGGGATCCCATGGCTCTTCGATTCCTGCGCGCCCTCATGCCGAGGGAAGAGCGTTTCGTAGACAACTTCGCCGCCCATGCCAGCCGCATGGTCGCCGCTGCCCACGCGCTGACCGCAATGATGAAGGCCCAGCCTTCCGAGCGCGACGCTCGCTTCCGCGAGGTCTGCGCCATCGAGGGACAAGCCGACGCCGTCGCGCGCGAGACCATGGTGGCGCTGCACCGGGCCTTCATCACGCCGTTCGACCGCTCGGACATCCACGCGCTGACCACGGCGCTGGACGACGCCATCGACCTGATCGAGGAGGTGGCCCAGCATGCAGTGCTGTACCGCATCGTCGAGTTCAGCCCGCGCATGCTGGAAATGGCGGCGATGATCGAGCAGAGCGCTGCGCTGCTGGCCGAGGCCATGCCGATGCTCCACGACGTCAACCGCAACGCCGAGCAGATAAACGGTCTGTGCATCCGCGTCGGCCGCATCGAAAGCGACTGCGACCACCTGCTGCGCCAGGCGCTGTCCGAGCTGATCGCCGAGGGGCCGGAGACCATTACCTTCCTCGGGCGCAAGGAGGTCTACGAGCTCTTGGAGACGGTGACCGACCGCTGCGACGACGTCGCCGACCTGCTCGAAGGCATTCTGCTGGACCACGTCTAGGCCATGGAGCACGTGACCCTCGGCCTGCCGGCGCTGGTGGCGATCATCGCGGTGGCTTTGGCCTTCGACTTCATCAACGGACTGCACGACGCAGCCAACTCCATCGCCACGGTGGTGTCCACCCGGGTGCTGCCGCCCAAGTGGGCGGTGGCGTGGGCCGCCTTCTTCAACGCCGCCGCCTTCCTGTTCTTCGGCCTGCACGTGGCCAAGACCATTGGCACCGGCATCGTCCAGCCCGACGTCGTCGACCCCTTCATCATCGTCGCCGCCCTGTTGGGCGCCATCATCTGGAATCTGCTGACCTGGTGGCTGGGGTTGCCCTCGTCCTCGTCTCACGCCCTGGTGGGCGGGCTGGCAGGGGCGGGGATCACCAAGGCCGGCATCGACAGTCTGGTCATGGCCGGCTTCTCCAAGACCGCGGTCGGCATCGTCGCCTCGCCCGCCATCGGGTTTTTGCTCGCCATCGTCATGATGCTGATCGTGTCGTGGCTGCTGCGCAAGGCCACTCCCTTCCTGGTCGACCGCGGCTTCCGCCACCTGCAGCTTTTGTCGGCGGCGCTGTATTCCCTGGGCCACGGCGGCAACGACGCCCAGAAGACCATGGGCATCATCGCCGTGCTGCTGTTCTCGCAAGGGTATCTGGGTGACACCTTCTACGTGCCGTTCTGGGTGATCCTGGCGGCGCAGGCGGCCATGGGCCTGGGCACCCTGTTCGGCGGCTGGCGCATCGTCAAGACCATGGGCACCAAGATCACCGACCTGCGTCCCTTCCAGGGCTTCTGCGCCGAGACCGCCGGCGCCATGACCCTGTTCGGCGCCACCTGGCTGGGCATTCCGGTATCGACGACCCATACCATCACGGGCGCCATCGTCGGCGTCGGTTCGGCGCGGCGGGCCTCGGCGGTGCGCTGGGGGCTGGCCGCCAATATCATCTGGGCGTGGATATTCACCATCCCCGCCGCCGGCCTGGTGGCGGCCATCTGCTACAAGGTCATCGACCTGGTCCGGTAGGTCAGTCCCGCCCGTGCACCTCGATGGTGACGTGGCTGAGCTCGTGCACCTCGGCCAGCCGGCCGCGGTAGTGTTGCGGCGGCTGCGGCGTGCGGCTGACCACCGAGACGATGGCCGCCCAGTGGCCGGGCCCCACCTGCCATAGGTGCAGGTCGCTGACCCGGTCGCCGCCGGTCTCGATGGCGGTCCGCACCTCGGCCTCCAGGGCGTCGTCGCTGCTCTTGTCCAAGAGCACTGCGCCGGTGCGCCCCACCAGCCCGGCCGACCAGTTGGCGATCACCGCGGCGCCAACCAGCCCCATCAGCGGGTCCAGCCACCACCATCCCCACAGCTTGCCGCACAGCAGGGCGGCGATGGCCAGCACCGAGGTGAAGGCGTCGGCGACCACGTGCAGATAGGCGGCGCGCAGGTTGTGGTCATGGTGATGATGGTCGTCCTCGTGGTGGTCGTGGCCGCCCAGGATGACGGCCGAGGCCAGGTTGACCACCAGGCCGAGGATGGCGACCCACAGCGCCTCGTCGAAGGCGATGGCCTGGACCGCCAGCAGGCGCGAGCCCGATTCCCACACCATCAGCAGCGCCACCATGCCCAGGATGATGGCGCTGGTGAAGGCGGCCAGCGCGCCCACCTTGCCGGTGCCGAAGGTGTAGCGACGGTCGTCGGCATGGCGCCTGGCGTGCCAGTAGGCGAAGGCGGCGATGCCCAGCGCTCCGGCATGGGTCGACATGTGGATGCCGTCGGCCAGCAGCGCCATGGAGTTGGTCGCCAAGCCTACCGCGATCTCGACCACCATGGTGACCACGGTCAGCCCGACCACCAGCCGGGTGCGGCGCTCGGCGCCCTGTTCGCCGCCAGTTTCATAGCGGTGCTCGTGGGTCCACGAGGTGATGTCGTCCATGTCCATGCGAAACCTACAATTTACATCCACTTTACCGGAATCACAGCAGGGTAGGCCCGCTCCTGCCCATGATGGGGAATCGCATCCGGCCGGGCAAGGGGAAGTCATGGGCATCGGGTCTCGTCTAATGGTTGGATTTGTCGGCATGTGCGCGCTGCTGGGGTTGGTGGCGGGCATTGCCGCATTCGAGGCGGCGCGGGTCGACGAGGCGGTGGACAGCATTGCCACCTTCCGCATGCCGGTGTCCGAGACCAGCGCCGGCATCGGCAAGGAGATCTATGCCTCGCTGGCGGCGCTGCGCGGCTTCCTGCTGACCGGCAACGAGGCGTTCAGCCGCGACCGCGCCGAGGCGTGGGCGGCCATGGCGCCCCTGTCGGCCCGGCTGGACGGGCTGGCGCCGCGCTTCACCAATCCCCGCAACCGCGACCTGTGGATGGAGGCCAGGCAGCTGATGGCGGAACTGCACGCAGCCCAGGACCGCGCCGAGGCCGCGGGTCCCGGCACCGAGGGCGTGCGCATCCTGACCGGCGAGGCAGTGCCGCGGGTGCGCCGGCTGGTCGTGCTGCTCGAGGGCGAGGCCGGCGCCGACGGCCGGCGCACCGGCGGCCTGATCGACAACCAGCGCATCATGCTGTCCCAGGAAGCCGCCCGGGCCGCCGCCGCCACCGAGACCCTGAAGCTGGTGTCGCTGGGCGGGCTGGTGGTGGGGATCGTGCTGGCGCTGCTCATCGCCGCGCGCACCCGGGCCGCCATCGTGCCGCCCATCGTGTCGATCACCGGGGTGATGGGCAAGCTGGCCGAGGGCGACCTGTCGGTGGCCGTGCCCGGCGGCGGCCGCGGTGACGAGATCGGAGCCATGGCGGCGGCGCTCGAGGTGTTCCGCACCAACCTGGCCCGCCAGCGCGAACTGGAAGCCGCACAGCGGGCCGAAGAGGCCGACCGCGCCCGCCGAGCCATGCGTATCGCCGACCTGACCGCCGCCTTCGACCGCGACGCCAGCGGCATGGTGCAGACGGTGGCCTCGGCGGCCGAGCAGTTGCAGGGGACCTCGGGCTCGCTCAGCGCCGCGGCGGCGCAGACCAGCCAGCAGGCCACCGCAGTGGCGGCGGCGTCCGAGGAGGCCTCGGTCAACGTCCAGACCGTCGCCTCGGCGGCCGAGCAGCTGTCGAGTTCGATCGCCGAGATCGCCCGCCAGGTCGCCCATTCCTCGGCCATCTCGTCCAGCGCGGTCACCGAAGCCGGCCGTGCCGCCGCGGTGGTGTCGGAACTGGCCGCCACGGTGCAGAAGATCGGCGACGTGGTGATGCTGATCAACGACATCGCCGCCCAGACCAACCTGCTGGCCTTGAACGCCACCATCGAGGCGGCGCGGGCCGACGAGGCCGGCAAGGGCTTCGCGGTGGTCGCCGGCGAGGTCAAGGGGCTGGCCAACCAGACCGGCAAGGCCACCGAGGAGATCGGCCAGCAGATCGCCGCCGTCCAGCAACAGACCGGCCGCGTCGTCGCCACCATCGAAGGCATCGTCCGGGTGATCGAGGAGGTCGGCACCATCTCGGCCGGCATCGCCAGCGCCGTCGACGAACAGCACGCCGCCACCAGCGAGATCGCCCGCAACGTCGAACAGGCCGCCGCCGGCACCGCCGACGTCAGCACCAACGTCGTCGGCGTCCAGGCCGCCGCCGACCAGACCGGCGCCGCCGCCCACGAGGTCCTCGACGCCTCCCGCAACCTGGCCACCGACGCCGAGGGCCTCAAGCGCCGCATCGACGGGTTCCTGGCGGAGGTTAGGGCGGTGTGAGGCGTGCGCGCCGGGGAGGGGGCACGGACGGGGTCAGATGCGGATGGACAACGCCTTCATCAACGCCACGGCAAGCACCGCCCAGAGGGAAACGACCACCACCGCGCCCCAGCGACTGCCGGGAAGCCGGTCCGCCAGTCTCCTGGACGCCTCTTCCCGCAGTTCCGCCACGACGGCCGGGGGAACCAGAAGCATGGTCAGCAAGATGGCTGCGGGAACGATGATGAGGTCGTCAAGATACCCGAGCACGGGGATGAAGTCTGGGATCAGGTCGATGGGGCTTAGGGCGTAGGCCAGCGTCGCGACGGCCAAGGCTTTCGCGTACCAGGGAACCCGAGGGTCGCGGCCTGCCAGATGCAGGACCAGGATGTCGCGCTTGGCGGACCTGGCCCATGACTTCAAAAGCTCAAGCATACGGCCGGGGTTCCCGATCAGCCAACCAAGCGTGGACCTCGACCGTGACATGGCTCAACTCGCGGGCCGTGGCGAGGAGCGCTTTGTAATGCCCGGTGCGGGGACACTAACCGTGTCCCCCCACAACTCCCCCTACACGTCCAGATCACCCGCGAACCGGGCGCGTTCCTGGATGAACTGGAAGCGCAGTTCGGGCTTCTTGCCCATCAGGCTTTCGACCAGGCGGGCGACTTCCTTGGCTTCCTCGTGGTCTTCCTCGGTGCGGCCCGACGGGATGGTCACCTTGATCAGGATGCGCTTGGCCGGGTCCATGGTGGTTTCCTTCAGCTGGGCCGGTGGCATCTCGCCCAGGCCCTTGAACCGGCTGATCTCGATGTTCTTCTTGCCGGCGAAGGCGGTCTTCATCAGCTCGTCCTTGTGGGCGTCGTCGCGGGCATAGGTGACGGTCTGGCCGTGGGCCAGGCGGTACAAGGGCGGCATGGCCAGGAACAGGTGGCCGTTGCGGATCAGGTTCGGCATTTCCTGGTAGAAGAAGGTCATCAGCAGGCTGGCGATGTGGGCGCCGTCGACGTCGGCGTCGGTCATGATGATGACCCGCTCATAGCGCAGCTTCTCGTCGTCGTAGCCGTCGCGCACGCCGCAGCCCAGGGCCTCGATCAGGTCCTTCAGTTCCTGGTTGGCCTTCAGCTTGTCGGTCGAGGCCGAGGCGACGTTGAGGATCTTGCCCCTGAGCGGCAGGATCGCCTGGGTCTCGCGGTTGCGGCCCTGCTTGGCCGAGCCGCCGGCCGAATCACCCTCGACCAGGAAGATCTCGGTGCCGACGTTGACCGAGCGCGAGCAGTCGGCCAGCTTGCCGGGCAGCCGGAGCCGCTTGGTCGGCGTCTTGCGGTTCATTTCCTTGGCCTGGCGGCGGCGCGCCCGCTCCTCGGCCTTGTCGATCAGGCGCGCCAGCAGCGCCTTGGATGATTCGGTGTCTCCCGACAGCCAGTGGTCGTAGTGGTCCTTGACCGCGTTCTCGACCAGGCGCACGGCCTCCGGGCTCGCCAGCTTTTCCTTGGTCTGGCCCTGGAACTGCGGATCGCGGATGAACAGGCTGAGCAGCACGCAGGCGCCGCCCATCACGTCCTCGGCGGTGATCTGCGCCGCCTTCTTGTTGCCGACCAGCTCGCCATAGGCGCGCAGCGACTTGGTCAGCGCGGTACGGAAGCCCATCTCGTGCGTGCCGCCCTCGGGCGTCGGCACGGTGTTGCAGTAGGTGTTGGTGAAGCCGTCCTCGTCGTCGTCCGGCCACGCCACCGCCCACTCCACCTGGCCCATGTCGTCGGCCAGGGGCGACGTGCCGGCGAAGAAGCCGCGGGTGACCAGCGGACGGCCCTTGGCGACGGCGGACAGGAAGTCCACCAGGCCGTTGGGGAAG
>JBLNBU010000083.1:0-3876 GCA_050260215.1 Actinomycetota bacterium
ATGGCTTGGCGGCGGGGGCTGCCTCGGGCTGGGCCGGCGGCACGGCCGGAGCGGCCTCGGGCGTGGCCGGGGCGGCCTCGGGCGCCGCGTTGTCGGCGGTGGCCAGGAAGATCAGCTCGCCCACCATCTCCTCGATGGAGCGGAAGTCCTTGGTCTTGGCCAGGGTGCCGCCGGCCGGCACGGTCTGCTTCGACTTGCCGGGCTCGAGCTTGACGAACTTGCCGCCCAGCAGCCCTTCGCTGGAAATGCTGGCCACCGTGTCGGACGGCAACTGCACCGACGGCGTGATGGCCAGCTTGATCACCGCGTTGAAGGTCTGCGGATCGAGCGCCTGGGAGGTGACGGTGCCGACCTTGATGCCGTTGATCTTGACGTCGGCGCCGGTCTCGAGCCCGCCCACCCCGTTGAAGGCGGCGACGACCTCGTAGCCCTCGATCTTCTTCACCGAGGCGTGCGAGTAGGCGAAGACGAGGAAGAAGGCGGCAACCGCCAACACCACCGCCCCCATGATGGTTTCGATCAGGTTGCGTCCCATCGGTTCGTCCTCACTTGGTCAGCGACGGCACCGGCTTGTCGAGATAGCCGCGCTTGGCGCGCCCCTGCTGGATGATCATCTGCAGCAGATCCTCGACCACCACCGCGTCCTGGGTGTAGCGGATTTCCGAGCCGGGCTTCAGCACCGCCTCGTCGCCGCCCGGCTTCAGCTCGATGTACTTGGCCCCCAACAGGCCGTCGGTCTGGATGGCCGCCGCCGTATCGTCGGTCAGCGCCACGTTGCGGGCCAGCTGCAGCGTGGTGACGGCCCGGTAGGTGTCGTCCAGCTCCAGGTCGATCACGCGGCCCACCGGCACCCCGGACAGGCGCACGGCACTGCCGACGGTGATGCCGTCGGCCTTGTGGAAGCGGGCGGTCAGGGTATAGCCGTCGCCCTTGGGCTGGCTCTTGCCGCCGACCGAATAGGCCATGGCGAACAGCGCGGCGCCCACCAGCACGACGATGGCGCCGATGACGATGTCGCGATCCCCGCCCTTGGTCACCATCGGTCCCCCCGCCATGATCAGGGCTGCCAGGCCTCGTAGTCGCCGGTGGCGCGCTCGCGCTTGCCGCCCATCAGGTCGTGGCCCGGAGGCAGGTACGCCTCGGCGGTGCCGGTCTTGTTGGGCTGGTGCGGCTGCTGCCAGGGCTTGCGGTTGACGTCCGTCAGCGGCTCCTCGGCGGTGTAGTGCAGCCAGGCGTGCCACTCGGGCGGCACCTTGGAGGCCTCGACCGGGCCGTTGAACAGCACCCAGCGCTTCGCCCGCCGGCCCTTGGGCGCGCTGCGTTCGACATAATAGCGGTTGCCGGCGACGTCGGTGCCGACCCGCTTGCCCTTGGTCCAGGTGTACAGAAGCGTGCCCAGCGTCGTCATGTGCCCCTCGGCAGGATCAAGGAAATGCAGGCCCGGACTATGGCAAAACCCGCCCGCCCCGTCCAGAGGCGTCTAGCGCCGCCGCTCCCGCCGATCCATGCCGCCACCGGTGGGCAATTATGGAAAAATTCAACACAATATAAGGTATATACCCCGTATATCGTGTTCGCACATGCACAACGGAACTATATCTTGACGACCTCGGCGGACTGACATAGCGTGTGTGTCCGTCGGGGGGATAGCCACAACATATTGTGGACCGGCGCAGCGGGGAAAGGTCGCGGGATCGCGGCCTTTGCGTCGTGGCGCCCTTCCGACCAGCAACGACCGAAGCACCAAGAAAGCAGAGGGGAATCATGCGGGTCCAGCGTCATTACACCAAGGCCGGGCAGTCGCCCTACGCCGGTATCGAGTTCCGCACCGCGACCAGCGAGATCCGCAACCCCGACGGCTCGGTCGTCTTCTCGCAGAGCGACATCGAGGTCCCGGCCGACTGGTCGCAGGTGGCCTGTGACGTGCTGGCCCAGAAGTATTTCCGCAAGGCCGGCGTGCCGGCGGCGCTGAAGCGCGTGGCCGAAAAGGGCGTGCCCGAGTGGCTGTGCCGCCACGAGCCCGACAGCGATACCCTGGGCAAGCTGCCCGAGAAGGGCCGCGCCGTCGGCGAGAACAGCGCCAAGCAGGTGTTCAACCGGCTGGCCGGCACCTGGACCTATTGGGGCTGGAAGGGCGGCTATTTCGAGGCCGAGGACGACGCGCGCGCGTTCTATGACGAGATGTGCGCCATGCTGGCCAAGCAGATGGGCGCCCCCAACAGCCCGCAGTGGTTCAACACCGGCCTACACTGGGCCTACGGCATCGACGGCCCCGGCCAGGGCCACTACTACGTCGACTACAAGACCGGCAAGCTGGTCAAGTCCAAGTCGGCCTACGAGCATCCGCAGCCGCATGCCTGCTTCATCCAGGCAATCGAGGACGATCTGGTCAACGAAGGCGGCATCATGGACCTGTGGGTGCGCGAAGCCCGCCTGTTCAAGTACGGCTCGGGCACCGGCACCAACTTTTCCAAGCTGCGCGGCGAGGGCGAGCGCCTGTCGGGCGGCGGCAAGTCGTCGGGCCTGATGAGCTTCCTGAAGATCGGCGACCGCGCCGCCGGCGCCATCAAGTCGGGCGGCACCACCCGGCGCGCCGCCAAGATGGTGGTGGTCGACGTCGACCATCCCGACATCGAGAAGTTCGTCAACTGGAAAGTGGTCGAGGAGCAGAAGGTGGCCGCGCTGGTCGCCGGCTCGCGCCTGGCTTCCAAGCACATGAACGAGGTGATGGCCGCCTGCCGCGAGTGGGACGGCGAAGACGGCGAAGCCCGCTTCGACCCCAAGCGCAACAAGCGCCTGCGCCAGGCGATCCTTGGGGCCCGCGGCGCCCAGATCCCTGAGAACTACATCCAGCGGGTGATCCAGTTCGCCCGCCAGGGCTATTCCGAAATCCACTTCCCCGTCTTCGACACCGACTGGGATTCGGAAGCCTACCTGACCGTTTCCGGCCAGAACTCCAACAACTCGGTGCGCGTCACCAACGACTTCCTCAACGCCGTAACCGAGGACCGCGACTGGGAGCTGAAGTACCGCTCGTCGCCCAAGGCCAAGACCCTGAAGGCGGCCGAGTTGTGGGAGCAGATCGGCGAGGCCGCCTGGGCCTGCGCCGACCCGGGCATCCAGTTCGACACCACCATCAACGAGTGGCACACCTGCCCCGAGTCGGGTCGTATCAACGCGTCCAACCCGTGCTCGGAGTACATGTTCCTCGACGACACCGCCTGCAACCTGGCGTCGCTCAACCTGATGGGGTTCCGCCAGGCCGACGGCACCTTCGACATCGAGGGCTTCCGCCACGCCGTGCGGCTGTGGACCATGGTGCTGGAAATCTCGGTGCTGATGGCCCAGTTCCCCAGCCCGCGCATCGCCGAGCTGTCCTACGAGTTCCGCACCCTGGGCCTGGGCTACGCCAATGTCGGCGGCCTGCTGATGGCCTCGGGCCTGCCCTATGACAGCGACAAGGGCCGCGCGCTGATCGGCGCCATCACCGCCCTGATGACCGGCGTGTCCTATGCCACCTCGGCCGAGATGGCCGGCGAGCTGGGCGCCTTCGACGGCTTCCCCCGCAACCGCAACGACATGCTGCGGGTCATCCGCAACCACCGCCGCGCCGCCTATGGCCTGGGCGGCGGCTATGAGGGCCTGTCGGTCACCCCGGTGCCGCTGGATGCCGACAACTGCCCCGACGCCGACCTGGTGATCGCGGCCCGCCAGGCCTGGGACGACGCCCTGGCCGGCGGCGAGAAGCACGGCTTCCGCAACGCCCAGGCCACCGTGGTGGCGCCCACCGGCACCATCGGCCTGGTGATGGATTGCGACACCACCGGCATCGAGCCCGACTTCGCCCTGGTGAAGTTCAAGAAGCTGGCCGGCGGC
>JBLNBU010000084.1:0-2533 GCA_050260215.1 Actinomycetota bacterium
CACGTCGTGGTCGGTGAACACCAGATAGTCGCCACGCGCCGCCGCCGCGCCGGCGTTGGCCGCACGCGCATATCCTAGGTTTTCCTCGATGCGCACCACGCGAATGCGCGGATCAGGCAAATCGAGTTCAATTTCCCGACGGTCGGCATTGTTCATCAGCACGAGAATTTCGACGTCAGTGCCGGTGGTGCGCAGCAGGCTATCTAAGCACAGCTTCAGGAAGCTGCTCCCGCGATGGAACAAAACGATGATGCTGATCATGGCGATAATTCGCAGTTATCGGCCACACGGCCATCGCCACCTCACTGCTCCCCAGAAGACGGCTACTCAAACGCTTCGTCCCGCTCCCTTCGGTGGGAGCGCCATGAATTCGCCTGTTCCGCCAGAGTGGCCGCGGCTCGGCAAGCCCACGCGGCCACCGTCGGGTTGGAATGTCCGAACAAGCTCCGCATACCTTCCGAGCGCCTTTCGCATGTGGCGACAAGGTCCTCGAGCATTCCGCCCGCGGTAGAGAGGTTGCGGGACATGGCGCTGAGGATATCTTCATGGCCCGGCACGCGCTCCAGCAGGGCCAACAGAATGGGGGCCGGAGTGCCGTCGACGGCGAACAGAGGGGCGGAGGCGGCAAGGATCGGCAAGCGGGTTTCCGGGTCCAGGTCCGCCCACTCCATCAGCACCGCTGCGGGCATGGCGAGGGGGTCTCGCCGGCGGTCCGATTGCAACAGTCGCGGGCGCCTGAATTCCTCCGAGGCCAACAGGAAGGCATCCAATGCCGGCATCGGCTGGTACTGCAACAGCATTCCCATCGCCTCAGGCCAACGGGCGGTGACGGGTGAACCACGAAGCGCCACAGCCATGTTGGCGCACAGTTCCCGCGCAGCCTCGCGCGCCCCTTCGCCGACCAGGCATTTTTCGATCATCCGGGCCAAATAATAGTCGGCCATATTCGAATGCGGCTCCCCGAAGACCAGGGTTCGGAGAACAGCTTGGCCGCAAGCCGCGATCCGCGGATCGATGGGCGACGGCTTGTCGTCGAGATAATGCGCCAGCACCTGAAGTGCCGCCCAGCCTCCCTTTCCCGGGATGGCGGCAATTGAATGCAGCAGCCGGCAGACCTCCTCCGGTGCCACACTGTCGAGCGGCAGGAGATCGAATTGCCAGGCATCGGCCAGCCCCAGCCCGGCGGCACGGATAAGGCGGTCGATGGCGCCTGCGTCGACGCCGGTCGCCCGCTGCAGAGTGGGGAGGAAGGGACCCATCAGGGGATCGGTAACCGCCTCGTCGAGAAAGGCATTTGTCAGCGCCCGATCACGCTCCGACAGGCCATGCAGGAAGCCGCAGATGATGTTCAGCCCGTTTCCCTGGGTGGCCGGTGCAGTGAAGGCCGCCTTGAGCCACGCCCACAACCCGGTCGGGTTCGCCGCCCCCCGTCCCAGCCCGATGCCGAAGGGCCATCCACGCCCTGTCGAACCGGCGAACAGCGACGGCAACAGCGGACCCAGCACGTCGGGACACGGGGCGGATTCCCGGCCCAATTCGACGATGGAAGCGAAGATGCGTTCCCACCCCTCTACCGGATCGTCTTCCCCATCAACCAGGTCGAAGACCCCGTGCGCCGGAATTTGCACGTAGACCTGGACCCGCTGCGCGAGAGTGGATGGACGCAGGCGCCGTTCCAGACGACGAAGATCGTCCGTCGGAGCATCAGCATTTCTGAGCATGCGCATCGCGGTACGGATCGCAACCCAGCCCTCTGGCCAGAAGCCGTGGCTGGCCAACCGGTTGGCGGTGGCGATGACCGCTTCCGCCACGTCGCGGCCGACTGCGCACAGGTCCGCCATATGGGCGGCGATCACCGAGCGCACTTCCGCGGGGTTCAGCCCGCACTCGGTCTCGGTGAACGCGAGCACCCTCGCATACCAGGCACTGACTTCGCAGCGGCTTGATGGCCACCACCCGAAGTCACGCCTGCGGCTGCCGAATTCGCAGTCATAGGGCGGGGAGAGCCAACGGCTGGCGAACATGCCATCCACCGCCACCAGCCCCACCGGTCGGTTTGCGGACAGAAGCTCGGCAACCACTTCAAGGCGTGCGTCCAGCGGTGCATGGGTGCCGGAGCCCACGATCTGGAACAAGGCCTTAAAAGCGGCATTGCCGTTGTTCCCATCTGCTTCCGGAGCGCCCAGCTTCGAGAGCGCCAGCGCGCAACGGCGGAAATGCAAGGCGTCCCAGGCGATCGACCACAGCAAGTGGATAATGGTCTCCCGGCGACGAAAGGTCGGCACCAGAAGATCATCTCGACAGGGCCCCGCCATCGCCCGCTCGATCGCAGCCAGGGCGAGTTCGGGGGCGACCGGGGCGACGGACTGCAGGAGGTCCCAGCCTTCGGTATCCTCGGCCGTCAGCTCACCCAGGCGACCGCCGGGTGCCAGCCAGCCGGCGACGATGGTCCGCGCCTCGTGGCAGTCGTCCAGGTAGCCGAGGCGGCGGGCGAAGGATTTGAGCAGGCGCGGCCTCGACAAGGCGGCCAGCA
>JBLNBU010000085.1:0-6576 GCA_050260215.1 Actinomycetota bacterium
CATCCCTTCCTGTCTTCTTCACTTGTCAAACAGCAGAGACCGGAGAACCCAGCCTCACCGGCCCCTCAGGACCGCCCCGCCAGCGAGTTCCTCGCGTCGGGAGGCCGGCTTATACCCAACACCGAGGACCCCTGTCAAACCAAATTTCCGGGATTTTTTCGGAGACCGGCATCGGTGAAACACCCCATGTGGTCGCCGCCCCTCGCCCTGTCCAGGGAACACGCCGCTTTCGCGCCTTGAATAGACGAATTCCAGCATAGTGGGCCGGCGCGCGGCCGCCGGCGAAGTCTTGGGCAGGCCGTGCCGGAACGTCACAGTCAAGCGCAAAATGAGGTGATTTGACCTTGCCTTGGCGAACATGGCTCTGCCATAAGGTTGCAGCACGTCCGGCTAGGCGGGGTTGAACCTTTGGGTTGTTACGTCAACGCCAAACTGAAGCGAAGCCTCAAGGCCATCGTCCCTGCCATCGTGGTGATTGGCGGGGTCTGGCTGGCGGCCCGGCCCTTCGTCCACTTCGGCGACGGCTCGACCAGCCTGGAGACCCAGCCGCCGGCCTATGTGGACGCCGACGTCGAGCGCCACGCCGCGGCCGAGCCCGCCACCACCGACAGCGAGATCGAGGACCAACTGGGCCGTCCGGTCGAACGGGTCGTCCAGGCCGGCTCGGGCGACACCTTGATGGACCTGCTCCTGCGCGCCGGCGTCGAGGCGGCCGAGGCCAACCAGGCCATCGACGCCATGACCGACCTCTATAATCCCCGCAACCTCCGCGCCGGCCAGAAGGTGACGGTTACCTTCGAGCGCCCCAGCCACGGCCTAGGCGTCGGCGATTTCAACCAGCTCAGCCTGAACGCCGATCCCATCCGCGAGGTCGGCGCCAAGCGCCGTCCCGACCGCGGCTTCGGGCCGCACGAGGCCAAGCGCCAGGTCAGCCGGCAGATCGCCCACTATACGGGGTCGATCAAGACCAGCCTGTTCGACAGCGCGCTGACCGCGGGCGTGCCCGCCCCGGTGGTGATCGGCATGATCCGGGCGCTGTCCTATGACGTCGACTTCCAGCGCGACATCCAGGCCGGCGACGGCTTCGAGGTGATGTTCGAGGGCTATTACGACGCCAAGGGCAAGCTGGTGCGCCACGGCGAGATGCTGTTCGCCGCGGTCACCCTGTCGGGCAGCCCGATCGCCATGTACCGCTACGAGGACTCGGTGGGCACCGTCGAGTACTTCAACCCCAAGGGCGAAAGCGTCAAGAAGGCGCTGCTGAAGACCCCTGTGGACGGCGCCAAGATCACCTCGGGGTTCGGCATGCGCCACCATCCGATCCTGGGCTACAGCAAGATGCACAAGGGCATCGACTTCGGCGTCCCCACCGGCACCCCCATCATGGCCGCCGGCGACGGCACCATCGAGATGGCCGGGTCCAACGGCGCCTATGGCAACTATGTGCGCATCCGCCATTCCAGCGGCTACGCCACCGCCTATGCCCATATGAGCCGCTTCGCCCAGGGCATCCACACGGGCAAGCGCATCCTGCAGGGCCAGATCGTCGGCTATGTCGGCGCCACCGGGCGGGCCACCGGCCCCCACCTGCACTACGAGGTCATGATCGGCAACGCCCAGGTCAACCCGATGAGCATCAAGATGCCCACCGGCACCAAGCTTGCGGGCCGCGAGCTGGATCGTTTCCTGGCTCTGAAGAAGCAGGCCGACACCCTGCTGGCCAAGATCCCGCCGTCGACGCACATCGCCGCCACCGGCTCCAAGCCGGGCCAGTTGACGAATTAGAGGCCCTCGGCCTCGCGGGCGCTGGACATGTGACGGATTGATGCTTGGAGGGAGTGACCGGGGTCCCCGCTGGTGAGCGGAGACCCCGGAACCCGGGCGGCGCCCCATTTAGGGGGGGAGGGGACAGGGCGCCGGCCCAGTCTCGGTGCGAGGGCCGCCTTCTAGCACGGAGGCTTGGCGCGCGAAAAGCCCCATGTCCCCGGCATCATTGCATAACAGCTATGTCTAATATAAAGCGCCGTGACGATCATTCGGCGATCTCGCGGCCGTCGATGGTCAGGCCGCGGCTGCCGGCACCGACGCGGACGGTGTCGCCGTCCTTGATGCGGCCCTCCAGGATGGCCGAGGCAAGGGGGTTCTGCAGCGAGCGCTGGATCACCCTTTTCAACGGCCGCGCCCCGTAGATGGGGTCGTAGCCCTTGTCGCCCAGCCAGGCCTTGGCGGCGTCGTCGAGCACCAGCTCGATGGAGCGGTCGGCCAGCAGCTTGCGCAGCCGGCCCAGCTGGATGTCTACGATCCCCGCCATGTGCGGGCGCGACAGGCGGTGGAACAGCAAGATCTCGTCCAGGCGGTTGAGGAATTCGGGGCGGAAGGCGGAGCGCACCACCTCCATCACGGCATCGCGCACCTCGGCCGAATCGTGGCCCTCCTCCTGGTTGGCCAGCACCTCGGAGCCCAGGTTGGAGGTCAGCACGATCAGCGTGTTGCGGAAGTCGACCGTGCGCCCCTGCCCGTCGGTAAGCCGACCGTCGTCGAGCACCTGGAGGAGCACGTTGAACACGTCGGGGTGCGCCTTCTCGACCTCGTCGAACAGCACGACCTGGTAGGGGCGCCGACGCACCGCCTCGGTCAGCGCGCCGCCCTCCTCGTAGCCCACATAGCCGGGCGGCGCCCCGATCAGGCGGGCGACCGCGTGCTTTTCCATGTACTCGGACATGTCGATGCGCACCATGGCCTGCTCGTCGTCGAACAGGAACTCGGCCAGGGCCTTGGTCAGCTCGGTCTTGCCCACGCCGGTCGGGCCGAGGAAGAGGAACGAGCCGATGGGCCGGTTGGGATCCTGCAGGCCGGCGCGGGCCCGGCGCACCGCATTGGCTACCGCCACCAGCGCTTCGTCCTGGCCGATGACCCGGGCCTTGAGGCGGTTTTCCATGTCCAGGAGCTTCTCGCGCTCGCCGGCCAGCATCTTTTCGACCGGAATGCCGGTCCAGCGCGACACCACCGAGGCGATGTGCTCGTCGGTCACCGTCTCGGCCAGCATGCGGTGCTCGCCGCCGTCGGCCCGCGCCAGGCGGCGCTCCAGCTCGGGGATCAGGCCGTTCTGGATCTCGGCCGCCTTGGCCCAGTCGCCCTGGCGCATGGCGCGTTCCAGGTCGACGCGGGCGCGGTCCAGTTGTTCCTTGACCCCGGTGGCCGAGGCCAGGTCCTGCTTCTCGGCCCGCCAGCGCTCGGTCATGTCGGCGGACTGGCGTTCGAGCTCGGCCAGCTCGGTCTCGAGCCGGCCCAGGCGCTCGCGAGCGCCGATGTCGCTCTCCTTCTTCAGCGCCTCGCGTTCGATTTTCAGCTGGACGATGCGCCGGTCCAACTCGTCCAGTGCCTCGGGCTTGGAATCGATCTGCATGCGCAGGCGGCTTGCCGCCTCGTCGACCAGGTCGATGGCCTTGTCGGGCAGGAAGCGGTCGGTGATGTAGCGGTTGGACAGCACCGCGGCCGAGACCAGGGCTCCGTCGGCGATGCGTACGCCGTGGTGCAGCTCGTACTTCTCCTTCAGCCCGCGCAGGATCGACACCGTGTCCTCTACCGACGGCTCGGAGACGAACACCGGCTGGAAACGCCGAGCCAGGGCGGCGTCCTTCTCCACATGCTTGCGGTACTCGTCGAGCGTGGTGGCGCCGATGCAGTGCAGCTCGCCGCGGGCCAGCGCCGGCTTGAGCAGGTTGGAGGCGTCCATGGAGCCCTCGGCGGCGCCGGCACCGACCAGGGTGTGCATCTCGTCGATGAACAAGATGAGCTCGCCTTCCGACGCGGTCACCTCGGTCAGCACCGCCTTCAAGCGCTCCTCGAACTCGCCGCGGAACTTGGCGCCGGCCACCAGCGCGCCGAGGTCCAGCACCATCAGCTTCTTGTGCTTCAGCCCCTCGGGCACGTCGCCATTGACGATGCGGATGGCCAGGCCCTCGACGATGGCGGTCTTGCCGACGCCCGGCTCGCCGATCAGCACCGGATTGTTCTTGGTGCGCCTGGACAGAACCTGGATGGTGCGGCGGATCTCCTCGTCGCGGCCGATCACCGGGTCGAGCTTGCCGTCGCGGGCCGCGGCGGTGAGGTCGCGGGCGTATTTCTTCAGCGCATCGTACTGGTCCTCGGCCGAGGCGGAATCGGCCTTGCGGCCCTTGCGCACCTGCTCGATGGCATGGTTGAGGCCCTGGGGTGAAAGCCCCGCGGCGGTCAGGATGCGGGCGGTCGCGGTGCCGGCGGCCATGGACAGCGCCAGCAGCATGCGCTCGGCGGTGACGAAGGAATCGCCCGCCTTCTCGGCCATCTGCTCGGCCTGGTCCAGCACGCGGGCCAGCTCGGGCCCCAGATGGACCTGGCCGGCGCCCGGGCCCTCGACCTTGGGCAGCTTGTCGAGCTCAGCGTCGACCTCTTTGAGGGCGCGGACCGGATCGGCGCCGGCGGCGCGCATCAGGTTGGCGGCCAGCCCCTCCTTGTCGTCGAGCAGCACCTTGAGCAGGTGCTCGGGCATCAGCCTCTGGTTGCCCCGGCGCATGGCCAGCGTCTGCGCCGACTGGATGAACCCCTTCGACCGCTCGGTGTATTTCTCGAAATCCATGGAACCCTCCGCACGACGAGGTTTCCCCGCCCCGCCTCAGGCAGCAGCCGGGAAACCCCTCGATTTCTGCGGTCCAGAATATGGGGCGGAACCGCTGGGCCGCAACCGCGCTTCGCACCGTCCGCCTTGGCCGAAATGAATACTTTCGGGATCCATGTTGCGCCGCAACATAACCCTTGCCCTATACTGCGCCGCACAATGTCATGGCAAAATACACGACGGTATTACCCCTTGGTTTTTCTTGCCTTTTATCCATCCGGCATATTAGCGTTCCTGCAGACAGCGAAGCTGCAGGGAGGCAGGCGATGTTCGAGATGGATTATTCGGCGGCGCGCTCGGCGGTCGAGGCCCGTCCGCTGGACGCGGCCGAAATGTGCGGCAACTGGTTCGCCACGACCGTCGACCGGAAGTCCGGCATGGTGTGCGAGGCCCTGATGGCGCTGGGCGAGGACGGCCGCTACAGCCTGCTGGCCTGCCACTTCCAAGGCGGCGCCATGGTTGCCGGCTATGCCAGCCGCGGCGGCTGGGCGGTCGAGGGCGGCGCGCTGGAACTCAGCGACGACCAGGCCGGCATCTGCCTGGCCCAGGAATTGTCGGCCGATCGCGACGTCACCGGCGGCGTCGCCGCCTGCCGCATCGCCGGCCTGCCCTGGGCCCGCTGCCCGTGCGACCCGGAATGGTTCATGGGCGGCAAGGCCGCACCCAGCTTCGCCGGCGGCGGCATCCTGGGCGAGATCGCCCACGGCCGCGGCGGCCCGGCGATGATCCGCAACACCGACTGGTCGCGCCGCCCGCGTCTGGCCGGGCTGGCCGAGTTGTGCCGCGACACGGCACCTTCGCCGCTCATGTGCCCGTCGACGCCGCTGTTGTCCTGATCGGACGGCTTCCCGCGGCCCGCCCGGACAAAAGGCGGGCCGCATAGTTCGAAGGAACAAGGAGCGGCTTATTCCTCGGGGTTACGCCACCGCACCGCCTTGAATAAGTCCATTTCCAGACGGCATCCTTTCCGCGGGCGAAGGGAAAGGGTGCCGACCATGTGCGAATTTTCGCGACATTGTCCCGGCGCCACAGTCCGGAAAGGGGCGGTGGCGGACGGATGTCCGTTTCCCAAGGCGTGGTGCAACCGCCGGCTGGACAAGGGCGAGCATCTCTACCACCAGGGGGACCCGGTCGAGGGCATCCACGTGCTGCTGTCGGGCCTGGTTGCGATGGAGCGGGTCGACGAGGATGGGCAGTTCGCCATCCTGCGCATCGTCGAGCCCGGCGCCCTTCTTCCCCATTCGGGCCTGCTGGGCCGCGAGCTCCACAACGGCTCGGCGCGTGCGCTCACCCCGGTGCAGGCCTGCCTGGTGTCGACGGCCACCGTCAAGGCGGCCATCGCCGACGACCCGTTGCTGGGCCTGAACCTGTTGCAGCGCGGCTGCGAAGAGTTGCGCCGATCCGAGGACGCCATCTTCCGCCTGTGCTGCGGCGACCTGTCCGAGCGGGTGATGGGGGTGCTCGAGATGCTGGCCGGCCAGTTGGGCGAAGGCCAGTCCGACGGCGACGTGGCGCTGACCCTGCCGATCAGCTGGCGGGAAGTGGGGGCCATGGTGGGCTCGCGCTCGGAAGTGATCTCGCGCCTGCTCCGAAGGCTCTCGGCCGACCGGCGCCTGTCCTTCCGCGGACACCGGGTGGTCCTGCACCGCGCCCGCCCCGCCATGCGCGCCTGCGGCTGACCCCTCTTCGGGGCAATTGCCGGGCCGGGCCGCACGATCCCATCTTTACGGGCATGGCCGGCCCCGCGCACCTTGCCCAGATCATCCGTTACCCGGTCAAGGGATTGTCCGGCGAAGAACTGGACGGCATTCACCTGATCGCCGGCACCGGCCTGCCCGGCGACAGACGCTTTGCCCTGGCCCTTGGGCACCCGGGCGGCCCCGGCCCGTGGCTGCCCCCCGAGCGGCTGGCCACAAGGG